>JAYEGQ010000209.1:0-45595 GCA_034659095.1 Thermotogota bacterium
GGTTGGATCCCATTTTTAAAGATATTGATTATAAGGTTTATTGTACACAATAGAAAAGATAAATAATCCCTGCGGGAAAGCGGGGATTTTTAAAACTCAATCAGGAGGAAAACACATGTCCTTAAAAAACGAAGCTTTTTTGAAAGAACTTGCATCTAAAGAACCGGCAACATTCAACGAAGTATTTTTAAATTTTCAAATGGAGTTGTTGGATCACGAAAATGAATTAAAAAAACTAAAGGCGATTACAGAAACCAGAGGTGCTTTAACGCCTGAAGAAAAGAAATACGAATCGGTAATGAATGCCAAAAAAGGTTTACTTGAAGGTGTGGTAGAGGATTTATCAATTTACTATAAAAAAAGATAAAATGTTATAATTTGTTCGGATAGAGTAACAAAAATTATGAGTATACTTATTCTACGGGGAGGTTGAGAGATGACAAAGGAAATGTATCCTGAGTTTTCTTTGGATTTTGTACGTGTTACAGAAGCCGCTGCATTGATGAGTAGTCGTTATTTGGGCTTTGGAGATAAAGAAGCAGTTGACGGGGCAGCTGTTGATGCTATGAGAGGGATGTTGGATTATATCGACATTAAGGGAACCGTTATCATTGGTGAAGGTGAGAAAGACGAGGCCCCTATGCTGTTTGAAGGAGAAAATGTTGGTAGTTATGCTGATAATGCTCCTGAGATGGACATAGCTGTTGATCCTATTGACGGTACTCGATTGGTTGCTTATGGATTGCCTAACGGAATTGCCGTCATGGCAGCAGCAGAACACGGAAAGATGTCAGCTTTACCGACCTTTTATTGTAAAAAATTGGCAGTTGGACCGGAATTAAAAGGTAGATTGGATATAAACGCGCCTATTAGAGAAAATTTAAAAGTTGCAGCAACTGCATTGAATGTGGAAGTCGGTGAGATCACCGTTGTTATTTTAAACCGTGATCGACACAAAGAAATCATTGATGATATCAAAATTGCAGGAGCAAGAATCAAGTTGATCAGTGATGGAGATATTGCCGGCTCCATCGCCACAGCTACACCAGAAAGTGGTGTCAATATTTGCATAGGTATTGGCGGTTCTCCGGAAGGTGTCTTGGCAGCAGCGGCGTTGCGAACCCTTGGGGGAGAATTACAAGCAAAATTATGGTCTCAAACAGAAGAAGAAAGAACCTTATTAACCGAGCAAGGTTGGGATTTTGATAAAGTCTATCATACAGAGGATTTAGTAGGTGGTGAACATGTTATCTTTGCCGCAACAGGTGTTACAAAAGGGGACTTTCTAAACGGTGTAAAATTCATACACGGAAAGGCTATTACGGAATCCATTGCCATGCGAATGCCCAGTGCCACAGTCAGATACATCATCACTCATCATGATTTGAAGAAAAAGACCATCCGGCTTAAGTCTTCCAGCGGGGATGAAAAATACATAGATATAAAACATTAAAGATAGAAAAGTTTTTTTGAAAGGGACGAAAAAAATCGTCTCTTTTTTTTTTTACAAAAGCCCTCTTAAACGAGTGTGATATAATACTCTAATAAGAGTGTTGAGTTGAGGGTGGGGTATAATGAGTGAGTTCTGGTTATTCGTTGTAGTGGGTTTTTTTGCACAAATTGTAGATGGTGCGCTTGGAATGGCATACGGAGTGACTTCAAATTCTATGCTTTTGGGGTTTGGTGTGTCACCAGCGATTTCCAGTGCGTCAGTGCATTTTGCAGAGATATTCACCACTTTAATATCGGGGGTTTCCCATTTTAAATTGGGAAACGTTGACAAAGCATTGTTTAAACGGTTGCTTATACCGGGAATCATCGGAGGGGTTTTGGGAGCCTATTTATTAACACAGATTCCTTCGAATATTATTAAGCCTATAATTGGAGTGTACCTGGGATTGATGGGATTCAGAATCCTTATGAAGGTTTTTCGTTCAAATGGAAAAATGAGGGAATTCTTTGTTAGAAAACGGCACTTTTTTATCTTGGGATTACTTGGAGGATTTTTTGACGCCATGGGTGGAGGCGGTTGGGGGCCCATCGTAACCACAACCCTAGTTGCTGACGGAAAATGTCCCCGCCATACCGTTGGAAGTGTCAACGCAGCTGAATTTTTCGTTACTGTTGCAGAAGTAGCTGCGTTTTTGACACTTATCTCTCAATTTAATTGGTATGTTATTGGTGGATTGATTGTTGGTGGAGGTTGTGCAGCACCCCTTGCAGCTTTTTTTACCAAGAAAATCAAACCAAAAGCATTGATGATTATTTTGGGAATATTGATCATCGCATTAAGTATTCGAACGGTTATTCTTTCTTTTTAAAAAACAAGCGGACGAATTTGTCCACGTACAATTTTCTGACTTTTTCGACTAAACCCAAATCAGAGGCTCCGCTTTTTCTCCCATGATAAGGATAAGCTGTGTCAATGTAAGTTACACCTTTGTCGATGGCATATCTGATCATCTTGATTGCCTCGGGTTCATCAATATCTTCAGGCTTCCCACTTTCTTTAAGGGGTAATCTCATGCATCCCATTCCGAAAATCGATGTTTCGATCCCCAATTTTTTAAATATCCTGTTTTTCATTCTGCACCACCTCATATCTATTTTACACAAAATAAAGTTAATTTCAAAACCGAAATAAAAATGTCCGGGAATCGAATAGCTATATGTTATAATTCTTATTGTGAAATTTACCACAATGAGGTGAACGGATGTTTGGAAAAATACCCAAACCGGTGGCCAGGAGATTGGCTATTTATTACAGGGTGTTAAAAGAACACAATAAAAACGGTGCGGAGACGGTTTCCTCATCTTACCTGGGCCGTATTCTTGATTTGAAACCCAGCCAGATTAGAAAGGACTTATCTTATTTTGGTGGTTTTGGAAAAAGAGGAACCGGTTATAACGTAATAGATTTAATGAAAAGCATTGAAAAGATACTTGGTATTGATAGGCATTGGAATGTTTTAATTATTGGCGCAGGTAGAATAGGAAGGGCGTTGGCGAATTATCCGGGACTGGTTCAGGATGGATTTACAGTCAAAGGGATTGTTGATGTAAGTGAAAAGAAAATAGGAAAAACGATTGATGAACAGTTAACGATAGAAAATGTGGAAGAGATGGAAAAAATCATTAGGGAAAGAAAAATTGATATCGGTGTCCTATGTGTTCCATCCGAAGTTGCTCAGAAAGTCTTGAATTCAGTTGTTCAATACGGAGTAAAAAGTATCGTTAATTTTGTACCTAAACGATTGAAAACCCCCAAGGATGTTATGATAGAAGATGTTCAAATTTCCTTATCATTTAAAGCCTTATCTTTTAGAATGGTCAACAGTCAAAGATAAAAACGATTTTCCCCTCCTTCATGATATAATCGGTCAGTATTTTTTAACTTCTGCAGAGGTGACTGTTATGAGATTTTCAAAGTTATATGCTCCCACTATAAAAGAGGCTCCGGCCGATTCTGATCTGATTAGTTACGAATATTTGATCAGAGGTGGTTTTATCAGAAAAGTAGCAGCCGGCATCTTTACTTATTTACCCCTCGGTAATCGAGTTCTTCAAAAAATTACTCAAATTGTGAGGGAAGAAATGGATGATGCCGGTTGTCAGGAATTATTGATGCCCATTGTACAACCTGCTAATATCTGGAAAGAATCCGGAAGATGGGATGATTACGGTCCGGAAATGATGAAACTGCAGGATAGACATAAAAGAGCCTTTACATTGGGTCCCACTCACGAGGAAATGATCACTGTAACGGTAAAAAATGAACTGGTGAGTTATAAAGAGCTTCCTAAAAACCTGTATCAAATCAATACAAAATATAGAGATGAAATCAGACCCAGATTCGGTTTATTAAGAGCCAGGGAATTTATCATGAAAGATGCTTATAGCTTTCATACTGACGAGGCTTCATTGGATGAGACTTATGAACAAATGTACAAGGCTTACGAAAAAATTCTTGAGAGAATGGGACTGGATTATATGGCAGTTGAGGCTGATTCGGGAGCTATCGGGGGTAGTGATACCCATGAGTTTGTAATATTGGCTGAAAACGGCGAATCACCGTTATTAACTTGTAAAACGTGTGGTTATAAGGCAACGGATGAAAGGGCTGAGTACAAAGCAGATTATCATTATCCGCAAGAGCAAATGATTGAACGACAAGAGGTTAGTACTCCAGATCAAAAAACGATAGACCAAATCTCTGAGTATTTGAATGTGGACAAGAAAAAAATCGTAAAATCTTTATTATTTAAAGGTAGAGAAGGATACATTTTGGCTTTGATCAGAGGAGATCTGGATATCAATATTGCCAAATTGAAGGCACATGTGGGTGATCAAACCATTGAATTGGCACAGCCTGATGAAGTATTAACAGATTTTGGAACACCTATCGGCTTTATTGGTCCTGTAGGTCTTAACAAAAAAGATGTGAAAATCATTGGAGATTTTAGTGTTAGAGGGTTGACCAATTTTGTGACGGGTGCCATGAAGCAGGACGCACATTTTATTCACACTAATTTGGAAAGAGATTTTCAGGTAGACGGTTGGCACGATATTAAAATGGTAACAAAGGGAGATGCATGCCCGGTTTGTTCCAATCCCTTGGATGAAACAAGGGGGATTGAAATGGGGCAGGTTTTCAAACTGGGCCAAAAATATTCAAAATCTTTGGATGCCAATTTTACAGATGAATCCGGCAAACAATTACCCTTTCATATGGGATGTTATGGCTGGGGAATTTCGAGGAGTATTGCAGGCGTTGTGGAACAACTCCACGATGAGAATGGGATTTTGTGGCCGATTGCTTTAGCCCCTTACCAAATTATTATTACTTTGATCAATCCAAAAAACGAAGAACAGAATAAAGCAGCCGAAACAATTTATAATCTATTAAAAGAAAAAGGCGAGGAAGTTCTTTTGGATGACAGGGAAAATTCTCCCGGATCCAAGTTCAAAGATGCTGATTTGATCGGTATTCCCATCAGGATTACAGTTGGCCGAGGGGTTAAAAAATCAAAGGTTGAACTGAAATTGAGAAACGACTCACTAAAACGCGAAATCGATATTTCAGATGGTTTTGAAGAATTATTAAAGGAAATTAAAGAGGCAAAAAAGGCATATGATCCCAGAAAAACAAAATAATCAAGTGATGACAACCCCTGAACACTTCTCTTATTTGTGTAAAGCAACAAAAACAGGGGTTTTACGTTTTCTGTCACATCGAGAATGGATTACCGCAACGGAAAGAACCATGAGAAGAGCTTCTTTTCCCTTGTGGTTTACGCAAGGTTTTCACCCCAAACCAAAGTTAACCTTTTCAAGAGCCTTACCAACCGGTTTGATTTCTCAGGCCATTTATTTTGTTGTAAGACTTACCAAAACGGATCTTTCTACAGGTGAACTGATTAAAGCCTTTAACACCAAATCACCTCGGGGTCTAAAAATAAAGGGAATGTGGCAGATGAATCCGGGTGAAAAAATTAACAAGTATTTAGATTTTTGGTCTTTCCGAATCCTTATAAAGGATCAGTTGGATAGCAAAAAAACAGAGGAGATTACACAAATTATACAGAAACGAGCCTTCGATGATCGTTGTGTGATTCTTGATAAAACCTTTTTTATGATAGAATATAAAACAGTGGAGAAAAAATGGCTGGATTACAGAGATATCATGCAAACCCTTTACGGCGAGAGGTTTCCAAGGTTGTTTTATTTACCTATATTGAGGGACGTATATCTTAAACGTGAATCCTGTATTCCCGTAAGTGATGTATTTGATTTACATAGGAGGCAATGATGTCGAAAAAGGTTTTAGTTGTAGATGATTCAGCAGTTTTAAGAAATATCATCGTTTTTAATTTAAAAAAAGCGGGATATGAAATACAACAAGCAGTGGATGGAATTGATGGTATCGAAAAGATGCGTGGATTTAAACCAGATATGATCGTTCTGGATATCATGATGCCAAGGCTTGACGGGTTTGGTGTTTTGATGGAAAAATCAAAAGATGATGCCATAAAGGGTATTCCAGTGATTATTTTGACGGCCAAAGGTGGAGAAGACGATAAGGATAAAGCGATTTCCTTGGGTGCTTTAGGTGTATTGACAAAGCCTTTTAGTCCAAAACAGCTTATTTCTTCCGTGAAAGAAGTGATTGGCGATGCCTCTTAGAAAAAGGCTTGAAAACCTTTTAAAAAGAATAGAACAGATTTCAGACGTGGAAGTTGAAGAGAAATCTGATGCAACAGTTCTACCAGATATGGGTGAGGATTACATTATTAAGATACTGGATCAGGGAATCGAAAAGCTAGAAAATGAGCTTGTAAACTACAAAAATCAGCTTGAAGAAAGTTCTATTATGTTGGAAACCCAGCTTGAGGAGATTTCCAAGACCTATGAAGAACTTTCGACTCTTTACGAAGTCACAAGAATTTTATCTCATACCCTTGATCCTGTTTCAGTCGTTGATCGTCTTATCGAATCTATTAAGAATTCAATTCCGGCTGAAGGGATTGGTATCTATTTTTCCTACCTGAGTGTGGAAGATTTTTTTTGTTCAGTTAATGATGATTCCAATTTAATGAGTAAACTAAGAGAGTGCAAAAATTTTGTGATCGAATACCTAAAAAAAGACGATGTCAAAATTCTCATGCTTGAAAATGAAAAGTTGGAAGAATTTGGCATCTCCAAGGTTATCAAATCCATGATCATTATTCCCATCAGTTCAAACAACAAGTGTTATGGGGGAATAGTACTTGCAAACCGTGAGCTTGGTGGTATTTTTACAGCCGGTGACAGAAAATTATTGGAATCAATTGCCAATCAGATTCATTTCAGTATTGAAAACTTTATCTTCCTGGAACAAAAGATTGAACAGGAAAGGCTTAGAGAGCAAATAAGTATAGCAAAAGAGATTCAAAACAGTTTATTGCCTTCAGTCATTATACAACCTAAAAATACAGAGATTGCAGCCAGTTTTTCTCCAGCTGTAGAAGTAGCCGGAGATTATTACGATGTCTTTTTTCTCGAGGACAAAACATTTCTGATTGTTGCCGATGTTTCGGGGAAGGGAATACCGGCGTCGCTATTGATGAGTAGTTTTCGATCCGCTGTAAGAATAATGGTTCAGGGTTCTAATTCATTACCCGAACTGGTATCAAAAGTAAATGATCATATCGCTCAAAGTGAGATTACCGATCGATTTGTGACTTCCATGTTTGTACTTATGGATACAAATGAGGGTAGCTTTAAGTATTCAAATGCCGGACATGATCCAATAATTCTTTATCGAAAAGAAACGGACGAATTTTTTGAAATAAGCAATAACGGCATACCTATAGGGATTTTTCAAGATCAACTGTATGTTGAAGAAACGTTTAATTTAAAACCCGGGGATGTCTTTGTCATTTATACTGATGGTATTCCCGAGGCCAGAAATGAGGGAAAAGAAGAGTTTGGGTTCGAAAGGTTAAAAGAGGTTATTAAAACTAATTATAATCATTCTGCTACTGAGATTAAAAATGAGATTCTCTATGCTGTGGAAGAGTTTGTAGGTACTGCAAAACAACACGATGATACGACTTTTATTGTTGTAAGATATTTATAAATTGTAAAACTGAAGGAGGTTTTATCTTTGTCCGGACATAATAAATGGGCCAATATTAAACATCGAAAAGGGGCTCAAGATAAGAAACGTTCAGCCCTTTTTAACAAAATTATTAGAGAACTAACGGTTTCTGCCAGAGAAGGGGGCGGGGATCCGGATTCAAATCCCAGATTAAGGGTTGCCATGGACAAGGCAAGAGATGCCAATATGCCAAAAGACACCATGGAAAAGGCGGTTAAAAGAGGTACCGGTGAGCTTGAAGGTGTAGAATACGTTGAAATTACGTATGAAGGTTACGGTTCAGCAGGAGTAGCCATGCTTGTAACAACTGTTTCAGATAACAAAAACAGGACAGCACAAGAAGTTCGACATGTATTCAGCAAGTACAACGGAAACATGGCAGAATCCGGAAGTGTTGCATGGATATTTGAGAAAAAAGGGTCTATGACGGTGAGTAAAGAAAAAATAGCGGATATGGATGAGTTCATGATGACCGCTATTGATTCTGGTGCTGAAGATATCGATGACAGTGGCGATCCCGTTTCAATAACCACGGCACCTGAAGATATGATGCAGGTGGCAGATGTCCTTAAAGAAGCCGGATATACACCGAAAGATATTGAGTTTTCCTATCTTCCAAAAAACACAGTAGCCATTGAAGGTAGAGATGCCGAAAAGGTGCTAAACCTTATCTCAAAATTGGAAGATCTTGACGATGTTCAAAACGTTTATGCCAATTTTGACATTGACGATGCAGAAATGGAAAGGATAATGGAAACCTTTTGAGGTTCAAGTGAATCCCCTTCCTGATTTGCATTTACACACCAGTTATTCGGATGGTGAAAAATCACCCGAGTCTCTTGTTAAGGTGTTAAAGGCTAACAATGTAACACATTTTTCTATTACGGATCATGACAATATGGCTCCATATGAACAAATACAAAGGGCAACTCTCGAGAATGATATGCATACGTTACCCGGTATAGAGATTTCTTCCTTGTACAACGGGTTGGAAGTTCACGTTTTAGGGTATCGATTTGATTGGCGTTCCCCACTTTTAAAGTCGTTTATCAAAGAACGTATCACATTGCGAAAAGAGAGAGCCCTTTTGGTATTTGAAATGCTCAAGAAAAAAGGGTATGAATTTGATCAAAGAGATATTCAACGGATTATCAACGCCCATTATGTAGGTAGACCTCATATAGCAAACTTACTCTTTGAATATGGGTATGTGGCTAATCCCCAAGAGGCCTTTAGTGAAGAATTAATTGGAGACTCAGGTGATAAAACCCTTACCCACAAATTAAAGCCCGCTGATGAAGTAATAACAATCATCAAAAAAGCAGGGGGATTAGCGTTTTTAGCACATCCGGGTTTGTTCAACGGAAACGGATCTTATTCGGAGGGTATGAATAAATACGATATTCATCTGTTTACCGAGTTTGGCATAGACGGGTTGGAGGTATTTCATCCCAACCATACCAAGCCGCAAATTCAAAGATACTTGTCTCTTGCAAGGGAAAAGAATTTGTTGATCAGTATGGGTTCCGATTATCATCGTGGTCTTTACAAAGCGAATCATTACGCGTTGAATCATCATAAATATTTGAAGGATGTTTTGTCATGGTTGGAATGAAAAAAAAAATTATCAGAATCTTTTATGTTTTCCTTCTTCTTATGATACTAATAACTTATGGATACGCTCAAGATGAAGAATTTGAAGATTTGGATTGGGAACTGCTTTATCCGGAAGAGATTCTGACAGATGCCAACGCTGAGCTCGATATCTCTTCAGGTTTTTTTCTTACCGGAGAACCTGCCATGGGAGCTTTTGTGACACTAAATCCAAAGATGCATTTTCTTGTTTTTGACGGAAAATTCAACATCATGGTGGAACAACGAAAAGATGATTTCGGCACTTACTTTCAGTTGGCGAATAAAGAAGTATCCGATTATTTTGAATTCACAAGGGTAAAATATAAAAATTTGATTTTTTATTTCGGATTGGACAACCGATTAAATTCCAAAATGGTCTTTCTTCCACGTGTTGATTTCTATAAAAAATATATTCATTTTGATTACGATAATCAAGATTGGAAACTGGATGTCAAATCACCTGAATGGAATTCATGGGTATTTGATTTTTCATCGCCGTCTCTCAGTGCTGGAGAATGGGGTTTTAAAATCAATGCCGATGCATTTATTGATAATTCGTCCTCTACTACATACGCTCTATCGGCTGGGCCGGGTGTTGTTTTTAAAGGGTTTGAACTCACCCCGTTTGTGGGATACCAACATTTTGGGGTACAAACGGACAAACTGGGAAGTTACGATGAAATATTTGAAGAGGATTCTGAGCATTTGGTTTATGGGCTACTGGGAGAATACCAAAAAGGCGAATTTTATATAAGGGGTGGGATAAAAAACTCAGTGAATTTCTCTCCGTTTTTAACCGTTCACATAGGACCTTTGGAATTGAGTGCAGGGACAGCGTTATTTTTGGCGCATGAGAATTCTGGGAGAAGGACTTGGAGAGATGTATATTGGAATTTCGAAACTGACAATATAGTAACAAACATAGGTTTTTCAAATGAAACGAATTATAATGATGAAATGATTAATTCGCTTTTTGCCGATTTCGAATTTCGAGTATTAGATAATCTGTTCATGGATATACGTCTTGTAAAGAAAGAATATTGGTTATTCAGAATGGGAGTTAGATATAATTTTAAACTAGACTTTTATTGATGAACATTATGATGAAGACTGGAGGAAATGACATGATTGAAAAGATAACGGATCCGGAGTTTGACTGGTTTGTCACTGAAGTTAAAAAAAAGCTTGACTTGGACTTAAGCGGGTATAAACCACATAGGGTTAAAAGAAGAACAGATATTTTACTTAGAAAAAATCGTACTGAAACTTACAGGGACTATGTGAAGTTGATATTATCTGATGAGGATAAAAAAGAAGAGTTCCTGGATAAATTGACGATAAACGTAACGGAATTTTTCAGAAATCCTGAAAAGTGGAAGGCTTTGGAAAAAAAGTATTTTCCTTTAAAATTAAAAGAAACCGGACCCAGGTTGAAGATATGGAGTGCCGGTTGTTCCAGTGGAGAAGAACCCTATACATGGGCGATTATCCTTGAGCAATTAAAAGCTTCTCAGGCAAAAATCACAGCAACAGATATTGATACCAGTGTTTTGGTTAGAGCCAAAGCCGGAGTTTATGAAAAACGCGCACTTGAAAGCACTGACCCGGCTGTAGTAGATAAGTATTTTAAAAAAATCGACAAAGAAAGCTACGAAGTAAAACCCGTCTTAAAAACAAGGGTTATGTTTAAAAAACATAACATGCTTCAAGACCCCTTTGAAAAAGATTTGGATTTTATATCATGCAGGAACGTTGTTATCTATTTTGAGATGGAAACAAAAAACGTCTTGTATCAAAATTTTGTGAATGCGCTTAAACCCGGTGGAATTCTCTTTGTTGGTAGTACAGAAAGGATATTCAATTATAGAAACCTTGGGTTAAAAGTCATAGAGCCATTTTTCTATCAAAAGATATAGGCGGGAGAATGATATGGGATTTTTTGATAAACTGAAAAGAGGTCTTAAGAAAACCAACGAAGCAACATTTGGGAAAATTAAAAAGATTTTAAGCTTTGGAAAACTGGATGAAGACACCTTGGAAGAGATTGAAGAAATTTTAATCATGGGTGACTTGGGTGTTGAATGTTCCGAGAAGATCATTGAAAGTCTTCAGGAGAGAAATAATGAGTTTGACTCTCCGGAACAAGCTCTCCAAGCTATCATGGTTGAAATGCTTGACGGAGAAATAGAATTGAATTACCCGCCAGAAGGACCATTTGTCATCAGTGTAGTGGGAGTCAATGGAGCGGGGAAAACGACTACTATAGGGAAAATCGCCAAAATCTTAAAGAACGATGGCAAAGAAGTGGTATTGGCAGCCGCGGACACGTTCAGAGCGGCAGCCATTGACCAACTTCGGGTTTGGGCTCAGGAGAGGGCTGAAGTGACGCTTATCTCACATCAGCATGGTGCAGATGCTGGAGCAGTTGCTTTTGATGCTGTTCAGCATGCCAAATCTAAAAACAAAGATTGTGTAATCATCGATACAGCGGGTCGTTTACATACAAAAACCAATTTGATGAACGAGTTAGCGAAGGTTCATAAAGTGGTTAAAAAGGTTATACCCGAAGCGCCACATGAAATTCTTCTGGTCATCGATGCAACGACGGGACAAAATGGGTTGATGCAAGCTGAGAAATTCGCCGAGGCAGTGGGTGTAACCGGAATAGTCATCACAAAACTGGATGGAACAGCCAAAGGTGGTATTGCTCTATCCATCAAAGAGAGATTCGGTATTCCCATTAAATTCATTGGTGTGGGAGAAGGGGTCGATGACTTAAAACCCTTTGATCCAAATGACTTTGTCAACGCATTGTTACAGGAAGCTGAGGATGAATAATGGCTAAAAAAAAGTTCTGGTATAAAAAGATGGATTGTCCTTTATGTGAAGCAGAATTTGAATCGGTAAGGGTTTTTTCCAACGCCGTATCCGTTAAAAAAAGGGATATATTCTTGCGGCCCACTTATCAAGATGTGGATCCGGATAGGTATTCCCTTGTGACGTGTCCTGAATGTTATTTTACCGCATTTGAAAGTGATTTTGATAAGATACTAAACACGATGTCTTTTGACCGCTTAGACATGTTGAGAAACAGTCTGGTAAGGGCAAAACAAAATCTAACTTTGAACTTGGAAGAAGATCGAACCCTTGATGATTCCCATAATATTCGAATTCTTGGAATATTAACGTATATACAAGCTGATATGCCCTTTAAAACAGCTCAGTTGTTTTTAAAAATGGGTTGGTATTACATGGATAAAAACGATTTGGAAAACGCAGCCATCAGTTATTCCAAGGCTCTTAAACAATTTGAAAGGGCGTATGCTGAAGATAAAAAAGGACAGCATAGTGACGGAATTATGTTTTACTTGTCATCGCTTAATATTCAACTTAACCACATCAAGGAAGGCTTTAAGTGGCTTGAAAGACTTCTAAAAGAATACAGAGGATCAAATTCTCACTATATTAAAGCTGCCCAGGAACTATGGGAGGAGGTAAGAGGATCCGAATAACGATTGGCACAGCAAAGCGGATGATTTTCATCCTTCTGGTTTTTATCGTTGTTTTCTTAACATCATGTTATGACAATACCAATGTATTCAGTGAAGAAGATATTTTATACACTTCTTTGAGTAATCTTGTGGAACAACTCCAATTACAGGTTGAAGAGTTTGTATGGCAGCAAAATCAAAACAAACTGGATATTGAAAAAAATAGCAGAGCTATTCAAGCACTTTCAGAGGCATTAGAAAAAAATACACTGTTTGTTGATTCCCTTTATGCCAGTATGACTTATGCCTCTATATTCAATCATGACCTTGACTTAACACAACAACAAAAAATACCTACCATGGAAGAGATTAAGAGGCTTGTTGAGGAGCAAAGCAGGAAAAAACTTGAAGCCTTTGAAAACACTTATATTCCCACACTGACTTCCGACTCAACAGGAGAAGAAACGGAAAAATTACAAAAAGAGATTGCCTTATTAAGGGAGAATTTTAAAAGCTTGAAATGGCAACTCTATAAAAACGATCCCGAACCTTTTAGCAAAGATGACTATCTCGTTTACGATGATAAAGTCGTGTATCAAGTTCAATCCGGAGATACGTTAAGCCAAATAGCCAACGCCTTTGGATTAGGACCCAACGGTGCTAATGAAATCATGGCATTGAACAATATCAACGATCCCAGGGCAATAAGAAGGGGACAAGAATTGATTATCCAGAGTCCTCCGGTATTTGAGCGCATTCAAATCCCCCTTTACGGACGAAAAAACCTGATACCCTCAGATATCCTTACATTTTATGCAGAAAATACTCAGGATGGTTTCTCACGGGGGTTAACATTTGTAGCACCTGATAATCAGGAAATTGTATCATGTTTACCCGGTAGAGTCATTGACAAGGGCATTTCTTATGTGGTGATCTATCATGGTAACGATATTAAACTTGTTTATTCCGATCTTCAAGATATCTTGATTGACAAAGGTGATTGGGTAACCGGTGGTCAAATAATCGGGACATCACATAACAACTCTTTCACGCTTGAATTTATTCTTAATGCCGAATACAGAGATCCTATGAAGCTTTTTTTAAAACAAATGGGGCAATTTAGAATAACGTTTTATACTGAATGGGAAGATGGTAACTTACCGTATTTTCCATATTTTAGACGTGTCAAAGATGGTAGTTTTGCAAAAGAATGGTATTCCGTTGCAGCCGATCCAGCTTTGTTTGAAAAGGGAACGATGATTTACATCCCTGAGCTTAAGGGTACGCCTTCAAAAGGCCTGTTTATTGTTGAAGATGAAGGCAGTGCCATTAAAGGCAATGCCATAGACGTCTACATCAGGGATCTGACCCTTGCTTCGTTGCTTCAAACTTATTCGGTCGTATATCGATTTCCATAAAAAAACGACCCTAAAAGGGCCGTTTTTTTATGAATATGATGAATTATCTTCTTATCCCAAGTTTTACAAGCATTTCTTTGTAAACTTCTGGTCTTTTTTCCCTAAGGTACTTTAATAATCTTCTTCTTCTACCAACCAACTTCATCAGACCTCTTCTGGTATGGAAATCCTTTTTGTGTCTTTTTAAATGCTCAGTCAACTGTCTGATTCTTGCGGTAAGCATTGCCACCTGAACTTCAACCGATCCGGTGTCGTGTTCGTTGATCTTAAATTCATCAATAATCATTTGCTTCTTGTCATAATCCAGAGCCATTATTACACCTCCAAAATTCGCCCCAAACAAAGTACAAGGAGGCTCAGCCCATGTCTTTGTACGGGGTAATATACTGACTGATTCTAACATAAAACGTTTTGTTAGTCAATGTATCTTGAAATTGCCTAATAAATCATCTTTCCATCCAAATAAAGGCTGTTCTTTGTAATCCCAATCTTTTCCCCGTGATCGGTTATGATTTGCAAGATGAGATCAGCCGGAAGAGAGCTGTTTATCCAAATCTCCCTTAAGTCGATTTCTTTCTTTTCTGTTTCAGGTATCTTTTCAAAGGCCTTTTGAACTGCCAGGATATAACGTTCAATATTTTCTATGGTCCACTCGCTTTCGATTGTGGCTTTAGATATGAATTCCACTTCAGGTTTCTTTATTTCCTCGTTGTTCTGAGTGTGATTTTTTTCATTTCTTTTGAAGGGAGTAGGCTTTTTTGGAGGTCGCTTTGGTCCCTTTGAAGGCCTTCTTTTCCCTTGCTTCTGGTAATTGTTTTTCCTAACGCGGGAGTTTTCGGGTTTTTTAGGATTAGTTGTTTGCTTTTTCGAGTCTTCTTTATTTTTTGAATTCAATGGACACCTCCGTGATTGTTCTTTCAATATGATTATATCAAAAAAGAGGAAAAATTAATCTAAACGTCATAAAGTGTCTTGAAATCAATGTACCATTCTGGTATAATACATGAGGTTTTGGCAACGTTGCCAAGGGGTCTAAGGCAGAGGTCTGCAAAATCTCTATTCGTCGGTTCGAATCCGACCGTTGCCTCCAATATCTAATAATTGCCGGCTTAGTTAAGCCGGTTTTTATTTGTTTTAAAGACGAAATAGGTGGGACGGTTTATGAAAAAAACCAAACATGATATAATAACAATGATAACAATTAAGGAGGTTTACCCTTGAAACAAGAATTGATTTCAAAAGAGAAGAATCTTGAAACCATCAAGTTTAAGTATGAAAACAGTGAATTTGAACCATTTATCTCACAAGAGATTCAAAAGGCAAGCAGGGAATACCAAATTCCCGGATTCAGGAAAGGAAAGGCACCGAAAGGTCTTATCAGAAAGATGATTGGAGAAGACCGTTTAAAGTCCCTCGCCTTAGAAGAACTGATTAAAAATGATATCGAAGAAACGATTAAAGACAAAGATACCCTTATGTTACCCAGTATAGAGAACCTTGAATTTACAGATGATAAAAACGCAGAGGTAACCGTACAAATTCATTTGAAACCTGAAGTAACGCTACCCGATTACAAAGATATAACCGTTGATAAATATGTTCCCAGCGAAGAAAATATTCAAGAGATGATCAACGAGAGATTGAAACAGCTTCAAAATGAAAATGCCATTCTGGAGCCAAAAGTAGGAAAGGCAGAGATTGGCGACAATGTCAGGATGTCCTATGTTGTCAAAAACGAAGAGGGTAGAGAACTTTTCAATCAGGAAGCTAAAGAGTATGATTTGTTGGAGGATGACCAAAGGGATATCATCCAAACATGCATTGGCATGCAAGCCGGAGAAGAAAAAGAATACACAAGAGAATTTACAGCTGATGCTGATGGGAACAAATCAGGAAAAGAAATGAATTATATCTATAATATTAAGGTTGAAGAGGTCTATAACAGGGTAATTCCTGAATTGTCCGATGATTTTGCCAAAGAGGTGAAAGAAGTCGAAGGAAACACCTTAGAAGAATTAAAGGCAAATATTCGCCAAGAGGCTATGGAAGCTATGGATGAAACGGTTAAGAATTCTATCAAAAACCAGATCATCAATGCTTTGGTGGAAGATTCAGAAATTGAATTATCGGACGCAACCAAAAAGGAATTTTTAGAAAGTGCCGTTGAATCCATGAAAAAAGATAACAGCTATGATTCAGAATTGGAACGTGTGGGTTCGGAATCAGAATTAAATGATGCCATCATTGATTCAAACGTATATCAGCTGAAAAAATTATACGCAACAAGTAAAGTCTTTAAAGAATCCGGAGAAGAAATTACGGATGAGATGTTTAAGGAGTATGTGGAAAAGATGGCACCTGCTTGGGGAATGATGGCTGAACAAGCGATGGGATTTCTAGAAAAGGATCATAACGTACGTGCAAGAATCAGAGAAAACATGATGCAGGAAAAAGCAGCAGAATATCTTATGGATAAATGCAATATAGAAGAAAAGGAATTACCCACAAAAGAGGAAGAAAGAGAAGCGGAAGAACAAGCGGATAAAATAATTGAAGAAGTAGAAAAGACAGCCCAAAAAATCGAACAGGAAGACGAAGAATAATCAAGAGGTGAAAAAGTGGAACCAACAAATCAAATTATACCAACAGTCATAGAGACAACGGGAAGATATGAAAGGGCTTATGATATTTATTCCAGATTGCTAAAAGACAGAATTATATTCCTTGGAACACCTGTAAATGACAGCGTTGCAAATATCATAATTGCCCAATTACTTTTCTTAGAAGCCCAGGATCCCGATAAAGATATCAGTCTGTATATTAACAGCCCCGGTGGATCAGTTTCTGCTGGATTAGCTATTTACGATACCATGCAGTACATCAAACCCAATGTTTCAACCATTTGTGTAGGACTTGCAGCATCTATGGGTGCGCTTTTACTCATGGCGGGTGAAGATGGTAAAAGATATTCACTGCCAAATTCAAAGATCATGCTACACCAACCCCTTGGTGGTGCTCAGGGACAAGCGACAGATGTGGAAATACAAGTACGTGAGTTAATGAACACCAAGAAACAATTGAACGAATTAATCAGTAAACATACAAAGCAAGATCTCGAGCAGATAGAAAAAGATACCGACAGGAACCATTGGATGACGCCAGCCGAAGCGCTGGATTATCATCTAATCGACAAAATTATAGAGAAGAAACAATAATGACCCGAAAGGTTGTGTAGCATGAAAGTAGAAAAGAGATGCTCATTTTGTGGAAGACCTGAAAGTCAGGTTCAAAGATTGTTAGCGGGGCCAAATGTTTATATTTGTAATGAATGTATAGAGTTATATCATGATACCCTTTCAGAAGACCAGGCCATGCATTTTAGGGATATCAAAGAAGACCTTCCCACGCCTCTCGAGTTAAAAAGAGAGTTGGATAAATACGTGATTGGACAGGAAGCAACAAAAAAAGCAGTGGCTGTTTCCGTTTACAATCATTATAAGCGGATTATGTTGGGAAAATCCGAAGGAATAGAGCTGGAAAAATCCAACATCATGATGATTGGACCAACAGGTTGTGGGAAAACATTAATCGCAAAAACACTGGCGAAAGCATTGGACGTACCATTTGCAATTGTTGATGCAACACCTATCACAGAAGCCGGATATGTTGGCGAAGATGTGGAGAATGTTTTACTGAAACTCATAAGAGCTGCCAATTTTGACATAGAACAAGCTGAAAAGGGAATTATCTATTTAGACGAAGTGGATAAAATAGGCAAGAAGGGACCCAACGTATCCATTACCAGGGACGTATCGGGCGAAGGTGTTCAACAGGCCCTGTTGAAAATACTGGAAGGTGTGGAAGCAAATGTTCCGCCAAAGGGTGGAAGAAAGCATCCTTACCAGGATTTCATCAAAATAGACACTACAAATATTCTCTTCATGGCGGGAGGTGCGTTTGATGGATTGGAAGAAATCATTAGGCACAGAATTGAAAGTTCTGCCATGGGATTTGGTTCCAAAATCGAGTCCAAGAAAAACAAAAGAATTGGCGAGATTCTCTCACACGCTAATCCGGAAGATTTGATTCAATTCGGATTAATCCCTGAATTCATCGGGAGATTCCCCGTATTTACCACGTTGAATAATTTGGATGAAAAGGCCCTAATAGATATCATGTTAGAGCCAAAGAATTCAGTCGTCAAACAATATCAAAAATTGCTTGAGATGGATAATATCATCATTGAATACGAACACGAAGCCTTAGAAGCCATTGCAAAAAAAGCGATGAACAGAGGAACTGGTGCCCGTGCTTTAAAGAGTGTTTTTGAAGAAGTGATGATAGACATCATGTTTGAAGCACCCTCTTTGGAGAACGTGGAGCGCATTGTCATCACCAAAGAAATAGTGGAAGACAAACACCGGGCAATAGAAATCGTCAAACAATCTGCATAATTTTAAAACAAATGATAACGGGAGGCTGATGGCCTCCCGTTTTGATTGGAGGAAAAAATGAACAGAGAACAAGCGTGGGAATTATTAAACGAATACACAAAAAAAGAAAATCTCATCAAACATGCGTTGGCTGTAGAAGCTGCAATGCGAGCATATGCAAGAAAATTCAACGAAGATGAAGAAGTCTGGGGAACAGTTGGTTTGTTACACGATTTTGACTACGAACGATTTCCCACCGCAGAAGATCACCCTTACAGAGGTGCAGAGATTTTGAGAGAAAAGGGTGTAGATGAGTCTTGGATCAAAGCCATCCTGGGACATGCCGATTATACAGGCGTTGAAAGAGATACCCTCATGGCAAAAACCCTTTTTGCCGTAGATGAACTAACCGGCATGATAACAGCTGCCACTTTAGTCAGACCCTCAAAAAAGATAGAAGACCTTAAGGTAAAATCTGTAAAAAAGAAGCTGAAAGACAAATCCTTCGCTGCCTCAGTCAACAGAGACGACATCAAAAAAGGTGCAGAAGAACTTGGAGTAGATCTTTCCGAACACATCCAATTCGTCATCGACGCCATGAAATCAGTATCAGATGATTTGGGGCTTTGAACTTCAAAACGATTAAGAAGTAAAATTAAACGAATCTAACTCACAGGTTTGTTTTAATTGTAAAAAATCAAAAAAAACACCCCTGAGCCAAACGTTATTACTTATTTTTATGTACTTTTTAACATATGATCCACAATTTGAAACAACCATTCATTAAGATAACTCTGAAAGAGTCCCGGATTTAAAATCCCCATCTAAATAACTATACAACCTCCAAGAGATACTCAAACGCTTCCCGATTATGAATAAAATAATAATCATTCAATCTCAAATAACCATTTGATATAGTCATGTATTTCGAACCTTCAAGGATGCGAGTGATACTCTCAATCGAGGCATCAGGAAATTTAGTATTTAATTTATTCAGAAATATCCCCTCTTTCAATCTCAGACCCATAAAAAGAAACTCTCTCAGATTCTCCTCCGGTGAATTAATTGCATGATAATCATAATGACTTTCATTTTCAAAACCAGCGCTCAGGTATTCAGACAACGAATGCGTATTCACATATCTGAACCCTTCAAAAAAACCACCGCCGGAAACACCAAGACCCAGGTAGTTTTTGCTTTCCCAATAACAGTGGTTATGGAGGGATTCATGACCGGGTAATGCAAAGTTAGAAATTTCATATTGCCGATAACCTACATTTTTTAATCTCCAAATCATCTGCTCAAAGATCTCAGTAGTATATTCAAATGAAGGGAGTTCTATGGCTCCCTTTCTGAATTGATCGCCTAACGGTGTTTCCTTTTCTGCTTCTAATATATAGATTGAGCAATGTTCCGGACCCAATTTCGCCACCAAATCACCACTTTTTTCAAGCCATTCCTGAAGGCTTTCGGGTAGGCCACAAATCAGATCAATGTTCACATTTGAAAAATGTGCTCTGATTGTTGAGTAAGCACGCATAAATTGAGAAAGAGTTTGATGTCTGTTCACGTTTTCAAGTGTATGATCATTTGGTGATTGCATCCCCATGCTGATTCTTGTGCAACCATAATCTTTTAAACCGTGTAAAAATTCAGCGGAAACACTGCCGGGATTGACTTCACAGGTAAATTCCACTGGCTGGTTGAACTGTCGAAGAACACTTTCTAAAAAAGGGTTATAGTATTTAAAGGGCACAACGGAAGGTGTACCACCGCCGATGTAAAGGGAGGATAATGAATAAGAAGAGGTTAGATGATCTTTTGTCCAATACATGAGTTCACGATTCAACGTAGAAAAGTATTCAGAAAAGCCTTTGCTTGCGTTTTTTGATATGGGGAATGAAGTAAAATCGCAATAATCGCATTTAGAAGCACAAAAAGGAATATGGATATAGAGTGAAAGAGGATTTTCTTTAACCATTTGGAAAAAGGGTGGATAGATTAAAGATGTACTTGTTTTCGAAATAAAAACCATCCAAAGAACAATTAAAAATGACAGACAGTTGATTGGAATAGTTATATTGCCCTTGGAATGTCCAATAGGGTTCACCTGATACGGGAAGTAAAAGCATGGTATTTAGATTCAAAGTGGTGCGTTTATTCACAGCTGAATTGCTATGAAGTAGAAAAGCAAAAGAAATGGAATTGGTTTTTCTGGAATAACCGGTAGCGATTCTGGGTTTAAAGTGGGTATTTAGATCTTTTAAATCGATAATGGAAAAGACACCCAACAGATCACCCATAACAAATCCAAAAGGTCTGGCATCAAAGAGCTTCAGACCAATTTCAGCCAGTCCGTTTTTTCTTTGACGATCACGATAGGTTTGAAAAAACACGTTTAACTCAACAGGGCCAAGATTTGTATATCCCACCCCGAAAGAATTTATCACGGGGTTTGAACCGCTGCCAAACGCCCTGAAATCGTAACTGAAAGTCAATGGAATACCTACATAAGGAGTAGAAAATCCGAAAAATCTTGCGATTTGGTCCACGTTGAAAGAATCGTTGTAGATATGTTGAAACTTAAATTCGAATAAGAACTCCTCGGAAAGACCCCACATTACTTTAATCCGTTTGATTTCAGCAGGTCGTTTGACAAAGAGGACAGTTTTCTCCCTTTTTTCTTCAGAAAAAACATAAAAATACCCAGCCGGAATAATATCGTTAAATCCCAGGCCAAAATCAACGGGCATTCCAAGGGTTAAAGGGATTTGAAACTGATACAACCCATTTGATGTCATATCAAATTTTAAAGGAATCTCCATGCTTTCCTGTGAATAAGAAGTGTTCAAAAGAAACAAAATAGGCAAGAAAAGCAACAATAAAAACTTTCTCATATCAAACCTCCGTTCATATGTAATTATAGCACGAGATGGGAAGTGATTATTGACTTTATAAAAGGCTTCCCATTTTTTCGTTATCTAATGTTTTGACATTAATCACAAAAAGTGTATAATATTATGGCATAGAATGTATAAAGAAAAACACGGCAAGAAAACCGGATGATAAAAAGAGGAGGGCAATAAAATGAAAAAACACTGTTGTTTGGTTTGCTGATTGTGTGTTTGATTTTAAGCAGTACGTTGATGGCACAGGACATCAAAGGGGGTGGCTATGTCTAGATGACTCCCATGAAACAGGGGTGTAAATCCAAGGTTTTTGGATTATATTTTATAAGTGTTTGCTTCCAAAGAAAATAATGCTGAAAACTCTATTGTGATGAGGTATTTTATGATTTAGCAACTCAAAAATCCCCCCCAACGGGGGTGGGGGGGGTCTGAACGTTCTTAAGGGAGCATCACTGTTGTTGAATTTTAAAAACCAGGAAGTATATTTTTAATTTAAGAACCAGTCCGAAAGAAAAACAAACAAGTTAATATAAAGGAGAAAAAACATGAAAATAATCGATCTAACACACACAATGGAAACGGGAATGCCGGTTTTCACGGGGACAAAAGATGCCAATATCAGCGACGAATTCACCTTGGAAAAAAACGGCTTCAACGAAAAACTCTTAACACTCCTCACACATACCGGAACCCATCTGGATTGCCCCAAACACATGCTGGATTCAAAAAAAACAACCGACACCGTGCCCCTGGACTCCTTTTACGGAACGGGATGGGTATTCGACTGCAGGCAAAGTGCAGTTGACGGCTTCATCACACCAGAAATGCTCTTGATGGACAAACTCCAACAAATTGACTTTGCCCTTTTTTACACAGGATGGGACAAATTATGGGGAGACGAGAAATATTTTCAAGGATTCCCGACATTTGCGGAAAACACCACGGAATTACTTATCAAAAACAAAATCAAAGCGGTAGGATTGGACTATATATCCGTTGACCCTTCCGATTCCACCGATTTCAAAAACCACAAAATATTATTGTCTAACGACTGTTTGATCATCGAGAACCTCACCGGACTGGAAAAACTTTTAAATAAAGCATTCATTTTCTCATGCTTCCCCCTAAAAATAAAAGAAGGAGATGGCTCCCCCATCCGTGCCGTAGCTATAATATAAGATAAAACATAGAGTTTTTTTCTTCGATGATTTCTCCCCGTGCCACGTTGACAATGAATTGATCCATTCTTTCCTGAAAGTCATCGTAAAGATGTGTGTAAAATGTGATTTTTTCCATGAGTCACCCCATTTTCATCGGGTACAATGTTGTTGTTACTTTTATGCGTTTTCGTTTGCGACGATTCTGTTCCTTTCTTCAACTTGAGTGTATGTTTTTTTCATAAAGAAATAGAGCCAAATGTACATGATAATCACGACAGCATATTCAGAGATAGGAAAGGCATACCAAATATTTTCAAAGGCGGTGATCTTTGTCAAAAAGTACATAACAGGAAGAAGGATGCCAATCTGGCGGAGGAAGGAAATGATAAAACTGTTGATGCCTTTGCCCAATGCCTGGAAAGTCAAAGACCCTACAACGGATATACCGATAACGGGAAAACCGATAGCAATCCTTGATAGGACATCTTTACCGATTTGAATCATCTCCGGGTTTTTATTAAACAAACCGATCAACTGAGCCGGGAAGAATCGGAACAAGATAAATCCAATCGTTGTGAGAACTGATGCGATAATCATTCCCATCGTCAGTGCGTGCTTCATTCTCGTGGTATTTCCCGCCCCGAAATTATAGCCCATAATGGGCATGTAACCTTGACCGAGACCGAATACAGGCATGAGGATGAACGACTGCAGTCTGAAAAAGATACCAACCACTGCGATGGCGTAAATGTGGAATTGACCGGCAATGATGTTAATGAGAGCGATGGTTACACTTCCCATCATCTGCATGAACATAGCTGGTAGACCTACTCTGTATATTTCTTTAATAATCCCGAAATTGATTCGGAAATTCTTCAAACAAAGGTCCATATCAACGATTTTTGTTTTGAGGCTGTAAATGAGAAAGATAGAACTGACTCCCCTTGCAATGACCGTAGCCAAAGCCGCACCGCGAACCCCCATTTCCGGAAAGATCCAGATACCGAAGATAAGAAATGGGTCTAAAACGATATTTGTTACAGCTCCGATAATCAAAGCGATCATTGGGGTAAATGTGTTGCCCTCTCCGCGAAAGATATTTTTTGATATCATGGAAAAGAACATAACGATGGAACCTGTCATGATAATACGGATATAATCACTTGCCGGTGCAATTAGAATATCTCGGTCTGAAAATAAGGCGATGATTTTATCTGAAAAGAAATAGCCAATGATGGCGATGATGATCCAATAGACAACGCTTAAAAAAATAGAATTTTCAGCTGCCAGTGTTGCTTCTTTATTGCGATGAGCTCCAAGCCTTCTGGAAACGAGAGAAGTCGTACCGATACCCGTTCCGGCACCCAGGGCAATTAAAACCAGTTGTACGGGAAAAGCCAAAGACAATGCTGAAAGGGCTTCTTCGCTGATTCTTCCCACATACATACTGTCAACAACGTTATACAAGGCTTGGATTAACATGCCGATCATTGCAGGTAATGCCAGTTTAAACATAAGAGGAATGATCGGTTCCGTTCCCATCCTCTTTGAGCTCACTCTTTTCAAAAAATCACCATCACTTATTCATTATTTTTATGATTCAGAGTATTCTTTTAACGCCCTTTTTACAGCATTTAAAGGCATGGAGATACAAGTGAAGGATTCATCAATACCCAACTCATCAAATATCTTTTTTGAATCAAGTTGTAAAATTTCTTCTATCTTTTTACCTTTAATCAGTTCGGAGGTAAAGCTACTGGCGGCAATTGCCCTGGGGCATCCTTTTATCGTGTATTTCACATCTTGAAGGACATCATCTTCCAATTTGAGATAGAATTTAACCCCATCTCCGTCACTTTCGTTAAACCCGGTTGCTGCCAAAGTGCTGTTTTCAATTTTTCCGATATTTTGAGGATCGGTAAAGTGTTTCATTAAAGCTTTTGAATACCTCTCAGCCATTTGACAACCTCCTTAATAGATTCACTTTTTCAACGAGTTTATCACAGAAAAAGTCAATTTGCTCATCATCATTATCATGTCCCGTCACTACTCTGATGGTACCGTTGATAAATTCCTTTGAGCAATGCATGGCAGAAAGGACATGTGATCCGCCCTTTCTATGTGAATGTGAGCTGCAAGCGGATGCAGTAGAAACGGCAATATCCTCCATGCTCAGCATACCCATCAAAGCTTCACCGTTAACACCAGAAAAACTCAAACTTAATGAGCCTGGGGTTCTGTTTTCAGGAGCGCCGTTTATTTGAACACCTTCTAATTGTTTGCAAGCTTCTATGATTTGATCCGTCCATTTTGTATATAAGTCATGTTTTTCCTCAATTTGATCAGTCACCATTTCAAGAGCCTTTGCCATGGCCGCCACTCCCGGGACATTTTCAGTTCCGGACCTGAGACCTTTTTCATGTCCGCCACCGTAAAAAACAGGTTCCAGAGGCGTTCCTTTTTTCACATAAAGAAAGCCCACACCTTTTGGTCCGTAAAACTTATGGGCACTGGCACTGAGCATATCGACTCCAAGGTCTTGAACATCCATTTTAACCTTTCCCATGGCTTGAACTGCATCAGTATGAAAGATACATCCGGCTTCACGGCAGAGTTGAGAAATTTCCTTTATCGGCTGCAAAGTACCCACTTCATTGTTGGCGTACATAATGGAGCAAATAGCCGTTTGTTCATCAATGTTTTCCTTTAAGTAATCAAAGTCAACGACTCCTTTTTCATCTACAGGGGCAAAGTAAACGTCATAACCCTGTTTACCCAATTCTTTAACTGATTCAATTACCGCTTCATGTTCGATGGAACTGGTAATGACTTTTTTTCTATTGGGGTGTTCTTCTTTCGTTGCTTTTAGATAGCCAAAAAGAGCAATGTTGTCTGCCTCCGTACCGCCAGAAGTAAATACAATTTCATCGTAATTGGCATTAATACAATCGGCTACTTTTTGCTTTGCCCAATTGTAAAGCTCTCTGGATCGTTGCCCCTCAAAGTGTAGGCTGGATGCGTTTCCTGGAAAATCTCTTAATACTTCTGAATAATAGGATAACACCTCCGGTAAAAGAGGGGTGGTTGCCGCGTGGTCCAAATACACGCTCATTAGTATTCAACCACTTTAACTTCGATATCGTCAATTCCGTCAATTTCGTTTAAATGCTCATCTATTTCTTCCAAGACATTTTGCTTGTAAACATCGGTTTCATCAAAGGAGATCTCAATTTCTACTTTTCCTTTCTCGTATTTCAGGTATTTCACCAGCTTTTCATCGATGATATTATTGCCAGTTTTGGGATAGATAACTGATTTGAGTTCCTCGATGATACTTTGCTCATCAAGTCTCTTCTGGTGTTTGACCCCCAGTTTCTTTTCTTCATAATCTTCGATGGCTGCCTTCAGACCATCAACCGCAAGAACTGAACAATGCACCTTTACGGGAGGAAGCCCTCCAAGTTCATCTACGGCATCTTTCCATGTCATTTTTTTGGCTTCTTCCACCGTTTTTCCTTTGGCCAGCTCCGTTACAATGGAGCCTGTTGCGATATTTGAAGCACAACCGTATGAGAGGAATTTGATATCCTCTATTTTTTTGTCCTTGACCTTCAATGAAACGCTGACTTGGTCTCCACACGCTGGACTGCCTACCGTTGCATCTCCATCAGGGTTTTCAATTTCTCCAACATTTTTAGGGTTTTTAAAGTGCTCGATAACCTCTTTGGTATATTTAATCACTGCCATTTTTTTCACCTCACTACTTTCGTTTATTCATATTATTTAATGGTACTCTGTGCGCGTAATCTTTCTAAAATAGGAATCAACGCCTCTATGAATACATCCAAATCCTCTTTGGTGGTATCCCTTCCTGGGGTGATTCGTAATGAACCGTGTGCCATCTCGTGATCTCTTCCAATAGCACTTAAGACATAATTGACCTTCAAATCACTGGAGGCGCATGCGGAACCCGTTGCCACGACAATGGAATCGAAGTCCAAGAACATCATAATGGATTCGCCTTCAATATGGCGGAAAGAGTAGTTGATATTATCAGAGGCTCTTTCATCAACGGGACCGTTGAGTTCCACCTTGTCAATTTTTTCTTCTGTTTGCTGCATCAGGTATTTTTGAAGTTCTTTCATCCTGGTGTTGTGTGCTTCTCTTTTGCTGACAGCACCCTCCACAGCGTAAGACAACCCCACAATCGCAGGAACGTTGTCTGCACCCGGAGAATAGGGGGAAGTTACAACTGTACCAAACAAAACGGGTTTCATCTTAACGGGTTTTTTGGCAACGATCAGGCCAATGCCTTTGGGGCCGTATATTTTATGACCACTCAACGTTAAGAAGTCAGCATCCAATTCCTTGAAATCAATTTTCTGAGTCATAACCGCCATTGTGATATCCAGATGAATCAACGTTTTTGGATTTGCTTCTAGAATGATTTTTTTCAGTTCCTCGTATCGTTGTATTGTTCCGATGGTGTGATTCACCCATGTGATACTGACCAATTTTGTTTTTTCGTTGATGGCTTCTTTTAACTGATCGGTTCTCCAAAATCCGTATTCATCTACTTTGATCTTTCTCACCTGGAAGCCCTTTTTCTTGTAAAAATCAAACACGTTGTTAATGGACGGGTGGTCAATCACCGATGTAATCATGCCCGTTTCTTCGGGCTTTTCATCCCTCATCACACCTTGTATGACCATATTATTGGCCTGTGTCCCACTGCCTGTGTAGATGATCTCGGCATCTAAAGCGTTAAAGGCATTTTTAATTCTGTCAGTTGATTCATCAATAGCCTCGGCAATATCCGTACCCATTTGCGTGAATGAAACGGGTAAATAAAAATTCTCATCCATATATGGTTTCATCTTTTCCATAACATATTTTGATGTCTTTGTGGTTCTGTAATTATCTAAATAAATAATATTATCCATATTTAACTACCTCCTACTGCTTAAGACGGAAAATTCATTTGCTTATTTTGTTTTTCGTATTATTCGTTCAATTTCCTTTAAAGGGCTGTAATATCAGATTTTAACAAATTCACTGCTGTATCTTTGTCTATTTTTGAAATGGCACCAATAGGGGCAAAGATGTAATTAGAATCTTTGTAAAGCTTGATATCTTCAGATGGCAACAGTTCGCTAACATGTCTTTTTGACAGGATCCTTGTAACAGAAAGCACTTCATCCGCATAAGGAGAACGGGACAATATCCCGCCTGTTCCCACCAATGCCTTGACTGCGGTTAAATCTTTTCCTTCAGCGATTTTTTGTCGACCTGTCGGACCATAAATATAACGTATTCTTCCTGCATGCCTTCTTAATCCGGCAGACAAACAATGCACGGCGAGCCTGGCCATAAACTGTTCCATCTTTTCTGTTTTAGGATATGGTGTAATTTCTTTCATGATTTGAGGAAAATCTGGATATTCCATCTCCAATTGGGCTTTCATGGATTCAACAACATTTGGGGCGTTAACAAAGACACCAAGATCGCCTTCCACGGTTCGTTTGGCATAAGGTTCTGGTGAAATGCTGATCTCTTGTATTTCAGGGGTCCCATATGTGACAGAGTCAATATCCGTTGTGGCGCCACCTATATCAACCGTAACCACATCACCCAACATATCGTAAAGCAATCGTGTGGTTAGCATAACAGCGGCTGGCGTTGGAATAATGGGGCGCTTGACTATTTTTTCGATTTTATCCATACCAGCAGCATGAATAATATGTTCGGAGAAAATCTGTTGGATCACATCTCTAATGGGATCCACATTCAATTCATCTACCTTGGGATAGACATTTTCAGTAGGATATACGAGTTTTCCCGATTGTTCAAGGATTTCGCACACTTCATCTCTGACGGCAATATTCCCAGCCACCACAAAGGGGACATTGACTGTGTCTTTGGCAAATTCTTTGGCGTTATGGAGAATGGTTTCTTTTTCTCCGTAATCCACCCCTCCGGCCAAAAGAATCATATTTGGGTTGATGGATTTTACCTTTTGAACTTCCCGCTGATCTACTTTACCTGCGGTTACATGGTGTATGATTCCCCCGGCTCCAAGAGCCGCTTCTTTTGCTGCTCTCACCGTCATATCGTAAACCAATCCATGAACGGACATCCTCAGTCCTCCAGCTGCGCTGCTTGTGGCTACGAACTCCTCCCAGTCAACATCTTCACCCATCTTTTTTCTGATATCATCGAGACATTTGTTGATGCCTATGGTTACATCGCCTTCATTGACGGTGGAAAAATGTTCCGCTTGTGCCATTTTTTTCGTTTTTTTAGTTCCTATACCATCAAATGCTGTGACAATAGTTGTAGTGGAGCCTATTTCTGCTGTAATCAGTTCGAATTTCAATGAAGTCACCCCGTAGCATATTCTATTTGTCTAATTTAAAGATCAGAGAGTATGTCCCTGACCATTTTATTCACCTGTTTCCCGTCAGCCCTTCCTTTGGCTTTGGGCATAACTGTTTTCATGATAAGTCCCAAACCGGATGGAGAATTCACATTTTGCTCCTCAATAGCATCCAAAACAATGGTTCTCAGTTCATCCTCTCCCATTTTCTCAGGCAAATATTCCTTGATGATTTCCAATTCCTCTCTTTCCGATTGAGCCAAATCTTCTCTATTCGCTTTTGTGTATTCTTCTATAGAATCTTTTCTTAGTTTTGCCTCTTTTGTCAGAATCTCAATGACGTCCTCATCACCAAGGTCCTTCTTATCCACAAGTTTGTTTTTGATGGCCGCAACTACCATTCTGAGTGTTCTGACTCTAACCTCTTCCCTTGCTTTCATGGCTTTTTTCAGGTCTTCAAAAATTTCATCTTTCAGCATTTCAATCCCTCCAAAGATCATGTTCTTGATCTTTTCTGTTTGTCAGTTTTACTATGAGATTTATATATTAATCAATAGTCTCTGTATTTCATTTCTCTGGCTATATCCCGCTTGATGGCCTTGTCTTTAAGGTCTTCTCGCTTATCGTGAATATTCTTTCCCTTTCCCAGTCCAATTTCAAGCTTAATCAGGCCCTTATTGTTGAAATAGACTTTTAAAGGCACGATGGTGTATCCCTTTTGCATAACTTTGCTTTGCAATTTTTTTAGTTCCCGTTTATGCAAAAGTAATTTTCTTTTCCTGTCCGGTTCATGATTGAAAAAAGATGAATGAGCATATGGGGAGATATTGGCCTTTAATAAGAAAAGTTCATTGCCCTTGAACCGGCAATAGCTTTCTTTGATGTTGATGCGGCCTTCCCGGATGGATTTGACCTCAGTGCCCAATAATTCCAGACCGGCTTCAAACTTTTCTTCTACATTGTATATGCGATAGGCGTTTTTGTTTTTTTGTACGATTTTCATCTAAATCCTCCAAATTTCGTTTTGCTTATAATGATAACATATATTTTAACTACACAACCCCCAATATTGTATCAAATCTAATGGAAACGAGTTCCATCTTATCCTTTATGGAAAAAGAGATTGCCATGAGTCGAAAACTGGCTGAAGATCCCTTGGTTCGCAAATGGATGATCAACCAAAAGGATATGGACTTGACACAGCTGGTTCAAGAACAATTGGATAGCTATCGTGATTTTATCAGTTCCGGTACCCATTTTATGGCTGTGAAGTCCAGTCTGAATTATTCTTTAGAAGACATTGAACAGCCTGCCAAAACATTAAAAAAGGATTTAACAGCTGACAGGTGGTTTTTCGAACCCCTTGATATCGTGGGAGGAGATTTTTACTTTCTAAAACAAACAAATGAAGACATTTGGCTTGCCGGAATCGATTGTACCGGTCATGGGGTGTCCGGTGCCTTTATGACGATGATGGCGAATGTTCTGTTAAAGGATATTATTGAGGCTAATTCTAAAGTGGGACCGGATCAGATTTTACAACAATTCCATTATAAGCTCAAAGATTCCTTGAAATCCTCATCCAACTTCGATCATTTGGATAATGGTTTGGACATGTCCTTATGCAAAATTTATGGGATAAATGACCGTTTAGAGTTTTCAGGAGCAGGATTACCCTTCATCTACAGTGATGAAAACGGTGTGCACGAAATTCGAGGTGACTCTTTGCATATCGGGTACAATATAGACAAAGATTATTCCTTTACCAAACACACTATCAAGATAAAGGCAGGGATGACAGGTTATTTGCTTACCGATGGCATTCTGGATCTACCGGGTGGGGAAAAAGGCTTTGGACTGGGACGTAGCGGTCTCATTAATATTTTAGAATCCGTTAGCAGGTTGCCTTTAAAGGAACAAGAAGAAGCCATTAAGAAACAGCTTAAAACCTACAAAGGTAATTATCATAAAAAAGATGATCTTTTATTGATGGGGTTTAGATTATGATATCTGAGCAAAAAAACAAGAAAGGAATGATGAAAAAGCATTATTTTCATCATATCTACGAAATCTGCTATAGACAAAGGGTCCATTTTTTTTAGCAGTGATGAATTACAAAAGGAGGTAAAAAAACGGTGGAAGATCTTTTAAAATTTAAGGAAACTTTAACCCAAGAAGGAGTTCTCATTAGCTTTAACGGTTCATTTTCTAACAGTATCATTGAAGAAATTGGACGTGCCATCCGAACCTATCTTCAAAAGGAAAAACTATCCGGTGGTATCATTTCAGATGTTTTTTCGATTTACATAGAGCAGACTCAAAATATTCGTAATTATATTGAATTGAACGGCATGGCAAATACACCCGCTGGTGAGGCGATGGTTACCATCGCGAAAAAAAGGCTATTACACCATCAGTTCAGGGAACAGTGTCAAAAAGAAAGATGTGCAAAAATTGGCGGACTATTTGGAAAAATTAAACAGTTTGGATAACAAAGAATTACGAAAATTGTACAAAGAACAGCTGAGAAAACCGGTTCATCCTGAATCCAGAAGTGCCGAGTTGGGGCTGATAGAAATTGCAAGAAAGGCTTCTGAAAAGATGCAATATCAATTCCAAAATCAGAATGAAGCTTACGATTTTTTCAACCTGTTTGTCACTGTAAAAGGCGGTGAATGATCAAATGAATATTGAGCACACTTCCACATCACCGAAGGTCTTCTTTGATGAAAAAAACCACATTTTTCTTATAGAAGGGGAATCCTACCCGGAAAACTCATTTGAGTTTTACAAGCCGATTTTTAAATGGTTTGATGAGGTGTTTCCAACATTGGACAGCATGGAGCTTCAATTAAAGATCAGTTACATGAACTCATCCAGTGTGAAATGTATCTTGGATATAATGACCATTTTGGAAGAAGCCTATGGAACAGGTAAAAATGTTAAAATAAAGTGGTTTTATGAACTGGAAAACAGTCGATCATTTGAACTGGCAGAAGATTTCAAGGAAGATTTGGAATTGCCTTTTGAGGTGCTAACTTGAGTATTCTTATGGGAGAAGAGAATGAGAAATCAAAAAGAAAATGAGCTTGCCCAAAAACTTTCAAAGTTATTACCAAAACTAAAAAGTGATGAATCTGAAATGGGTCAGCAATTCTATGAAACTGCTAAGGCCTATATCCGTAATTCCAAACAGCTCTATAAGATCATTGAGATATCAGATAAAAACCAGTCGGCCATTATGGAGATGTCAAAGAAGCTTGAAAAATCCAGGGAGGAATTAGAAAAGGCAAAGGATATAGCTGAAGAAGCCAACAAGTCAAAATCCATCTTCCTCTCCAATATGACACATGAAATTCGAACACCTTTAAACAGTATTATAGGGTTTACGGATTTACTGGTGAACCTTCCAATGGGTAAGGTCCAGAAGCAATATGTTGAGAACATCAACGTATCCGCCCATTCATTGTTGGGGGTCATCAACGATATTTTAGACTTTTCAAAAATTGAGGCAGGCAAACTTGAACTGGAGCTGCTCAAAGAAGATATCGTCAAAGTAGCTGAAAATTCCCTAAACATAATCAAGTTCCAGGCTGACAATAAAGGGTTGACATTGGAACTGGAAACGCAACAAAACATGCCCCGTTTCGCCATCATTGATGCCTTGAGATTACGGCAAGTTCTGGTTAATCTCCTTGGAAATGCCATAAAATTTACAGAAAAAGGAACGGTTGAATTAAAACTAACATTTAACAAAATCGATGGAAAGAAAGGCGTTTACACCCTATCTGTGAAAGATACTGGGATGGGCATTACAGAAGAGAAAAGGCAAAAATTATTTAAAGCGTTTTCGCAAACGGATGTTTCAATCACCAGAAAATTCGGAGGTACCGGCCTGGGATTGGCCATATCCGCCATGCTGGTTAAGAAGATGGGGGGTAACATCGAAGTTGAAAGTGAACATGAAAACGGTTCAACCTTTTTCTTTTCTCTACTAACCCCGTATTTTTATGAAACCAAAAAAGCTGAATCTCACGAAGAAGGTGAGCCATCAGATGAGATTAAAACTGATAAACGACCTTCTACCCTTTTAATTGCCGAAGATGTGAACATTAATATGCAGTTGATCAAGGCCATTATTGAGAAGTATTTTCCGAATTCAAAAACATTAGAAGCCCAAAATGGTGAACAGGCTTATCAAATAACCAAAACCCAACATATCGACTTAATCCTCATGGATGTACAAATGCCAGTGATGAACGGGTTAGACGCCACAAAAAAGATCCGTGAAGACGAATTACAAACCGATAAACACACCCCAATCATTGCCCTGACTGCTGCTGCTGTGAAAGAAGGCATTCAAAATTGCCTGGATGCTGGCATGGATGATTTTTTAACAAAACCCATCAAACAAAAATTATTCCATGAAAAAATTGATTATTTTTTAAGTCAAAGAAAAGATGCTAAAACGAATACAAAAAAAGAAAACGATGATCTGGGACAAATAGAGGGGATTGATTGCAAAGAAGGACTGGCTCGCCTTAGTCAAAAAAAGGATTTGTATTTATCTCTATTGTGTGAATTCGCCCAACAATCTTTCCAGGACTATGATGATCTCAAACGGACTCTGAAACAAAATACTGTAGATGCCATCACCATTGTCCACAGAATAAAGGGGGTTGCATTTAACCTTTCAGTTAGTGGCGTAGGTCAGGCCGCGGAAGAGATTGAAACGGCCCTGAAAAATGGGGATGAGGATTCCCTTGATGCGAAAGTCGAGCGTTTGAAGATAAAAATTGAAAACTTCAAAGCTTCGATTGAGAAATATTTGAAAAAATAAACACTTGGATTGAATAAGATATACTGACTTTCGTTGAAATTTTCCATAGAAAAAGGTGAAGAAGTTTTTTGGGACTGTAGATATTTCAGAAAAAAACACAAGCGACATTAGCATGAAGTATTTTTCAGCAAAACTACAAGATCAGTTTCTCAAGGCAACCTTTGGGGAGGGTATTTCTGCTTTCAGCAGCCCCTCATCTTAAAATCAAGATTTTCTAGGGTATAAAAAAAGAGCACCCAAACCAAAAATCCCCCAACAGTAATTACTAAACCCTCTTCAACAAACAAACATTCTCCACATGGGCTGTATGAGGAAAGTTATCCATCGGTTGGATGGTTTCAATCTCATAACCAGACTCAACTAACCTTGAGCAATCCCTTGCCAAGGTCCCCAAATTACAGGAGCAATAAACGATCTTTTTCGGTTGAATGTCAATGATTTTTTCTAGAGCGCTTTTGTCAATACCGGCTCTTGGAGGATCGATGATCAAAGTGTCCGGTTTATCGTTTGGTTTGGAATACTCTACAAATTCTTCAACCGACTGTTCAACTACGTCAACGTTTGTGATCTTGTTCATAGAGCAATTTGAACGGGCGGCCTTTGCCGATTCGGAATGGGATTCGACCAGGATGACACGTTTATACAAAGGAGACAGGTAAATGGAGAAAAAACCAACACCTCCGTAAAGATCCATTAGCACTTCTTCTTTATCGGGCTGTGCCATTTCTTTTACTGTGTTCAGGAAGCTTTTCAGCATCTTGTTATTGGTTTGAAAGAAAGAAGTAGGTGGAATATTGTAATCGAACCAGTCGATATGTTCCATCAGCGTTCCACTACCGTATAGGGTTGTGTATTCACCGGAGAGCATGGATTTTTTTCTGGTATAGACGTTAATCAGTGAATCTAAAAAGGGCAAGTCTTCCTTTAATCTTGCCTTTAATTGTTTAGCCTGCCTTGTCATCTTCACTGAGGTAATGATAATCAGCATATACTGACCGGTGTATTCGGTTTTTCTAATTGAAATCCCCCGAAGGAATCCGGTTCTTTTTCTGGTTTGAAAGACATCATCGGGGGTGAAGATGTCGTTGAATATACTCTGAAGGGTTTTTCGAATATGCTCAAATTGTGAATCCACTACTTTGCAACCCAATGGTTCGATGATTCGATTTGTGCCTTTGGTTCTTAATCCCAGAACAAGTTTTCCCTTGTGAATGCCGCAGGCGTAGGTCATTTTATTTCTGGTTTGATAATGAGGTTGTGAAGGAAGAAGTGGTTGCAGAATCTTTGATATGTCCATATTTCCCAATCGCATGAATTGTTCAGCGATGATATCTTTTTTAGACTGTAATTGGAACGGATAATCTAAATCCAGCCAGTCACATCCTCCGCATTCATTAAAAACAGAACAGACGGACTGTTTTCTTTCGGGGATTTTGTATTTATAGGTATGGACTTTTCCAATGTTAAAATGTTTTTTTTCGTTGACGATCTCTACATCAACGATTTCTCCTGGATAGGCATCTGAAACAAAAACGGGTTTCCCGGTTTCGTCACGGCCTAATCCCTTGCCTCCGTTTAGGAATTTTTCAATAATGATGTCGTGTTTAATAGTATCGTCATTCATAGATTTGTCCTGAACCAGCCAATGATATCCTGCCTGAATTGTTCTCCATGTTCCGGATCATAGATCGTTTCATGATAAGCGCCGGGATATTTTGAAATGACCTTCTTTTCGCTGCTAATTCGATCAAAGTATTCATCGATATTATCCGGTGGAACCACTTTGTCAGACATTCCTTTTAACAGTAGCAGTGGTGTCTTGATTGCTCCGGCTTTTTCATTAACTGCTTTAACGTTTTTATGGATGCTTAAGGCCAGTTTCAAGCTGACTTTTGGATGAACCAGCTTGTCTTTTGAATAGGCAGCTACTTCAGAATGATTTCTTGAGATGTCTTCATGTTCAATGTTGTTGTCCAAAGTGATAAACGGCAACAATCTTGCCAAACCCGCATTTTTCTCCATTCTTTTTTCTGTTTCCTCGTCCAAAATAATAACCGGTGCGGATATTGCTGCGCAGTAGAACTCGGAGGGTTTTTCCTGTAAATAGCGTAATCCAATCAAACCTCCAAGACTGTGACCAAATAAGGCCATAGGGATATCAGAATGATTAGCTGACATTTTGTGAATCATCATATCAATGATTAGAAAGGAATCCTCTATAGATGTATATCCCCTAATCCCTGTGCTTTTCCCATGTCCCAGATTATCAAATCCGTAAACATTCAAACGATGCTCGTTCATTTGTCTGGCAAATCGTTCGTATCGATCAATGTGTTCACCCAATCCATGGACAATTAACACAGATGCCAACGGATCAGTACACTCATAAGCCACTGTATAGATGGCTTTTCTTCTTAGCTTTATACTTTCTGTTTTTTTCATAGTAAAACCCCTTTTGTTATGTCAATTTTTTTTCGATTTTATGTGAGTCAATCATGAATGGTACCAGTCAACACCTTTATTATCTCATACATAGGGAGAATTAGTTTAGTTTATGGTTAAGATAAGAATATATTTCGGTTAACAAATCCCGGGAAATCTTTTATAAGTGTATAATAGTACGGGGTATAATAACAAGCTTTTTTTTCAATTGGAGTGATTTATGGTGAAGAAGATATTTTTTATCTTATTCCCGGTTATTGCAGCTATCGTTATCGCCCTTATTTCTTGTCAATTTATGGTATCCACTCCAGAATTGCCTGTATTGAAAACGCCTGGGGACAAGGCGGGGGATGTATCTTTAAAGCCATCATTTGAGTGGGGTAAAGACACAAAGCGTGAAGATACTTCCTATTCGTTGAATTTATACAGGATAACTGATGGGGGGACAGAATTAATATCAACAGTTGAAGACGTTGAAGGGGCGCAATACACAATTTTTCAGGAGCTTAATCCTTCTGAAAAATATGCTTGGGAGATTGTTTACGAAACAAAAAATGACAAGACCGGAAGCTCAGGTCTGCATACGTTTACCACCAGGAAACTGGCGGATCTTTCTTTTTCAATACCTGATTCAACAGTGAGGGAAAATAACACCATCAACATCGACTTGAACCGTTTTTTAGAGGATAAAGAAAATCGACAAGTCAGTTTTGAGTTGCTATCCGGACCAGGGAGAATCGTTGATGATATCTACACCTATGAACCCGGATACGATGGCGCCGGCGCATGTGTTGTTGAAATTGCAGCAAAGGATCCTTATCGTGAGATAAAGACTACATTTGAATTAATCGTAAAAGATGTGTATCGCCCACCTGTTGTAAAAAACCTTCAAGAAACATATCAGGTGAATCAGGGTCAACAAATTTCCGTTGATCTCAGAAATAAAATCGAAAATCCTGATTCCAACCCCTTAAAATTTAAAATAGCACAAGGACCCGGAGAAATCCGGGATGGCGTCTATTACATCCAACCTGATTTTTCGGAAAAAGGAAGACAACAAGTGAAAATCATAATCGAAGATCCCGCCACACAATTGGAGATTGACTTTCATGTGGTGATTAATGAGGTGAATCGAAGTCCTTCATTTGGTTTTATTCCAGTGCAAAAAGAACGAGAGAATGAAAAGGTTGAAATTGATTTAAAAGAATACGTTACCGATCCCGATGGCGATTCCTTGACTTTTTTAAAAACGGGTGGACCCGGTCAAATTTCAGCTGATGGTCTCTTTACATGGCAACCGGATTATGATACCAACGGTGATTATACAGTTGATTTCAAATTTAGTGACGGTGTAAACCTGGTCAATGACAGCTTCTTGTTAACGGTTGAAAATGTGAACAGAAAACCGGTTGAAGAAAAGGATATGGGAAAAACATCTTATGAATTGAAAGAAGGAGAACCATTTAGAATAGACCTTTCGAAACAATACACCGATCCGGATGATGATCTTTTGACTTTTAAGCTCATTAAAGGTCCCGGTGCGATTAAAGACGGACAATACACGTACCTTCCGGATTTTGATTCACAGGGGGAAAGTGAAATAGTCGTTGAGATCAGGGACGGCAAAGATACACTACTTAGCCGATACACATTTGATGTAAAAAATGTCAACAGAAAGCCCGATCTCAGCCTTGAAACCAATTCAGTCAGTAATGCTTCCATAACAAGAGATGCCTTTAAGATTGATTGGGAATCATCAGACTTGGACGGAGAAAAGCTTACTTATAATATTTATTTTGGCGAGAATGAATCACCAAATCTTTGTGCAACAAACTTAAAATCGACAAGCTGGTCACCATATGAAACCGGTATCAAATTAAAGCCTAATCAAGAATATTTCTGGCAAGTGGAAGTAGTGGATGAGTCGGGTTCAAAGACCATCTCTGAATTACAAACCGTTGTGTTGGAAAACAGTCCGCCTAAAAGACCGTTGATAACGACTAAAGAACACGAAGAAAAGGCCATTGGAATGCCTTACAAGTTAGAATGGGTCTCTTCTGATGATGACGATGCCTTGGGACATACATATGATATCTTTTGTGGTGAAAGTACGAATACAATGCAATTAATTGCAAGCAACATCAATCAGGAATCATTCATATTAGACGATCTTCAACAGGGGAAAGAATATTTCGTGAAAATAAGGGTAAAAGACCCTCATGGCGCAACCAACGAATCAGATGTCTTTTCATTAAAGGTTAAATTGCCGCCCGAGCCACCTGAGTCTATAGCGCAAGAATATTATGAAGAACCAATGCCTGCTACAAACGTTGTACTCAAGTGGAATATTCCTGTAGATAAAGAGGATGAAATATTAACTTATGATATATATTTAGGAACTTCAAAAGATTCATTACAGCTGATAGAAAAAGATGCAACTGAAACAACCTATAAAGCACAAGGATTAACGGGGGGGACCAATTATTATTGGCAGGTTATTGTTAAGGACGAATACGGAGAAAAGGTACCCGGACCGGTTTGGGATTTTGAAACAAAGTTTGGAGCAGGTTCCCAACTATGGTCTTATCCGGTAAAATACGATATTCGTTCCAGTCCCGCGGTTTCCGATGACGGCATCATCTATTTTGGAGCAGATGATGATTACCTCTATGCCATCGACAGAGAAGGCCAACTGATCTGGAAATTTGATTGCGGCAATTTCATCTATCCCAGTCCCACGATAGGGCCTGATGGAAGGGTGTATATTGCAGCGGGTCATAAGTACATTTACGCCGTTGATCAAACAGGCAGTCAGCTATGGCGTAAAGAGATAACTTCCGGATGCTATTCCAGTCCCGCAGTAGACCAGAATGGAATCGTGTATATCGGGGATTCTTCAGGAATTTTGCATGCTATTTCACCATCAGGTGAAACGCTGTGGACTTACCAGGCGGCTGATGAAATACGTTCCAGTCCTTCTGTGGGAAAATCCGGAACGATTTATTTTGGATCGGATGATCAATCCATTTACGCCTTGAACAGGGACGGGAGTCTAAAATGGTCTTTTAAAACTGATGGATTTGTCCGTTCCAGTCCGGCTCTTGACGAAGAGGAAAGGGTTTATGTGGGTTCTTTTGACGGTAAACTCTATGTGCTAAACAAAAACGGTGCATTGATCTGGGAATATGATACCGGGTCACAGTTACGCTCAAGTCCGTCGATTTATCACGATGGTACCGTTTATATCGGTGCCTTTGATGGTAAATTGTATGCTTTTGACCACCTGGGGAAGAAAAAATGGTCATATTCAATTGAAGAAGGTCCGTTCTGGTCATCCAGTCCGGCCATTGGAGAAGACGGGACGATTTACATTGGAACATGGGAAAGGCAGATTCTGGCGATTGATGCGAAAGGTAACCTTAAGTGGCGACTGGAGACCGATGATTATATCAAATCCAGTCCAGTTATCGATGAAAATGGTGCACTGTATATCGGGACATACGGTGCTCAACTGCTGTCAATTGCAACGGACAGCAAAGGTCTTTCAACAGATTCTCCATGGCCCATGTTCAGAAAAGACGCGAAACACACAGCCTGCCAATAATAATGAATCCAATCAAAAGTTAAAGGTGGACGATTCTGTCTGCCTTTTTTTCATATCGGAGTGATTGTATGCTTGAAGTGAAACAGTTAAAGAAATATTATGGTAAACACCGGGGAATCGAACAGGTTAGCTTCAACATTTCAAAAGGTGAAATATACGGACTAATCGGACCCAATGGTGCCGGAAAAACAACGACTATCAGAATCATACTGGATCTTTTGTCCGCTGATACTGGTGAGATTCATTTAGAAGGAAAGGTACTTCCAAAATACCTGAATAGTATGAAGCATAGAATCGGTTATTTACCGGGTGAGATTAACCTTTACCCTCAAATGCGGGTTTCCAGATTTTTGAAATACAACAGTAATTTTTACAAGACATACGATGAAAAATATGAAGATGAATTATGTGATGATCTAGGCTTAGATAAAAAGAAACGATTTAAAGAGCTCTCAATGGGTAACCGAAAAAAGGTAGGAATCATTCAGGCCTTGGTTCATAAGCCGGATATACTGATTCTTGATGAACCCACAAATGGGCTGGATCCCCTTCTTCAGAAGAATTTTTATACATTAGTGGAGAAGGAAAGAGAAAGAGGATGTGCCATTTTGTTTTCCTCTCATAATCTTCTTGAGGTTGAACGATTAAGTGACAGAGTAGGGATTATAAAGGAAGGTGTCTTGATCAAAGAAATGTCCATCAATCAGCTTTCCGTATACACACAGAAAGTGATTACCGTTCATGGCTTGAAGAATGGGGAACAATTAGAAAAATTCGAAAAAAAAGAATCATCAAATAGTGCCAAGAGCTTTTTGATAAAAAAGAGCGAATTAAAAGGCTTTTTGACAATATTAAACAAGTTGGATTACACGGATGTAGAGATCAAAAATCCAACTTTGGAGGAAACATTTATGGCTTTTTATGATAGAGAGGATAAATGATATGTTTTTAAATATTTTTAGGAATGAAATCAGAAATAATTTTTGGTTTTTTCTTATCTGGTTTGGAGTATTCATCGGGTTCATTTTTATGTACTTGCCCATGACCAATCTTATCTTAGATGAGATGGACGAGTTGATGAAATTTGTTGAAAAGATGCCGGAATTTCTACTTAAAATGTTCAACTTTGAACCTGAAGTCTTTTCAAAACCCGAAGGCATTTTTGGCTCAGAGGGAATGAGCTTTATCTATATACTATCAGCGGTATTTGCTGCTAATCTTGCAGGAGCAGTTTTTTCAAGAGAATTTGAGGAGAAAACCATCGAATTTCTTCTGGTAAAACCCGTGAGTCGGAGTAAAGTGTTTTTTGAAAAGGCAAGTTTTATGCTGATCTTGATAGTTTTGCTGAGTGTCTTCTTTACTATTTTTGAATTTCTTGGGTTCAAATGGTTTATAAGACAGGATTACAGCGAAAAAATCTTGTTGTCATTTGGCATATACACCTTCTGTGTTCTCGCTTTTTTTGGAGGCCTATCAACCCTGATTTCGTGTATCACAAAAAAAAGCAATTTAAATATCTCTATCTCTGTGGGTATTATCATCTTTATGTATTTTGGTGATTCACTCGGAAGAAGCTTTGAAAGTATATCTTGGCTTTCCAAAATGACCATTTTCCATTATATACCCTTAGCTGAAACGATTATAAATGAACGTATGTATCTATCAAACGCCATTATCATATCGTTAATCGGTGTGTTGTTATTTATCGCAGGTTTCTTTGTTTTCAAAAAAAGTGATATTGAGATATGAGGTGGGGGTGTCGGCGGGGGGGTCTAAATATTCCGAGGGGACAGGGTTAGCGATACGGGAATCGCTTCACCAGTCCCCTCTTACTCTGCTACAAAACTGATTTTGTGGCCTTTTTAATGATCTTCGATAACGTTCGCCCAAGGGCGCTAAAGGATAGTTTTTCTTGAGCAATTTTGAAATTTTTGTTGACCATATCGTAATAGATTCCTTCGCTTTTTAGAATTTCTATTGTTTTGGTTGCCGCATCTTCCAATTTTTTTCTTTCAACAGAAACGTAGTCTCTTTCGTTATCATCCCTTTGGGTGAATGTATGTCCCAAGGATACGTTTTTAAAACCAAAGGGCATAATATCAGTTTTGAAGACGGGATATTCAAAAATGATCATAGGTTTTTTGGCAAAAAGGCCTTCCAAATATTGATTTCCCCACCCCTCAAGAATGGATGGATAAGTGATAAAATCTGAAATCACATAGGCATCCCAAAGGGAGTATTTTTTGATGTCTCTGTGACTCCTTGTGGCACCAAATAAATGCTCCGCCCAAATGATTTTGACGTCTTCTTCATCGGCAAGTTTCTTTAAGAACGTGATGTAATCACTGTCCGTTTCAATGAGTCCCGGCATGAAAAGAAGAATTTGATCTTCATCTGTAAATTCTCGTCCATCATAAATGGTTCCTATCAGCTGCTGTTTTCTTTTTTTGATCTCTCCGATAGTTTCAATACCCAATTCGATGGCCTTTCTGGTGGCCACACGGGTGGCCTGCAAAAAGACAATGTCTTTTTCTCCAATCCCCAAATGTTCTCTAAGATCACGATTATAATCATCGAGAGTCCATTCCTGGGCATGAAAATCAAAAACATTGGGGACCACTACAGAATTGCACCCTTTTCGTTTCTTTAATTCAGCCTGTGCTATTTTGTTGATGACCACCTGTTGATAATTGTCTCCAAGGGGTGGATAATATTTTTCAAGTGCTTTTTCAACAAAATCACAGGTGGGATGATTCATATGAGATCTTTCCCAATAGAAATCATGATTATGATTGATACTCATTAAATTGTGTTTTTCTATAAAATTGTAAAAGCCTATTGCCACCGGGATGCCTGTCCCCAGGGAAAAAATATTGTTAGGGATAATGATATCAAATGGGTCTTTTTCAAAGATTTCATCCAACTCTGATTCGATTTCTTTAGCTACACGGTGGAGTTCTTTATAGAAGACCTCTTCGCTATCATAATCATCTAAAGATTTATAGCTATTTCTTTCCCATTTCTTAAAGAAGTCTTTGTGCAAATCCATCTCTTTGATGTAATAATCTCCATAATCTGAAGTACCAGAAATAAATATGACCCGATGCCCCATGTTTTCAAAAACATGCTTCCATTTTTCCATTTCAAGGGAAACACCGTCTGTTTCACCAACTCTAAAATGTGCCAGGGCAATTTTCATCTCAATCCCACTCCCCTTGTTCCTTACGAATTCTATTTTCTGTTTCCGGGTTAAAGAACATGATTCGATCATGCTCAAAACCAATGTGGACAATTTCCCCAGGATATACTTTTGGGAAAGGTGGTGCGACTATTTTAACGATTTGATTATCCAACTCAATAGCCACAATCTGATGTGAGCCTTGTGGTTCTGTGACCAATACTTCCCGAGAAAAGACTGACTCAGCTTTCTTTTCTTTGAAAACCTGCATGCTTTCAGGCCTGACTCCCATAACAACTTGTTTGCCCGAGAAATTCTTAAGGATCTCGTAATTCTCCCCTATAGGTTCAAAAGAAAAAGCACTGTTGATTAACAATAGTTTCCCGTTCTTTTCCTGTAATTCCATCGAAAGAAAATTAGTGGGGGGAGTACCGATAAATCCTGCTACAAACATATCTTCACAATCAAAATAAACATCATCAGTTGTACCCACTTGGACAATGGAACCGTCTTTCATGACCACAATTCGATCGGCCATGCTCATAGCCTCTGCCTGATCATGGGTAACAAAAACCGTGGTGGCCTGAGTCTTTTTGTGGATGGCTTTCATTTCAGTTCGCATTTTAACCCTGAGCTTAGCGTCCAGATTCGACAGGGGCTCATCCATTAAAAAGACTTTGGGTTGAACGACCAATGCACGAGCCAATGCGACTCGTTGCCGTTGTCCTCCTGAAAGCTGTCTTGGGAATCTTTGTAGATATTCACCAATTTTGGTTAAATCCGAAACATCCTTAACACTTTTTTCAATCTCCGAGGTTTGAAGTTTTTTCAGTCTTAAGGGAAAGGCGATATTATCGGAAACAGTCAAATGTGGCCAAACGGCATAACTTTGAAAGACCATGGAAATATCCCTTTTTCTCGGTGGGAGGAAGGTAATATCATTATCATCTATATAAATTATTCCCTGGGTAACCTCTTCAAGCCCCGCAATCATACGCATCGTAGTTGTTTTGCCACAACCGGAGGGACCTAGTAATACGATAAATTCCTTATCATTTACTTCCAGGTTGATATCTTTTGCCCCCCAAACGGTTTTACCGTATCGTTTTGAGAGATTTTTAAGTTTAAGTGTCGCCATAAGCCCAGCTCCTTTTTTTAGACTTTTACTCCGCCCCACATCTGCAGGATGTATTTTCTAATGAGAATGGTAAACAAAACAGCAGGTAATGCCATGGTAACACCACCAGCGGCAATGAGATTCACCATCCCCTTTGCGCCAACCATGGTTTGATACACCACCACCGGAAAAGTAGGGTTGAATTGTGTCAAAACAATGGCCTGTGCGGTTTCCGCCCAACTTCCTATAAAGGCATACATAGCGCTGGCTGCCAGTCCAGGTAAGGCCAGAGGTAATGTAATGTGAATGAAAGCACCCACTGGTGTTCTACCAAAGACCTGTGCCGCTTCTTCCAATTCCACGGGTATCCCCATAAAGATACTGGCCGTGATCCATATGGTCAGAGCAATTTGCCCCACTGAATAAACCAGCGATAAACCAATAGGTTTGTCATAAAACCCCATTTCAGCCAGGATAATGACCATGGGCATGGCAATGGCTATCCCGGGAAACATTCTTACAAAAAGAGTACTCAATTTTAGGATAGTTTTTCCTTTGAAAACATATCTGGCAAAGGCATAACCGGACATCCCACCAATGGTTAAGGCTATGAAAACCGTTATCAATGCAACCTCGATACTTCTTATCAAGGCCGGTATGGAATCTCTAGTCACCTTAAAGAAAGTCACATAATTGGCAAAGAGATTCTTGAAAACCCTGAAATTCGTTGAATTAAGTGGTGTGAGCTCTGTCTTTTTTTCTTCTATTTCAACTGTGACATTCTCCTTTTCAGTTTCATACTGTATTAAATCCGATCTTAATTGTTTCTCAACGGCTTCCATGGATTCTCGACCTTCAACGATTGACAAATTGCGTTTTGCCTTAATAATATTTTGATTCAGAGCCAGGACATTCTTTTCCAGACTGCTGATTTCTTCCGTTAAAGCATTGATTCTGTCACTATTTGTTTCATAAAGGGTAGTAACCTCTGTAATCGCTTCATTGAGTTTTCCTTCAGTTACGTTGCAATTCGTTTTGTTCCTTAAAAATTCACTCATTTGATCTATTTTCGATCCTTGAATTAGCGAAACATATTCCTCCTGTGAACGGGAATAAACACTGATCAAATATTCAGATGTCCCCAACACTGGTTCAATCTTAAATTCACCTTGGAATGACAAACCCAAAGGAATAGGCCAGTCATAGGCCTCCTGGTCCGACATGAATGAAATTGACAAAAGAAAATAAATGGGGAGTAAAATCACAATGATGATAAAGACAATGAACATATAAAAGATGGTTCTGCCGATGAGCTTTTTAGTTTGCTTTGCTTTGAGATCCTTATGACTCATT
>JAYEGQ010000210.1:0-2224 GCA_034659095.1 Thermotogota bacterium
AACGGAAAAAAAATACGGTGAAGATATTTATTTTGCGGTTTATCTTCAATCTTACACAAATACTTATGCACCGGTGGAAAAACTAAAACATATCTTTGATGCTTTGTTTATAGACGAAAGAATCAAAGTACTTGACATATCTACTAGGCCTGATTGTGTTGAGCAGGAAAAATTGAATTTGATTGCCACTTATAAAGACAAAGCAGATATTTTGATTGAATATGGATTGCAATCCGTTAACAGAGAAACCTTAGTTGATTTGAACCGGCGCCATACACTGGCAGATTTTGTCGATGCTATTTTAAGGACAAAAAAAATGGGAATTGATACTTTAGCACATATGATCGTTGATTTACCGCAAGATACGATAGAAGATGTTGTTGAAGGTGCTCAAATTCTCAGTGCGCTAGGTGTTGATGGGGTTAAACTCCATTCTCTTTATGTTGTTGAGGGAACAGAACTGGATAGAAGAATAAAAAAGGGCCGATACAATTTACTACCTTTTGATGAGTTTGTCGAAAGAGAAATTCGTTTTTTGGAATATCTTGATCCATCTATCGTCATTCACCGATTATGTTCCGAACCTCCAAAAGAAAACGCCCATGGAAATTGGGGGATGCTTAAAATAGAAATTATACAAGAGATTGAAAGAAGCATGCATGAAAGAAATACTTATCAGGGCAAACGATTCACTTATTTAAACAGATGATGGATATTACTGCACTGGACCTTTCTAAATTTAACTATAAAAAAAATGTTTTATTAAACGAAATCAGTACTTTTAAGATAGGCGGTGTTATCAATTATTTTTTTCAGCCTAAAAGCCAATCGGAGTTAATTAATATAGTTCGCTTACTTGACGAACATCATATCCATTTCCATCTTATTGGAAGAGCCTCGAATATTCTGTTTGCCGATGAAATGAAAACAGAAGTAGGTATCAGTACACTACTTGTGAAAAGCAACTCACTTTCAAACCACGAGATAACGGTTGACGGAGGCTTTTCTCTCAGAGAACTATGCTATATTTGTGCTGAAAATGATTTAACAGGATTAGAAGGACTTTCCGGAATCCCTGGAACAGTTGGCGGGGCGGTTTATATGAATGCTGGCGCCTATGGATATACTATTTCAGATTTTCTTACTAAAGTAACGGTTTTTCATCGGGATAACAATAATATCATCACTTATAACAAAGAAGAATGTGGCTTTGATTATCGGAAAAGCCGCTTTATGGATGATAAACATATTATTCTTGGTATAAAAATAAACTTACAAAAAGGAAATAAGGAACAAATACTGAATGAAATGAAATCTTACGAAATAAAGCGATCACAAAAACAACCTTTGGATTACCCTTCAGCAGGTAGTATCTTTAAGAAACCCTCTTTAAATTTTCATCCTGCATATGAAATCGAATTACTTGGATTAAAAGGTTACACTATTGGCGGAGCATGTGTTTCAACAAAGCATTCAGGCTTTATTATCAATCAAAAGGACGCAAGTGCACATGACGTAAAAAATCTCATCAACCATCTTCAAAAGAAAATCTTTAAAAAAACCGGCATTTTTTTGGAAACTGAAATAAATTTTTTTGATTAACCCAAACCTCATGCGACATATTTTTTAAAGCAGAGTATTTGTTGTTGGAGGTGCTAATAACAGTCAGCTTGAAAGATTTTTTATCTATTTTTCCAACGCATATATGATTTTTGTCCCCAATTCTTCAACACTGCAAATCGTTGGTGAAAATGCTGTTCTTTCCTACGGCTCAGATTGGGCGAAAATCCAAATGAAGCCTTATCTGTATCAGTTTAAACTTAATTCTTGGCAGAACTTTTACTGGCAAGTCAACACCAGCAGAAAACAATTATATATTGTTAGAAATGGTCCATTTGGAACCTATCAAGGTAACTCTGAATTAAAATCATCACTCGTTGTTGTGTATTATTAATGGAATTCTGAGAAGCAATTTGCCTGGCGTATTTTTTATACTCCAAAGTCAGACAAGGGATTTTAGAGAAGTCATATTCTCTAAAATCCCTTAAAAAGCAAAAAATCATAGGATTTAAACTTTTTCAAACAAAAACAGATGTTATCCCCTGAGCTTTTCAAAAAACTCAGAGAAAATGACCCATTTCCTCACATCAGAGGGTAATCCCTCCCCTTTTTTCGTCTTATGCCACCTGTTTTAGCAGCAACGGTTGTTTAATCTTGTTTTTCC
>JAYEGQ010000211.1:0-11247 GCA_034659095.1 Thermotogota bacterium
TGGGATGTTTGAGAATGAAAGAAACAAGAGTAAACAAGAACCGGTTTGAAACTAGTACAGGGGTTGACACAAATACAAGGTTAAATAAAAAAAAGGGTAGATAAAAGCGAGTGTGAACAAAACTCGTTTTTATCTAACCTTGGTTCTCTATAACCCCCGCTTTTGTCCACCCTTGGTTCTCTATAACCCTCGCTTTTATCTACCCTTGGTTCTCTATAACCCTCGCTTTTATCTACCCTTGGTTCTCTATAACCCTCGCTTTTATCTACCCTTGGTTCTCTATAACCCCGCTTTTGTCCACCCTTGGTTCTCTATAACCCCGCTTTTGTCCACCCTTGGTTCTCTATAACCCTCGCTTTTATCTACCCCCGCTTTTGTCCCATACTCCCCTTCACATTTCTTAATAAAACAAAATATCCAGTGAAAATTCTCCGGTTAAACTATCAGTGTGAAAAGATAAGACACTAATAAAGTGTTTTTATTCAAATAATTAATAAAATGGTGTATAATAAAGAAAATGATGATATTATCAAGACTCATACGAGGAGGGATTTTATGCCGATAAAAAAACAAAGTGAAGAGATTAAGCAAAGAGAAGAGATAATCGAAATCTTAAGTTTTTTGATTGGAAAACAGGAGTTTGGTATTGAAGTAGATTATGTGGAGCTAGTCAACGAACGATCTGAAATCACCCCAGTTCCCAAATCCAAGGCCTTTATCGAAGGGGTCATGAACTTAAGGGGTAGAATTGTTCCGGTTGTAGATTTAACGAAATTGATGGATATCGAATATAATGCTGAAGATCAATTTGAAAATGTGCTTATCGTGAAGCATGAGGGATCAGAAATCGGATTCTTTGTGAACGAAGTGAAAGAAGTTGTTCGAACAACCGAAGAACAAGTTGATCGTGCGGCACGAACCGAACAGTTTGATCACAAAGTCAAGGGAATCGTTCAAAAGGGAAAACGATTGATCATTTACCTTGATATTGATGAGGTATTGAAGGCTTGCGAAGGATATTAAGTTAGGGGGATTGAACATGGCAGAGATTAAGGTGGTAAGCTTTAGAGTAGGAGAAGAGGTTTACGCTGTTGATATCATGAAAATTGACAGTATATCCGAAATGATGAAGACTATGAAATTACCGGGATTACCCGTTTTTATGATCGGTGTTGCAAATTTAAGGGGAGAAGTTATTCCCATAATCGATACACGAGTGAAATTTATGCTGGAAAAAAAGGAGGACCATTCACAGGATAGAATCGTAGTGGTCTTTATGGATGATAAAAAGATCGGTATTGTGGTGGATGAAGTAAAAGAAGTCCTCACACTTACACAAGATCAGTTGGAGGAACCTCCAACAGCAGGTAAAAAAGGTGCGGGATTTATCAGCGCTATTGCAAAATTAGAAGACCGAATGTTAATGATTATCGATATCGACAAGGTTCTCACCACCGATGAACTGATCAAGATCGATAACGTTGTGGAGCAGCTATAAGCAGCTAAATCCTCAAATTTTAACGATAAATATAGATTAAAAGGCATCCGAGAGGGTGACTTTTCCGCGGGAAAAAACCCGCATTTTCGCGGGTTTGATATTGAGGGGAAGAAATCATCTAATCTTAAAGGTCAACACAAATGTAAAATAATTTTTTGAAAAGATTATGTTAACAGACTGTGATGGGGATTTATTTTATAATAATTACAAACTTAGACTTTATCATAGTTAATATTCAGAAGCACTATTTTTAATCTTTCTATGCTATAATCATTTCCCGTAAAAAGATTATTTACGGGAGGATCAATATGACAAAAAAATACATAGTGGTTATAGGTGGCGTTATCAGCGGGATTGGAAAAGGAGTTTTAGCCGCATCTACCGGGCGTTTGTTGAAAGAGGCTGGTCTTGACATTCGCAGTGTAAAGATGGATCCCTATTTGAACGTGGATGCCGGGACGATGAATCCAAATCAGCACGGTGAGGTTTATGTGACAGAAGACGGTTATGAAGCTGATCTTGATTTGGGTCATTATGAGCGTTTTATGGGAATCAATGTGAAAAAAGAAAACAATATCACCGCTGGACAAATTTATTTATCGGTGATCGATAAAGAAAGAGCGGGAAAATATCTGGGATCAACGGTTCAAATGGTGCCCCATGTAACGGCCGAGATCAAATCAAGGTTGACCTCCATTCAGTCTGAAATACTCATCATCGAAATTGGCGGTACGGTGGGTGACATTGAAGGGGAAATATTTTTAGAGGCTATTCGTGAGCTTTACATGGATATCGGTCGGGGAAATTTCCTGTTTATCCACACTACTTATGTGCCTTTTTTGAGAACGACCAACGAGTTTAAGACCAAGCCCACCCAGCAATCGGTTCAGCTGCTGAGACGGATCGGTATTCAACCGGATATCATCGCTGCCAGAAGCGAATTGCCCATTTCTTCCAATGCGCGCAGAAAGATTGCTCTGTTTGCTGGTGTTAATCCTGAGATGGTGGTGAATCTTCCAGATATTAAGAATGTCTACGAAATGCCTCAAAATCTCTTTAACCTGAAATTTCATCATCTCATCGCCCAGCGCTTCAACTTGACGATCAACGATACCTTCGAGTGGGACGTACCAAAGTCTTTTCTTCCCTTGAAGATCGGTATTATTGGCAAATACCTTGGAACGGATGATGCTTATAAGAGTATCAACGAGTCGATCTTTTTATCAGGCGTGGAAAAACCGGAGGTTCTTGATTCACAGGAGATTGAAGAACTTGAAGACGATGAAGTGCAAGAGCTGTTGAAACATTACGACGCACTGATAATCCCCGGTGGGTTTGGTAAACGGGGAATGGAGGGAAAGATTAAGGCGATTAAATATGCTAGAGAAAATCGAGTACCGTTGTTGGGAATTTGTCTGGGGATGCAGTTGATGGTGGTGGAATATGCCCGAGCAATCGGGAAACTGGCAGGAGCTAATTCAACTGAATTTGATCCAAATACCCCATACCCGGTGATTGATATGATGGCCCAACAAAAGGAAATTCTTCACATGGGGGGCACCATGCGTCTTGGGGGTCAGGAAACCCCAATCTTTGAAGATACACGTTTAAGTGAAATTTATGCCGGAAAATCAGCAGTTATAGAAAGACACAGGCACCGGTATGAAGTGAACTCAGAAATTTGCCAAGCTTTTCTTAAGACCCCCGGAGAAGATAAAAAAGCTTTAACCATCAGCTCAAAGGAAGATTTTGTTGAAGCGGTTGAGATCACAGACCATCCGTTTTTTGTAGGTATTCAATATCATCCCGAATACGGCTCAAAAGTAGGAGCGCCTCATCCTCTGTTTAAGGCACTTATTGAGGCAGCGAAGAAGGGGTGAGGGAGGTTGAAAAAGACAGGGGTGAAAAGTGGCAAGGATAGACAAGAGCGAGGGTGAAAAAGAGCGAGTTTTTAAGTAGCCCCTGAGCATGAGATTTTATCATGTAAAAATGAAAAGAATTTGAACACAGAGTTCCCCAACGGGGGTGGGGGGGTCTAAACAATTTAACGTGAAAAGCAATGCACGCGTTATATCAAATCCTAAGAATTGCACATCTAAAACCCAGACCCTAAACCCCAAACTCCTCAAAGGCCCTCTACTCCATATACCCCAAATTTCTAAGTCTTTTTTTAATCGCCATGACTTCTTCTTCCGTGAGTTCGGCAATCTCGTTTTTCTTTATTTTTTCTTCTTTTACTGCAAATTCTTCTGATGACACCAAATCTCTGAGTACACAGACAACGAATTCTGTGACACTGGAATAGCCAGTTTCATTGATGATGGTTTTGAGTTTATCGTAAAGCTGTCTCGGTATTTTCAACGTCACTTTATCTGACATGCTCTTCTCCTTTTAGCTCTTTTTTAATGAGATTCTATCTCGTTCTTGATCCACTTTAAGAATCTCAACGTTCACGATTTGCCCGACGTAGACTTCTTCCAGTGGATCGACGTTGTGTTTTCCAAATTTCGATTTATGAATCAAGCCATCTACCTTCACACCAATATCCACAAAGGCTCCAAAGTCCACCACATTTCTTACCGTTCCCTGAAGTTGCATTCCGATAGAGAGGTCCTCCAGCTTTTTAACATCTGTTTTTAGTATGGGTTGTGGGTAAGAATCTCTGGGATCGATGTAGTCAGTGGTTAATGCCTTGATAATGTCCTCACAGGTGATGGGATTCATGGACAGTTTTTCTGAAAGGGTTTTGATATTTACTCCTTTGAGAGTTTTCTTGACCGTGTCCTTTTGGGTTTTATAATCGTCGATAGTGAATGAAAAGGATTGGAGGATTTGCTCTGTTGCCACGTATTTTTCAGGATGGACAACCGTGTTATCCAATGGATTTTCAGATTCAGGTACCCGGCAAAACCCAGCAGCTTGTTCGTAGGCCTTGGGTCCGATGCCTTTGACTTTTTTTAGCTCTTTTCTGGATTTGAACGGACCATTTTCGCTTTTGTAATCCAAGATATTCCAGGCGGTCTTTTTGTTCAATCCGCTGATGTATTGTAATAAAAACGGGGAAGCGCTGTTTAAGTCTACGCCGACAAAATTCACCACAGATTCCACTTCGATCTGCAGGGAGCCTGATAGGTCCTTTTTATTCAGGTCATGCTGATACATCCCCACTCCGATGGATTCAGGAGGTATTTTCACCAATTCTGCCATGGGATCCTGAACACGCCGGGCGATGGAAACAGCACCTCTTGTGGTGACGTCCAGATCGGGGAATTCATCGATGGCGTTTTGTGAGGCCGAGTAAACACTGGCTCCCGCCTCTGAGACAATGATGTATGAGGCCTTGATCTTGGGATTTTTTTCCAGCATGGTGGCGACAAAGGCTTCTGTTTCTCGGGATGCCGTTCCATTACCGATGGAGATGATGTCTATTTTGTAGCGTCTGATCAAATCCAAAAGGGTTTCCTCACTTTCCCTTACGGCCTTGTGAGGGGGGTGAGGATAGATGTTAGTATTCTCCTTGTAAATACCGTTTTCATCTACAACAGCGCATTTGCACCCTGTTCGAAATCCCGGGTCTAGGCCCAATACTCGTTTGTTTTTGATGGGCGGGGTGAGCATGAGGTTTCTCAGGTTCTTGGCAAAAACTTCTATGGCCCTTTTTTGAGCGTCTTGAGTAAATTCGTGTCGAATTTCCCTTTCGATGGACGGGAAGAGGAGGGTTTTGTAGGCATCTTCAACGATACGGGCAATTTCTTCAAAATAGGCCAGGTCTTTGGAGAATTCCATCATGTTGATGATGTGAGGGGCGGGATGGGTGTTCAAATCCAGTTTGACCTTGACCACTTCGTCTTTTTCAGCACGGTCAATGGCGAGAATACGGTATTGTGGGATCTCTTTCAGTTTTCGTTTGAATTCATAAAAATCCTTGTAGACCCCTCTTGGGTCCGGAGCGTATGCCTGGTCGGAGATCAAAAATGCGTTGGCACGCAAGTAGGTTCTCAACATGTCCCTGATGGCGGGAGTGTTGGCCACTTCTTCTCTGATGATATCCAAGGCACCGTTTAGGGCCTCTTCCGGTGTAAGGACACCTATTTCTTCATCTACATAAATGGCAATTTGTTCGTCATTTCTTTCCCTTGTTTCCTTCAGCCATTGGGATAAAGGCTCCAGACCCTTTTCTCTGGCTTTGTCCGCCCGTGTCTTTTTCCTTTTCTTGTAGGGCAGATAAAGGTCTTCCACCGCTTGAAAGGTGGCCGCAGTATTGATGGATGCACTCAATTCCTCTGTTAGTTTCCCCTGTTCTTCAATCGTTGAAAGAACTTCTTCACGCCTGGTTTGAAGGCGCCTGAGATAATCGATCTTTTCAGCGATGGAGCGGATTTGTATTTCGTTCAGTGCCCCAGTTTGCTCCTTTCGGTATCTGGAGATGAACGGAATGGTTTTGTCATCGTCCAGTAATTCCACTGTGGTTACTACTTGTTCTTCTTTTACTGTTAGTTCCTCGGCAATCTGTTGAATCATTTCATTAAATGTCATGCAATCACCCTGTCCTTTTTTTCTATTTTAACACGTTTAATGCAAAGGCAGGGGTTAGGGTTTGGAGGGATAGAAACGAATTTTGAGTTTTGTTGGAAGTAGTTTCTCGTTTTTGATACAATAGAGTCAAGCTAATAATTATCTCCAATTGAAAGAGAGCACCCTGTTTGTCCCGGATAGGGTGCTTTTTAACAGGTGATAGGATGAGTACACAGGATATTCCCACGCTCAAGTTAATCAAACAGATTTTGGTTGTTTTTGTTTTAATCATCGGTGTGATTTTTACCGGAACGGTTGGTTATATGATTTTGGAGAATTACTCTTTTCAAGATGCATTCTTTCTAACTTCCATTACGATATCCACAGTGGGATATTCTTTTCCCGAAGGGATTTCAACTGCCGGTGTGTACTTTACCATGATTTTGATTGCCCTTGGTGTCAGTGTAGTTCTTTATGGGGTAACATCTATCACCGGGTCAGTTGTCGAGGGGCGGCTGAATGTCATTATGAAACTCAGGAGGTATCGTAAAATGATTGAAAAGATGAGTGGACATGTGATTGTGGTGGGGGCAGGTCGAACTGGCAGGTTTGTAATGCAGGAGCTTCAGCAGCTGGGAAAGCCCTTTGTACTCATAGATCAGGAAAAGGAAAATATAGATCGAGTTAAAGATATTATTAAGGATGATTTTCCCAACATTCTTGGAGACGCTACGGATGAAGATGTGCTGTTAAATGCCGGAATCAAAAAGGCTGCATCTATCATCGTTACATTGCCTACGGATTCATTGAATGTTTATGTGGTTTTAAGTGCCAAAACGTTAAATCCGGATATGAATATCATCGCAAAATCATCCGAGATGAATGCCTCAAAAAAATTGTCATACGCGGGGGCCACAAATGTTGTAACCGATTCTCAGATAACGGGGATTCGTATGGCCCGTATTGCCACAAAACCCGATAAGATCAAATTTCTTGATGTTCTGGCCTTTGGAAATCAGGAATTTCGAATCGAGGAAATTCATATTGCCGAAGACAGCCCCATGGCAAATAAGACTTTAATGGAACTTAGACTGACAAAGACCATGCGTGTTATCATCATTGCCATCAGAAGACAGGATCATACGATCTTTGGACCCATCGGTGAAACAAAAATAGTTCCTGAGGATTATATTATGGTGTTGGGAAGTCGAGAGGGGCTGAATAAGATTGCTGAGATGGCGAAGCAGTGAATAAAAAAAGGGGCTCATAATGAGCCCCTTTTTTTATGTTATTAGAAAATTATCTCTTCAAATTAACCAGTTCCTGTAATATCTGGTCTACCGTGGTAACTGTTCTGGCGTTTGCCTGGAAGGCTCTTTGGACGATGACCATTCCTGTGAATTCTTCTGCAAGGTCAACATTTGACATTTCAAGGACACCGGGTGATATGGTTCCTCTTCCGCCTGAGCCGGCCAAACCAACTTGGGCAACTCCACTGTTGGCACTGATTTGATACAATGTATTTCCCACTTCGTTCAAACCGGATGGATTGTTGAAGATGGCCAGGGCAATTTGTCCCAGGACATCACTTTTTCCGTTGGAGAACGTTCCCATAACCTCTCCCATCTGGTTGATGGCGAAGTTCTGAAGGACTCCCATGGAATTTCCGTTCTGATAAGTAACAGATGTGGAGAATTCACTGGAGAACTGGACCAGTTCGGAAAAATCGATACTGGCGTTGACGGCATTCGCCCCTTCTTCAGGAGGCGGTGCAGCGCCATCGTCGATCATGGCTCCTGGATCGAATTTGATACGGTTGATGTCGATATCGTCTTCTACCATTCCGTTTTGTCTAATGGCTTTTAGTGCGGATACTCGGCCACCTGAATCGAATTCTACTATTCCGCCAACTATTGAAGTCAGGTCGTTGGGACTGGGTGTATAAGTCTTTTCATTGCCATCTACATAACTGATGGGAATCCCAGTTTCCTCTGTGGCTCGCCATGCCCACTGATTTGTCTTAAGTTTTTGGAATTCCAGAAAAACGGTGTAAGGTTTACCCAACGAGTCAAATACCTGAGTGGATGTGGAGTATTTGGGTGAATCGTAATCCCCAATCACGTAATTTTGTGTGTCGTTTTTGTCAAAGAACTTGATCTCACCGGTTTTTGGGATGGAAACGGAAGCTTTTGATAAATTTCCAACAACCACATCAACGGTGTTGAATTCCATTGGATTATTTGGATTTGCGTATTCGATTGAATAGTATTCTGGATTAGCAATGGGATAATTTGTTCTGAATTCAATTCTTTTATCTGATTCGTTAATTGTGAACTGCATGTCTATATCTACCTTTGAATCATTTCCGTTGGTTGACTTCCCCGTTGTAAATGGATTTGTTCTGGCCTTTTTTGTCAATTGCCAGCTGCTTTTTGTTCCATCACCGTTAAAGGAGTCTTTCGAACAGTATTCTACTCTTATTTTTTCAGCACCAACCAACCCTGCTGCACTTTGATTAATGATATTAACGGTACCGGTATTGGCATCGTAGGTATAATCAGTATTAGCGGTTAATGCTGTCCCAGTAATGACCGCTCCGGTAGCATCAAGTCCGTAAACTAAAATGTCTACTTCGGATATTTCTTCTGTCCCTTCCGAATCTAAAATAGGTCCTGAAAGGTTATATTTTGTCTTAGTATCCAGATAGGATTGATCTTCTTGAGCGTAGTAGGCTACGTTGACTTTATCACCGGAAGCTGGTTTGATGGTTCCAAATTCCAGATCAACGACTCGACCGGTTGCATCAAAAGTGCTACCACTGTCTTGAATGGTGTATTGTCCTACATCCACGTTGTAAATAGCTTGTGTGATAATTTTATCCAAAATGCCATCATCATTTGCATCGAAGACATCTTTCACCTCGTCTTCAACTGCTCCACCTGTTGGGCTGTAGTTAAACCAAGTTTGAGATGCATTACCGTTGATAACATTGGCAGTGAAATTACCTGAAGTGGTTTCGCCCTCAAGAGAAGACGTTTCATAGCGATAGAATTTCTCCACTTGTCCAAATTGATTTAGTTCTACCATTCCGACTGTGTAATTTAAATCTGGTAATTCGCTGGGAGAGTCTGCATTCCAGTCAACGATCTCAGCATTCCATGTGTATTTGATGGTCGATCCCGAAAAGAGTTTTTCCGTGTCAAATGGAGACATCTTTTCAAAGGTGAATCGGACCTTGTAGCTTTTTGTGGGATCGTTCGGATTTTTAACGTTGATGGTCAACGGTTCAATTCCCACATCGGTGTTCAAATTCCCACCCAGATCTAAACTTGACGTTGCCTTTGCGGGCATGGTCATACCGGCGGCTATGTATAAATCACTTGGTGGCTTATCTAAATCAAGAAAGCGTTGTCCTGTTTTAGGATCGACTTTAGAGAGCCATCCCTGGAGTTTTAAACCCGTTGAGGGTTGGATGAAACTGCCACTTTCGTCTAATTGAAAGTCTCCCGATCGAGAGTAAAAATTCTGAATACCGTCTGAGAGGACGAAGAAACCGTCTCCCTGTAATCCCAAATCGGTTTTCTTTCCTGTGTTCTGGAAACTTCCCTGTGTCATGATCTTTCCGATACTGCCTATTTGGGATCCCAGTCCGATTTGCATGGAGTTGGTACCACCACGACCACCTTCTTCAGGGGATTTCGCCCCAACGACGGTTTGATTCAACATGGATTGAAAGGTGGTTCTTGACACCTTAAAACCCACGGTGTTGACGTTAGCAATATTATTTCCTATAACATCCATGGAACTCTGAAATCCTTTTAATCCAGATATTCCACTAAACATTGAGCGCATCATAATTGATTACCTCCTCTGGTTCGAAAGGGAAACGGATCTGACGGTCACCGTTTCAAGGCTTCCTGATGAGGACCGGCCTTTCCTTTCATTTTTTAATGTAAACGCTGTCAATATTGGTAAAAAATCGACTTTCCATTTCTTCTTCTTTCATGGCTGTGACGATGGTCTTGTCTTTCACACTTAGAATAAAGGCATCCGTTCCAAACAAGGCCAGGGTGTTTTTGGCTCCCATTTTGCCCGCTTCATCCGCGACTTCTCCAAGTGTGTCTAATCGTTTTTGGTTCATTTCTATGTTACGTGTTTTGATTCTTTCCTGAGCATGGGAGGATACCTTCAGGTCTTGGGATTGTTGTTGGTTTATTTCCTGGACCAGTTTGTTAAAATCGTTTTGATCAACACTCTTTTGAATCCTTTTTGACTGCTTCTGTATATCTTGACCGTAAAGAGGGGTTGATCTTGGATTAATAAGGTTTTGACTCATTTCAACTCACCTCTCAGGTTTCCTGTGTCTCTTCAGGTACCTCTGAAATTTCAATAATATCTTTAAAGTTATATTTTTGTCCGTTCACGATGACGTAGATGTCGTTGTCTACAAATTGTACGGCTTCTACCGTTCCACCATCAACACCGCCAAAGGTCTTTTCCTGGCCTGCTGAATCTACGACAACAAGCTGATAATTGTAAGTTCCCTCTGGCTGATTGGTTCCGGAGTTGTCTCTTCCATCCCACTGAAAACCGTGTATTCCGGGTTCTTTGAAACCAAGGTTTTCTTCACGGATGAGTTTTCCGTCCGGATTGGAGATTCGAATCAACACTTCTCCTTGTTCTTCAACATTGAAAACGATACCTTCTGCTGTGTTGTCACGGAATTTGATTTCATTTCCTTCGATGACAGCGTACTTTCCTACAACGGCTGAAGCTTGTAATTTAGTTGTCGCCATGGAGGCTTCCATAAATTCCTGGAAGGATTCACTCATATTGGTCATTTGTTCCATGGTAGTGAACTGGGTCATCTGATCAACGAATTTCTGATTATCCATGGGTTCCAAAGGGTTTTGGTTTTGGATTTCAGCCACCAGCAGTTTTAAAAAGGCATCTTTGTCCAAATCGTTTTTGGTATCTGCACTTTCACTTGTTGCATTTGTGAAGATGTTGTTGTAACTGTTTACTCCATCAACCGGCATTTTCTTCAATACCTCCTTTCAATAGGTCTGCGAATGTATACTCTTCTTCATATCCGTATTCATCCTCATTGTTATTGTCTTGGTTTTCATTTTCTTGTTGTTGTGAGTTATCCTCATTGTTCTCATTGGATTGATTGTTTCCCTGTTCTTCGTATTTTTCCATCTGAACCGTCACTTTCTGTAATTCAAATCCGC
>JAYEGQ010000212.1:0-2187 GCA_034659095.1 Thermotogota bacterium
GCAAGAAATTTATCGTTGGGACAAAGCTCAATCTGACATACGTGAAAACGATCTTGGATGAAGACCGGGAGAATCTGAAACTCTGGACGCATCTACAGGGACAATTTAACACAAACGGCATTTGTCGACCCTTTGAGTGGGACTATGAACAAGAGAGGCCCTATAAGGGCGATGTTTTGAAAGAAAAAAGACGGGCGTATCTGTTAGTGTTTTACAACCCCGAAAAGGCGGCCAAAGATCAGGTGGCCCTGAACGATCATCTGATGATGCTTCAAAACGATTTGTTAGCCGGCAAACGCCAGGATAAATATACCAACGAATACGACAAATACTTCACCGTGAGTGAAACCCCTAAGCGAGGCCGTAAAGTCGAACCCAAGGAAGAGGCCATACGAGAAGCAGCGAAGAATTTCGGGTATTTTGCCTTACTGTCCAACGAGATCAAAGATCCGTTTGTAGCGCTTTCTCTTTACCGGAGTAAGGATATTGTTGAAAAGGCATTTGGTAATTTGAAGGACCGGTTGAACTTCAGAAGAATGCAGGTTTCTTCTGAATTGTCATTGAACGGGAAGCTTTTTGTGGAGTTTATTGCATTAATTTACTTGTCTTATGTGAAAAAGAAGATGCAAGAGGCCAAGCTGTTTGAAAAATGGACACTGCAGGGATTATTAGATGAACTGGATTCAATCGAGCTCTTTGAGGCGCCTGGACATGGAAGAACTCTTGGGGAGATGACCAAAAAGCAGGAGAAGCTTTTCCGTGATTTGGGGGTGGAGCCTCCCTCGTTATAGATTTCGGGAATGTAGGATGAAATAGAATCGATTAATAATAGCATAAATATAATTTTTGATCACAATCTATTATCCTTCCACAAGTACCATGCTATAATTTAAGCATAAAGGTTTGTATATGGATGGAGTGATCTTTTATTCAAATATTTTCCAACAGGACTGTCCTCTTGGAAATACGAATACTCATAGAAACTATTCCAACACAGGTCTGGTATCTGACTTCACCAAACACATATGGTGCAGTTAACACAGCACATGCTCTTTTTTTGGGACTGGCGAAAGAAAAAGTTGAGTTTCAAAAGATCGAACAGATCTTTCCGAAAAATATCGCAGAAAAGATTATCAACCACAATCGGCTCATATTTCAGTCCAAGCAGTCCAAAAAAACAGAATTTACCTTTCCAAATCACGATGGAGAAGAGCGTTTACTATTAATCAATAAAACCCCGAAACTGAATGAACAAGGAGATGTAGAATATCTGGTTTGTTCCGCAGAAGACATCACAGAACAACGACTGGCTGAAAAAAAGCTCAAGGAAAGCCGTGAAGCATACAAAAAGCTGAGTGAAAAACTCCAGCAAGCTGCTATTACAGATGAACTGACCGGCCTTCCCAACCGTCGGGGATTCAACCAACAGCTCATGAAAGAATGGAAAAGAACCGGACGAACCAACCAACCCCTCACAGTGATGATCATGGACATCGACTATTTCAAATATTACAACGATTCAAAAGGACATCTTGCCGGTGACAAACTCCTTCAAAAAGTGGCAGATACGCTGAAAAATGTCTTCAAACGCCCAAGCGATTACTTCGCCAGATACGGCGGTGATGAATTTGCTGCAGTAATACCGGATACCGATTGGGTAGGCAGCATCAAATTGGCGGAGGCAAATCGGAAAACCCTGTCAAAACTAAAAATTCCGAATAAAAGCGCTCCCTATTTAAACCATGTAACTATCTCTGTAGGAATAGCCACGGTAGAACCCAGCGAAGATAAAAGTTCGGAAGAACTGCTAAAAACAGCAGACAGAGCCTTATATAAGGCAAAAAGCAATGGCAGGAACAGAACAGAATATGAACCACAGTAAAGATTTCTGGCATAGCCTTTCTATCAGTTTGACTTTTTGCTTTGAACCACACTGTGAAAAAAGCATTCCAATCACTTGTTGAATCAAAAATGGCATTTCTATATTTTAACATCATCCGATACTTTCAACCCAATCTAAGGTTAGTCCAATTTATGATATGATTCCACCGCAAAAACAAAAATATCGAGATTTAGGCCACTATATGATGTATAAAAGACCCGATAAAAATACTATATATAGTATATTCTGGATCGAGAAAAGCCTTTTTGCAGTGCAACCATTATATGATTCCACCGAAAAAACAG
>JAYEGQ010000213.1:0-2181 GCA_034659095.1 Thermotogota bacterium
TATAACATTAATACTCAATCTAAAAAAATATACCATAAAATCAATAAAAATTATTGCTTTCGATTAATTATTTTTGTATGTTTTGTGGAGTTATACAAACTGCTTTTTATGACAATTTGAATGTTATACAGAAAGATAACATTTGTTGTAACATGAAAGAAATACCTACCAAAATTCAAAATCTGTATGTCGCTTTCCTAGAAAAAAACAAGTATCCATCTAAAGAAATCCCTTCCTATGTTAAGTGGTTGCGATACTATCTTGATTTTTGCAATAAATATAATCATGCAAAATCGTCTTCGAATAGTTTAAATGCATTCATTTTAAAACTCGAACAGAAAAATCAAACAGCCGAACAAATTGAACAAGCCAGGCAGGCGATATTGTTATTTTACCGGCTTGTTGAAATTCATAAAAATCGCCCCCCTCAATCTCAGAATCAAAATAAGAACGGTTCTGTCCATGTCTCTAACTTTACTAAAGAGTCGAATGCTTCCGAAAACCAGAGTTGGCAAAAACAATATCAAATGTTAAAAGAAGAGATTAAGCTGAGACAATATTCACCAAGAACGTTAAAAACATACACTAACTGGGTGCGAAAATTTCAAGCTTATTTAAACAGCAAGTCGCCGGAGTTAATAGAATCAGAAGACGCCAAAAAGTTTATTACACATCTTGCTGTTGAAAAACAGGTTTCCGCTTCAACTCAAAATCAGGCTTTCAATTCACTTCTTTTCTTTTATCGTCATGTTCTTAAAAAAGATTTTGGTAATTTTAGCAATATCCCACGGGCAAAGCGAACAAAATATACACCCACTGTTTTATCGAGAAAAGAAATTGACTCAATTATTGATAACCTGGAGTATCCCTATGATCTTATCGTCAAGCTGCTTTATGGATGCGGACTGCGCTTAACAGAAGGTGTTAACCTTCGTGTTCAGGATTTTGATTTTGACGACAGTAAATTAACAATATATGGCAAAGGTCGTAAGTTCAGAAAAGTCTTGCTCCCTCGAAAAATCATCCCGGAATTAAAAGAACATTTGGAGCGTGTTAAGCAACTGCATAAGAAAGAGCTGAAAAATAAATATGACGGCGTGTTCATGCCAGGTCAAATAGAACTAAAATATAAGAATAGTGCCAAAGAGTTTCGCTGGCAATTCTTTTTTCCGGCAATACAGCTTACGCGAATACCAGGGACAAAAAAGTATCGTCGCTACCATCTACATGAATCACACGTACAAAAAGCGGTGAAAGCTGCTGTCGCTAAAGCACAAATCCCCCGGCGAGCCACTCCGCACACCTTCAGGCACAGTTTCGCAACACATTTACTCAAATCAGGTTATGATATCCGGACTGTTCAGGAAATGTTGGGTCATAGTGATGTCCGAACGACAATGATCTATACGCAGATGCTTGAATGCCCACAGCCAAAAGAGATGAAAAGTCCTTATGATATTGATAACGCTGATTTATAAAGATACTTGCGCAGCTTTTTCACAAGTGTCATTTGGTAATCATTGGCTAGGGGTTTCTTATCAATGATCAATTCTATTGTTTTTTTTCCGCTGACGTTCATAATCATGCCGGTAACGCACGCATACTTAATTATCTCCGTATTGTTCAACTAATCTCCTTGTACCTATCATACCTGGATTTATTTTCTTTATTGTCTTCATATTTGCCATTTAACTAAAATAGAATGAGTGCCAATACAGTAATGTTTAATTAACAGTGCATAACGAAGTTGAGCCAGGAGTTTTAGTTTTCCAATTCTTTTTATTCCTAATTTTCCATCTTTCCGTGTAAATCCAAAAATGCCGAATTTGTGAAACCAACATAAAAATTTCCATCTTTTTCAGATTGAAGAACATAGATATAATAATATGTCGTCGATTTTTTGGGCGTCATGCTGCTATTATCTCACAGTGTGAATGCCCGAGCAGCTCCTGAACTGTCCTGATATCGTATCCTGCCTCAAGCAAGTGTGTAGCAAATGAGTGTCTTCACCCTGTGAGATAATTCCTTATTCTAGTTTTAATATATCTTTTACTCCAGGTTGTTTTTAGATATTTTTCTCATTTCATTTTCCTACTATCTCACGGGGTAAATGTATGGCAACTCGCCTGCTTTTGTACGCCTGCCTGACGTATGGCTTGTTTCACCGCTTTTTGTACAGCA
>JAYEGQ010000214.1:0-11125 GCA_034659095.1 Thermotogota bacterium
GACTTATAAGAATTTAGTCTTTTACCGAATCATATAGTAGCTTTTTTTAAACCATCAATCTTTCTTCTAAAACCATTGAATAAAATCAATATTATTAGCAATTATATTAATGTTTTTCATTTTTACATTAATAATCTTTCTTTCTTTCTTGACATTTATGATTTTATATTGTATAATATTTATATCCAAAGAAAGAAGGTGAAAATAATGAGAAAAACTTTAACTAAATGTCCTGCGTGTAATCATCAATTATATATCTCTGAATATAAATGTGGTAATTGTGGGACAACGGTCAACGGAAAATTTGAGTTGGACGAACTCTTTAAACTATCGGAAGATCAACTCTTTTTTGCAAAGGTTTTTATTAAGAACAGAGGGAATCTTTCTGAAGTTCAGAAAGAGCTGGAGATCTCTTATCCCACGGCAAGAAATAGATTAGAGGATATCGTTCGTACGATGGGCTACGAAGGCGCACAACCGGAGAGAACTGAATCTCAAAAGATTCTGGATATGCTGGAAAATGGGGAAATCAGTTCTAAGGATGCCATGGAAATGTTGAGGGCACTTAAGAAGGGGGATAAAAAATGAGCTTTTTATCGGTACTCGGCGCGATTTTTCTTATCTTTTTGGCCTTTAAATTCTTTCCTGCCATTATTGGGATTTTTGTTGCCATTGGAGCGGTTGTTCTTGTTGGGTTGGTTTTCGCAGGTATCTTGGTTGTATTCTTACCGGTCTTGATTATCATATTAGCTGTAGCTGGATTCATTTGGTTAATTAAAACGATAGTGTATTGAAGGGGGAATATATATGTCATTTTATCAAAAAAAGGGGCAAACAACCCTTACAGGTATAGATGAGATCGTTATCTCTACAGTTGGTGGAGACTTTGAAATAGAAGGAGTGGAAGAACCGGTTTCTGAAATATCATGGGATGTTATATGGGAAAAGGAAAATTGTGATGTGGAAATTGTAAGAAATGGCAATAAACTGATTATTAGATTTGATGATAAAACAAACATCGTAAAATTTTTTGGTATCACAATTAACACTTCCGTTGGTAACTTGTATAAGGCAAAAATTGCTATACCAGTTGATTTTTTGAAAAAAACTTCCATCAGTACCGTTTCCAGATCCATCAAAGCATCGCATCTGAAAGGTGGGCGTATTAATTTCTCGTCTACTTCGGGGGATATCTCATGTGATGATTGTGTTTCTGATGAACTGAACATCAGTTCAAAATCAGGTGATATCAAACTTCAACAGATAAAAGTTGAAAAAAATGCACTCTCTCATCTTTAAGCGGGGATATTTCTGCCTTTGATATCGATACAGCACAAATCACATGTACCGATAAATCAGGTGATATCAAAATCGATTCCTTATCCGAAAATACACAATACTTGGCAGCCAACAACGTAAACGGGGACATAGCCGTTAGAAATTTACCGTCTGATTCCAAAATTGTCACAGTCAGTGGAGATATTATGATAAAAAACAATCATCCAAAGGTATCCTGGAAAGCCAACACGGTTAGTGGAGATATCAACATTCTCACCACTCAGTTGGATGCCAAAGTAACATTTGTATCTGTATCAGGAGACGCTATTTTTAAGAAACGAAAACCTACGATTGAAGGTAAAAGCGAATACACCTTTGGGAATGGCACAGGAGGAGAAATCAACACCAAAACTGTGTCAGGAGATTTAATTATCAAAACGGAAGAAGGAACATCGTCGCCATCTGTTGAAAAATCCGTAGAAGAAAAGACATCAAAACACGATCCGGACGCTGAAAGGATTGTATATACATACTTACAAGGTATCATCACCCTTGAAGAGGCAAAAGAAATGCTAAAAATTTTGGAATATGATGAACAACAAAGCGACAAACTCATTGAAGACATGCTAACGGAGTTCAAAGGCAAGAATAAAGTTACAGAGGAAGAAAATCCTGAAAAAGAACAGGAAGTGAGTGAAGATGAAGAAAAATCATCATGATTTCGAAGAAGATTTTGAAAACATCAAGGATAACTTAAAAGACATAAATGACTGGATCAAGGAAATGACCAAAGGCAAAATTATGATTATCAAACTTGATTTAGACGATAAAGACTGGGCTGTTTTGAGAGAACTGGCAAAAACAGAAGGTAAAACCATTCAAGAATTCACCAACGATGCTGTAAAAGATTATTTAAGACGAAAAAGCCCGGTATAAAACAATTGCATTCAAATAACGCCCTACACCTTTATCATGTGCTATAATTTTGCACAAAGTTAAGTACAATCATAGAAACAAGAAAAAGAATTTATATTTATAATATTTTACTCTTTGGAAATCCAAAGTTATTGTAATATAATGAAAACTGCCATTAGAAAAGATTTGAGGTTAAATTGATCTGCACTTTAATACAAAAAAGGATTATTCAGAGGATTTGTCTATAAAAATATACTTGACAAACAGAATTATTTGTTGTATAGTAATGTTGGTTCAAAAAGGCAAAAAATGAATGCTCTATCAATCGTAAGCTAAGCAGATTGTTTGTGTCAAATTCGTTGTTTTATCTGATGAATCAATTATTGCAGTCGATTATAGTTTTTTTACTAAAATAGGTATAGCACAGACCTTCAATTTTAACTACATGAACACTTATTTAAAAAAAATCTTATTCTAACGCTTTCTTCAATGATTAATTTAAAGCTTCTTGTGCTGTGCCTATTTTTTTATGCCAACTCTAATCCGATCTTTACTGAGGTGCCTTTATCTGCTTGACAATTCCTTTGGGAAGCAAGTAGGAATTAGCATAATCTTTTTCAATATCTACAAGTTCTCCTTTTCTTCCAAGAAGTGCAAAATCTTTTAACAAAACAACGCTAATTTTACTTGAGATCTTATCAATTCCTTTACTGGGTCAACAATGATGAAAAAAACCAATTTACGAATAAATTAAAAGGGGGACTAACAATTCTTCATGCGTTAATGATCCGTGTTTACCTTTAAGTGTATATGTTTTTCCATGATGTTTGAAGTGAAGAGAATATCCTTTTTTCGCAATTGCAATATAATCTCCAATACGAGCAAGATTTTCTTTATAGTCTCTCTCAGATACCCTTAAAGGTACTTTTGTATCAGAAAAAAGGTTATTAGCAATGGCCACGTTTTTCTCAATTAGATGGAATCTTTTGGAAAAACGTTGTTTGAAATAATCTTCAAAAGACATCGGATCTTTCACGTTAAAATAAACTGCCCTTGGTTCTCCTGAGATTGGAGGATGGAGATATTGTTCAAAGAGTTCATCTTCAGAAGTAATCCATTCCTCATCCTGCCATGTTGTATCAATTTGACCATGATCAGAACTGATTAAAAAAAGAGTTTCTTCCAGTTGTCGCTGGGTCATTCTTTCAATAACCTCATCTTTCAACATTCTAAACAAGTATTCGATTCCCCCTTGATAAGGACGTGAACGAGTACCATAATGATGACCATCAGTGTCAGTCAATCCCCAATAAACAAAGATAAAGGTTTTTGATTGTTCCTCTTCCAGTGTTCTCAGCAGTTGATAAAACATCTCCAACATTCCCAAATAGGAGCGTTTGGCTGAACCCTTGTGATGCATTTTGGTTAGTCCTGATTCAACGAATAAATCTGAGGTAATTGTCCAACATTTGACACCATTTTCTTGTAAGGTTTCAAAGATAGTGGGGTGATTCATAAATTTCATGGGGTTCAAGCCACACTGAGTCAGGGCATCTCTTTCCAATTCAGGAGGAGACAGCATAATCATATTTACAAGAGAGGAATAATCAGGAAGAAACAACGTGTAACCAAGCATGCCATGTTCAAGGGGAGGAAGAGCGGTATTATAAGAGGTTAAGGCGGCGGTTGTGGTTGTGGGAAAAACGCTTGTTAACACTTCTTTTTTAAATAACCGAAGAGAATCCCGAAGAGGTTGTGATTCTTCTGCAGCCTTTTCCAGGTTATCATTACCCATTGCATCTACAACAAAAAGAATCACCTTTTTTTTCTTGTTCAGGTTTTTAATCTTATCCATAATATCAAGGGGTGGATAATATGTGGGGCAATTGTAGAATTTTAAGATAAAATTTGAGAGATTGACGATGGATTGCTTTGAATAATCAGGTAAAAAGAGGCCCTTTTCAAGTTCTTGAGGTTTCATATCTGGAAGAATACCTATCACCTCGGTTTCAATCTTTGAGCATTCTTGTTTTTACAACCTTTTTAATACTGATTTGATCATTCGTGGATAAATCTATTTCCATTTGCTGATCATCTCTAATAACCTTTACTGTGGGTCTTGTTATAGAACCTCTTTTATTCCCCACTACAATCGCCAATTCATCGGTGTTTAAAATAACCTTGGTATTGACCGGGTAAAGTCCGAAGGATAGCAAGAAAAGCCGGACGATTTCAGGATCGAACATCTTTTTTGATTGCTTCACAATAAAACTAACAGCTTCATAAGGTTCCCACGCTGCTTTGTAGGGACGTTTGGTGGTAAGAGCATCAAACACGTCGGCTACCGTCAACAGTCTTCCTTCCAAAGGGATATCTCCACCTTTTATACCCTGGAGATATCCTTTCCCATCCCATCTTTCATGATGATATCTGATGGTATTGAGTATGGCGGCATCTTCTACCCCCGATATTTCAGCAATTTCAAAACCATATTTGGGATGCTTCTTAATAATATCAAATTCAACATCCTTTAATCGATCACGACTTTTGAGAATTTCTTCAGGTATCCATAATTTCCCCATATCATGCAGCAGGCCACCTATTGTGAATTTCTCTATAACGTCCTTTTTTTTACCGAATTTCTCCGTAGCTAAAATAGTTGATATGATGGCTACGTTCACCTGATGTGTGAAGGTGTAATCATCCATTTTTTTTAACTTTACTAATGAAGGTACAACGTATTCCCCGTATTCTTCAATGATTTCTTGATTGATTTCATCACTGATCTGTTGAGTCTTTTCTACATTTATTCTCCCGTCTCTTAGTGTTTCCTCGCAAACCTTCGATAACTCAGTGGAAAAATTTTCAAGTTTTTCCTCACTAAAAAGATCACTAAAAGACGAATCCATGGTCTCCTCTTCATAGATAGAAATCCAGTCTATTCCCCTTTTATGAAGCCTTTGAATGGATTTAAACGTAATTTTTTCTCCGTTTTTTATTATGATGTCATCCTTGGCATTGCCCACGATGGTTTCTGAACAAATATCTCCATCCTTTAGAGCACTGACTTGTTTCCATTTAATCAAGGTCAAGCACCTCGGTAATGAACAAATCTTTTTTTTCTGTTAATGAAACTTCTTCGTCATTCACCAGCAACACCGGACGGCCTATGGCTTTCCCTCCTTTTGAAATAACCATACCCTTTGAGCCGTTACTTAATCTTACATGCGTTCCAGTTGGATAAATTCCTGTTATTTGAACAAATGCCTTCACAAACGAGGGATCAAATAATATCCCCGAATTAGAAACAATCCATTTTAAAGCCATATAGGGATCCATGGTAGCCTTTCCTTTGATTTTTGTGATCAATGTATCATATGCATCCGGAATAGCCATCAAACGGGAAATTTCGTTAATCTTCTCACCCTTGGCTCCCATTGGAAACCCTTTACCATCATAACGTTCATGATGTTCAATCAGGGCATCTTCTTCATCTTTTACTAAAAATCCCGGTGCCACTTTATTGATAATTTTTACACCTATCACAGGATGAATCTTTATCCTGTTTAATTCACCTGGCTTGTATTGCTGAAAAATGTCTTCGACGTAATCCAACGATTTTTTCTCTTGCGCGTATATCAGGCCGATATCGTGCAACAAAGATACTTTTGTCAGTTTAAATAACAAATGTCTGGATTTATTCAAAGCCTTCGCGAGAACACATGCGATGATCGCAGTATTGATTCCGTGCTTGATGATAAATCCGGGCGCAATATCTGTCATGAAGTTGAAAACACTGGAATTACTCTTTAGTACTTCATTAACCAATTCATTACTAAGATTAACAATCTCATCTTTTTGGAATGAGTTGGTCTTGACGAATGTTTTAGTAACGGTTTCAAAACGTGCGATGGATTCGTGATATTTTTCATCTGAAACGATTAAGGGAAGATCCGGTGCTAAAATCGCCTTGGCTTCTTTTGAATATTCCTCTTCAAGCTCAAGGATAATATTACTGTCTTTTGCTTCACCTTCGGTAACTCTCACGGGAACCCATTCTACATCCCTTCTCTGAAGATATTGGATTGTTTTTGAATCCAAAATGCTTGATTTATGAGCAAGCAAAACAAAACTATTCGGGTCGAATACATCATCACCGCAAATTTCACCCGCTTTTAAATCTTCAGTTCGCTTCCAAATGATTTTCAAATCGTTATCCCCTTCTCCTCCCATTCATTCTTTAAAGACCTTTTTAAAACCTTTTTAGGCGTTACCAGGCTTAACACCCATTTACGCGAAAAGTATTTTTCCAGAACCTTTTCCATACGAGAAATATCAACAGCGTTGATTCTTTCAGCCATTTCTTCAACACGTAGGGGTCTGCCAAATGCAAGACCGGTATCCAAATTTCTCATCATCGTGGAATAAGTACTCTCTGTTGAAAGGAGTAGTTTCCCTTTCAACCGTTCTTTCCCATAATTGATATCTTGTTCGTTGATCCCTTTTTTCATAAGCTTTAAAAGCTCTTTCATCAATTCATCCTTTAACTTGATAAATCGTTCTGGTGTTGTGGCTGCATAGATAAAAAACAAACCGCCTTCCGGATAACTGATGAGACCGGAATCAATGGTATAAACCAGTCCCAATTCTTCTCTTAATCTGTTAAAAAGCTTTGAACTCATCCCTCCGCCTAACAAGGTATTGAGTACCTGAAAAACGTTGAAATCAGGATCTTGCCTGGAAGGTGCTTCAATCCCTATGAGCATGTGCAGTTGTTTTAAGTCTTCCCTTTCAGTAATCGTTAACGATCGCTCAGGAGCATATATCAGCGAAGACACTTCCCGTTTTGATTCTGTGTAAGTCAGATCATCAAAGCTGTCTAACAAATCCTCCGGAAAATTACCAGCTACTGAAAAAACCATATTAGAGGGGTTATATTTGGTTTTGTAAAAACTCAACAAATCCTGCCGATTGATACTTTTAATGCTATCAAGCGTTCCCAATACGGGGTTTCCGTATTTACAACTTCCCCATACGTTTTTGAAAAATTGTTCATAAACGATATCAGCAGGGTCGTCATCAGCTGCTGAAATCTCCTCCACGACAACTTGTTTTTCAAGATCAAAAAACTTTTGTGGAAATAAGGATTCGCTGCAGATATCTTTTAATATAGACAAAGCTATTCTGGATTTGGAATCGGGGACCCTTGCAAAATACACGGTGTTTTCTTTTCCTGTAAAAGCATTAAATGTTCCTCCCACCCTTTCGATGGGTTCTTTTAGCTCCAAAGGAGAACGTGTTTTTGTCCCCTTAAACACCATATGTTCTGTAAAATGAGCAGCACCAGAGCTCCCGACAGGTTCATTGGATGAACCTGCCTTTACCGCTATGGACAAACTAACAGATCTTACACCGTTCATTTTATGTGAAAATATTTCCATTCCATTTTTAAGTTTTGCGGTTGTTGCTATGGCTAAATCCACTTAATCACTTCCTGTTGTCTCTTCTTTCCTGTGGTTTTCTTCCTCTTCTATCTGAATTACTGGAACTTTTCTTTTTTGCACCGGGCTCTCTTAAATCAATCTTTCCTCCCTGTTCAACTTTACCGCATACGACTTTCACTTCGTCACCCATATTAAACTTGGCTGCCGGATCCTTGACGTATCCTTCCATGTTTGAAACGTGAAGAAGGCCCGTTTTCCCCGGAGCGAGTTCAACGAATACACCGTATTTTTCAATTCGTGTGATCTTTCCGGTATATTCTTTACCCGCTTCAAGCGGTTCCAACATTCGATGAATATAATCGGCTGCTGCATTGCTTTTTTTGGCATCATCGCCGTAGATATTAACCTTCCCTTTTTCATCGTCAATTTCAACCTTGACATCAAATTCGGCGGTAATGAACTTGATAGTTTTACCTCCCGGTCCAATTACTTCTCCTATAGATTCTTCCGGAATATCGAAGGAAATAGCTACAGGCGCATATTCAGAAAGATTTTCCCTGGACTGTTCAATGGTTTTATACATGATATCTAAAATATGTAATCTGCCTATTTTTGCCTGGTTTAGAGCTTGTGACATTATCTCACGGCTGATACCGCTGACCTTAACATCCATTTGAAAGCCTGTGATCCCATCTCTTGTGCCAGCTACTTTAAAGTCCATATCACCCAGATGATCTTCCATTCCAAGGATATCTGATAGGATAACTGTCTCATCAGGTTCTTTAATCATACCCATGGCAATACCTGCAACGTGTTTCTTAACAGGCGCACCTGCATCCATCAAAGATAAAGATGCTGAACAAATCGTTGCCATTGAAGATGATCCGTTGGATTCTAAAATCTCCGATACAACACGAACAGTATATGGGAAATCCTCTACCGAGGGCAAGATGGACTTTACTGCTCTTTCTGCAAGATGACCATGTCCAATCTCTCGACGGGAAGTGCTTCCCATCCTTTTTACTTCACCAACTGAAAATGGCGGAAAATTGTAATGCAACATGAAATTTTTCTCTGACTCTTCGTAGATTGAATCGATATATTGAACATCTCTGCCGCTTCCAAGGGTGAGAATCCCCAAACTTTGCGTTTCTCCCCTTGTAAATAGAGCAGATCCATGTACTCTGGGTAAGATACCCGTTTCACATGTAATAGGTCTAATGGTCTTGGGATCTCTTCCATCGGAACGTTTTTTATCCTCAACGATAGATCTTCTCATAACTCCCTTTAGAATCTCTTCATAATATTCATTAGCCAACCTGATCTTGAGTGTCTCCTCTTCTTCTTCAACACCTTCTATGAACTGCTCAAGTACCTGTTCTTTGTATTCACCAAGTGCTTTTTCGGTGTTTTTCTTACCTTCTGTCAGCATTCTTTTCTTTAACTCTTCTTTATCCACAAATGATTCCAGTTTGTTTTTTTCCTCATCAGACAATGCCAAGACTTCGTAGTCCATCTTTTCAAAAGGACCCATCTCCTCAAAGATTTTCTCCTGGAATTCACACATTTGCTTGATAGCTTCATGTGCAACATCCAACGCTTCGAGCATCAATTCCTCTTCAACTTCTTTGGCTTCACCTTCTACCATTACGATGGCTTCCTTTGAGCCAGCTACCGTTAGTTCAATCTGACTTTTTTCCAATTCTTCTTCAGTTGGAAAAACAACCGGCTTTCCATCTACATAACCAACTTTTACCCCCGCTACAACACCTTCAAAGGGAATATTTGACAGATTCAATGCAAGTGAAGCGCCAAGTATACCAAGGATATCTGCCGGATTATCATCGTCTATAGATAACACTGTAGCGATTAATTGAACCTCGTTATAGAAACCATCCGGAAATAGCGGCCTAATGGGCCTGTCAATCTGCCTTGCAGCCAGTATAGATGTGTCTCCTGGCCTGCCTTCTCGTTTTAAAAAACCACCTGGAATTTTTCCGGATGAGTAAAATTTTTCCTGAAATTCAACGGTTAACGGAAAAAAATCCATTCCGGATGCTGTTTTTTTACAATTCGCCGTTATCAAAACGACCGTATCTCCCAATCTTACAACTACAGAACCCGCTGATTGCCTGGCCATTTTCCCGTGCTCTACAATCAAGTCTCTGCCAGCTACTTCAATTTTCCATTGCTTAAATGCCACTGTTACATCTCCTTTCGTCCAATTTCTCGGACGCATACAATTATTTTTAAAATTCTTCTATTTTCACTTTCATTTCTGTTTCAAAGGTTGACATGGGTTCGGATTTAAACTTATAAACGGGAGTTACACTGGTTGACTGATATAATTTTTCATACCCACTTTCAGAGTAAGAAACTGTATATACAGGAAAATACCAAAATTCTACTTCTCTGTCTGGTTGTAGTGTGATATCGAACCCTTCAAACTCGCTTTTTAAACCGAAATAAGTGGCTTTCACCTTCCCAACCTGGGAAATGTCAATCTTTGGAAATTCTCCAGCGTACAAATACCTGTCCTTAGAATGGTCTGAAATCATATTGATGTTGTATTCACATCCGTAGAAAATGGGAATATTATGTGTGGACATGTTGGTAATCACATTTTTCAACAGAAGTCCATCTTCATCAAGTCTTATATATTTTTCTAATTTTAAAGGCACCCAAAGAGAGCCGTGCCATATATGGCCTTCTCTTGTAAGCTTTACAGATCCAGTTTCTCTGTCCAATATCTCATAACTATAATCCTGATTGGTAAAATCACCCTGTTCAGGATAACGACATCCGGCATACTTTTCAAGGTTACTCCATTCTCCCAGGAAATGATCTAAAAAGGAAAACCTTTCATACCAGTCGTAATTCAAATATTTTGCTAAACCTTTTTCCTTAGCCAGATGTTTGCCGTATCCGCCTTCTTCTTTTGTTTTGGCACGTTCCATTTTTTCATGATATGGTTCATATCGTCTGGTTAGGTTGTTCATCAGGTTGATTTCTTTATTTTTTAAAGATAACTCAAATATCCGTCCGCCATTTGCAGGAGAAACTCCTACTGTTAACCGTCTGTTATTGATAATAATCTCATCGAATCCGTCCACATCGTAATCCTTGACCTCAACTTCAACAAAATCATCCCTTCCGGGATGATTGATCTCATCGATCTGTTTATTAACGCTTATTAGATTTTGATAAACCTCAGCCCTTAAATTTGGAAGATACAATCCCCCAAATAACCCATGCCAATAGGCATCATTTGCCTGACTTTTTAAAACCTTTTCGCTAATTCCTTCTGGCATGTCATCTGTTATTTTTGACCTGAGATGAAGCATCTTTTTGTGCATAAGGTTTGATTCGGTGTATTTGGACAGGAAAGTTCTCCAAAAACCCGTCTTTAAAAACATGGAAAAGCGCTCGAAATCACCCTTGTCTTTTAGTTCATTCTCCAATCGCTCATAATGTGTTCTGGCACGACT
>JAYEGQ010000215.1:0-2172 GCA_034659095.1 Thermotogota bacterium
GTTCCATGTCTTTGAACAAAAACTGCCATTGAGCAAAAAGATACTCGACCCTACTTCCTCCCCGGCAAGGTATTTCATAAAACTTAATCCGGCTGAGAAGAAAGCCGAAATAATGACACCGGCCAAAACAAGTGATACGGGAGAAACTCTGCCATTCAGTGTTGCCATTTTCAACACAAGGGTAAGTGTTAAAAATGCAAAGATGAATGCCATGAGCTGAACCGTGATGATTCCGAAAAATTGCCATCCAAACACAATAGACATGGCCGCTCCAAATGCTGCACCGGTGGATATTCCCAAGGTATAAGGATCTGCCAAAGGATTGAGTAATACCCCCTGAAACCCCGTTCCCGCAATGGAAAGAGCAGCACCTGCCAAAGCTGAAGATAAAATTCGGGGTAAACGGACCTCGATTACCACATACCATAATGTGCCATAGATTTCCTTTGCATTTTCGGGATCACGAAGGGTTGCAATGATAATTTGAAATATCTTCTTGAAATCAATGGCCATATAACCGGTACAAGTGAAAAAAACCAACAAGAGCACCATTAACAAAAAGCTGATCCCGGTCAACAGTGAAAAATTATTTTTTTTCAGCATATCTCTCCACAATCGCTTGTTTTAAGTCTTCCATTCGATAAAACACCCGCCCTTTTTGTTTTATTGGCATTTTAAGACCAATATAGGGTAATTTTTCTTCTATAAAAACCGATTTTTTTATTTGCGTCCCCCCTTGTTCACCTGAATCCTTAAGCAAACATAGGTCAGGTTTTATTTGACTCAACAACGCTTTCATTAATGATGCACTGTGAATCTGTTTAGGCTGAAAATCGTATTGGATCAAGGTTATGTTTCCCTCCCAAGCCATTATCTTCTTAAGGGAACGATACATAATGATGCAGTTGTATTGCCTTTGTTCAAGTATTTCCGCTACCCTTTTCGTTCCCTTATATCCCATAAAACTGAGAATTCTTCTTGCCCTTTGCTTGATGACAAAAGCTGCAAGTTCTCGATAATCGGTTGCCGTTTCATCTCCCTCCAAACAGGGTTTTCTTTGAAAGCGCCACAGAGTTTCGTTCAACGATGCGCTGTATACGATCGAGTCAATCATCTGAGCTATGGTTGTTGCGTGGGGATGGGTTAAGTCAATTAGCAAACGGTATGCTTCCTGAGTGTTTTCAAAAGAGATCTGAAATAACTGATTTTGACAGGATATGCCTGTTACCGGTTGAATGGTGTAATCAAACCCATAATCCGTATTGGGGGTTGTAGACAGGGAAAAATCAAAATTCATTTCCCTTTGTTTTAAAAAAGTGCCAAACTCCTTTGCCTCCGAAGTACCTCCCAATATTAACAGCTGATTGATGTGATTCATACTTTATAACCTCGTGGAACGTAAATCCTACCGTTTTTTTCGACTGTATCCTGATCACAAAAGAAAACAATTGACATCATGTTTAATGATTCAACCCAGTGGTCTGGGGCTTCTGAAAGTCGAAAATACCAAGATTTTTGGTTTTCCATAAAGGCGTATTGAACCACCCCTATGATAAAATCGCCTCTTTCCTTTTTAAAAACTTCAAGAACAGCCGGAAATTGCCAGGTTCTTTTAGTACTCACCGGGTTGTAAAAACAGGTGGTGACACCGCTTTTTGCAAAACAGGTTGCCCGTTTAAAAATCTTTTCCCACGGAACCAATAAATCCGAGAGGCTTAAAACTGCAAAATCCAAGGTTATCGGAGCCCCTAAAATTGAAGCCGCTGAGATGGCCGCGGTAATTCCGGGAATGATTTGTAGCTCTAAATCATCCGCCAATTCAATCGCCAGGCTTGCCATACCGTAAACCCCTGCATCACCACTTGATAACAAAGCAACCTGATAGCCATCTTTAACCAGTTCAACCGCTTTTTGTACCCGTTCTGTTTCTTGTCTCATACCCGTTGAGATCGTGGATATGTTTTTATTTTTTAGTGTTTCTTTTATCCGTTCAAGGTATCGATCATAACCAACCACAACATCAACATGTTCGATCGCATGATGTGCTGAAAAAGTCATGTTTTCCCAATGATTGGGACCGATTCCCACAATCGTCAATTTGCCTATTTTCAAATGAGTCCCTCCGTTATTTTTTCATCAGAATAACGATAAGATAGCCAATGTTTATCATTC
>JAYEGQ010000216.1:0-2164 GCA_034659095.1 Thermotogota bacterium
TAGAAAAAGGGGAAAGAAACAAAGCCGTAGAAGCTTCAAAAAAGATGATCCAAGATGGATTATCCTTGGACATAATCACTAAATACCTAGAATTATCTATATCAGAACTTGAACAGATCAAAAAAGAAATAGAAAAAGACAACGAATAACATTTATGCCTTAAATTCGGATTTTTTCAAATCCTTTGAATAAAAAAGCCCAGATAGAATAAGCCTCTGCTTGTATTTTTTTGTCATATTGAATTAATGGTTATTAACGAGAATTTTCTCGGTAAAAAGAACCGTCCCCCCCTCTGCTTACACCCTTAAGAATAGCAGCTTACAGAGCAAAAAGCGAATCGCCGGAAATCGACTCTTTAAAACCACTCTTGGAATGGGCGAAAATGGAAGGGATAATGGATTTACCCACCACCCGTATCTTCGGTTTTGATACTGCTGTCGACAAGAAAGAGTACCCCGTTTACGGTTATGAAAGCTGGATCAGCATACCTGACGACTGCTACGTGCCAGAGCCATTGGAGGAAAAACACCTTCAGGAGGGGATGTATGCCGTCACAAATACCACTTACGGAAATTTCGACGTGCAGAAAAGATGGCAAATGTTTGCCAAGTGGTTTGAAGAAAGCGAGTTTGAATATGGCGGCCAGCAATGTCTGGAGGAGGTACTAATGATTGAAACCATTGATAACCCCTCAAAATTGCAGTTGGATTTATTGAGTCACATTAAAGAAAAATAACCCATGATATAATTAATGATTCAACAAGGAATAGAGGTGAGAATCTTGGGTAAAAAAGTCATGTTTCTTCCGGAAATTGATTATTTAGTTTCTCTACAAACGTTTTGCATGGGTAAAGATGAGGAAGAGGAAGATAAGGAAATCGGATCTTGTGATGGAAGACGCTTCAGGGGTCTGGGAGGATTACTTGATTGATCCTGACATGGTCTTTGTTCATCATGATGCTTGTACAATATTTAAAAGTCGTAGTTTTAACGTATTGATCAACCATCATGTGTTTGAAAATTCTGTTGAAGACTTAATCGCATTAAACGGCGAAGAATTTTATAAGCTTATTCTGGACTACCGTGAGATTGACGAAAAAAAGCGGGAATATCCGGAAATTGTCTATGCTGAAATAGAACGTGCAATCAACGAGAGTTATAACAGACATGAAGAAGATTTGATAGTAATGAAAGAATTGATCTTTAATACCGATTCTTTCAAATCAAGACTCGACAACATCCTTAAAACCACTTACAAAATATTTACGGAAGAAATTTTTACAAAAGATGTGGAAGAATCCATTGAAAAGGTATTGGAAAAGTTTCAGCATCAACTGGACACGGACGAAAAGGGATTTTCAGATAGCCTGACCATCTTCAGTGGTTCTGATTTCCAACATTTACCTGAAGAACTCACACTTTGTTTGCTTTACTTTGCCTCCCAACAATACATCATCATGCTAAAAGACATGCTGGTGTTGTTTGGAAGGGAAATCCCGAAATACGTCAAACATTTCGCTGAGGATTCGCGAACAGAGGTTTTCCTAAAAGCCCTTTCTGATCCCGTTCGTTATAAAATGATTAAGTTTCTCATCAAAACACCTTGTTATGGAGCTTAACTTGCCCGAAATGTGGGGGTTCCGTTATCGGAACTGGAAAAACATATCGGGTATATTCAACGTTCCAGGATTTTAACCGCCATGAAAGGTGAAAAAAACCGTGTCTATTTTCAAGTCAACAAAGATGAAGTAGAAAACCGATTGGAAGAAAGAAAAAACGATTTGTTTGATTAATAAGCGAAAGCCATCTCGAAAAAAGTCATTTAACTGCTATCTCGGAATGGCTTTTTTTTACTACACGATTCTTTCTCAAAAAAGGGATTAAGGCAACTGAAAATTAAAAAAAGGATAAAAACTCAAGGAAAACATGTGATTCTTAAATCCGTACAGCCATAAGGAACCAGTTTCTTTTTTTGTTTTTGATTTGTTTTTTTGCTTGTTTTTTCTGATGGAAGGCATGCATTTCCATTTTCCTCTTGCCAATCATTGTTTGAAAAAAACTCTGTTTCAATTTCTATTGGCGGTTGTTGAATACTAAAAGGAATCTTTGTGATCTTGTTTCTTTTTATTTTTGTTTGACTTAGCTGATTATAATCCGGAGAGAA
>JAYEGQ010000217.1:0-2162 GCA_034659095.1 Thermotogota bacterium
TATCTGTCCATATATTTGTCTCTGAACTCACTGCAGTTCATCCAAATACCTCCTTAAAGCTAATTTAATCCCCAATGCCGTGCTGCTCCAATAATTTCTTTAATCTTTTTCTTGCGTAATAAATCCTGCTTTTTATAGTCCCTAAAGGCTTGTCCATAATACTACTAATCTCTTGGTAATCAAGCCCCTCAATATCCCGTAAAGTAATAAAAAGGTTATCCTCTTCAGATAACTGATTCAATACATTTCTAAAATCTTCTATCCTAAGTTGCTTCCTGATGTCTTCTTCAATATCAACTTCAGATGCCGGTTCTCCTATTCCTCCACTTTCATCATCTTCAAAATCTGTAAATGTCTCGGATCTTTTAGAATATTTCTTTAATGTGTCTTTGCATACATTGACAGTTATTCGGTACAACCATGTCGAAAATGCCGAATCACCCTTGAACCTTTTAATGCTTTTATAAATCCTAAAAAAAACCTCTTGGATAACATCTTCGACATCGTCTACATTCAAATAAGACCTTGCGATACCACCAACCATACTTGCATATCGGTCATAAAGGGCTTCATAAGCCCATATCTTCTTTTTTTTAAGGGCTTTGATAAAATCTTTTTCCCCTTCGCGTATCTCCTGAGGACTTTTTTCTTGGTTGTTTTCGTTGGAAAACACGCGCGTTTCCCCCCTACATAGGTTTAGACTAAGAAAACTCTTAAAGGTTCAAACTATTCGCTAAACCAATCAATTATTTCCTGGGCTACTCGTTCTTTTTCGACATCGTTTACAACGACATGAGGACTTTTTTCCAGTATAACGTGTTCTTTTATTTCTGAATTAATGCCATTTTCAATGATATCTAAAACTTCCACAGGTACTGTCTGATCATTTCTTGAAATGATAGTCAAGCATTCAGAGTGAACCTTTGGCAACCGGGCTTTGGCTAGTCGTTGTAACTTCAATAAATCTCTTGCCTTTGTAGGCCAGTCATAATCCCAGTATTCACTTTGAAGTCTTCTTAAATGTTCTTCTTCATGCTTTTCACTTACCGGCCTCTTAATCTTCTTCAAAAATAAACCGATCAACGGTGTTAAATAAATCAGGTTGTTGGAGGCCTTTAAAGCCGGTGCGGCCAATGCTATTTTTCGGGGATTAAACAATGAGGACAATAACAAAGTTAAAAGACCTCCCATCGATAATCCACAGCAAAATACATCTGAATACTCCCTTTTAAGATTGATATAAGAATCTACAATCTTCCTCATCCACTGATTGTAATTTGAATTTAGAAAATCGATATGATCGGTACCGTGTCCTGGTAATCTTGGAATATAAACCGAAAAACCTGCTTCGTGGAGTCTTTTTCCCAAATACAACATATCATGGGGCGAACCCGTATAACCATGGATTAAAAGAACACATTTGTTGTTCCCCCGGAAAAAATGCTCCTGGCATTCCGATGCGGTTAATCCAGTGTCTTTAGGGATATTGTCCATCCACATTTTAACCATTCCCCTGATTATGTTCTTGGGAGAGGAAAACATATTTTGTTGCATGCTCCTGAAGGGTCTTTTGAGAATTTTCCAATTTTTTCTTCAAAACACAGGGCGTACCGACATATAAAGATGAGGTCTCACATACTTGCCTTTCTTTGACCAAAGAACCTGCTGCAATAATCGTCCCGGATTCAACAATTGATCGATTTAATATGATGGCACCTATACCAATTAACACGTTATCTTCTATTTGACAACCGTGTAAAACGGCATTATGACCCACGGTAACATTTTCGCCCACAATGGTTGGTACACCTGTATCGGTATGAACGGTAGCGTTGTCTTGAATATTACTGTTTGGGCCTATTCTGATTGCAGCCATATCTCCCCTTAAAACTGCTCCATACCAAACACTTGCTCCTTTTTCAATCACAACATCACCGATTATGGTTGCTGTTTGTGCAATAAATGTATCCTTATGGATTGTGGGTTTTTTACCTTTATAGCTTAAAATCAATCTTACCCCTCCTACATCTCTCTATATTCAGCTACGTGAAATGTGTTTAGTTTGTTGTTGGTACTTTCATGCCAATGACAAATGATCGGTTGAGCAAAATCCCTTTTCAAAAAGCCGGCTTCGATTCGCTCTCTGGCTGTTGGGTTTCGAT
>JAYEGQ010000218.1:0-2150 GCA_034659095.1 Thermotogota bacterium
AATTACATGAAAAGACAATATGGCATTCTTTTCATCGGGATAGCAGAGCTTGATGATAAAACAACCGGTGAAAAAGCAATCCCTAATAGACGTTCATATCATCCCTGTTCAAATCGATGGCAGATATTGTCTGGCAATATTTGTTATGCCTGGAAACAGAGGACCCTATTACACAACCGACAAAGCATATAAAGATTATAAACTCAAACCGGGAAAATATATAAGAATAAATAGAGACACTGTTATTGCAAATGATATTCAATTGAACGAGCTTGTTCGTTCATTCTCTGATATGGCATTTGAAACCTCTTTCAATAACAAAGGCGCTACACTCAGAGATCTTGATTTTGACTATATGAAAGAATACTTCTATCAGGCATCAATAAATGATGATATTCTTAATTCCAGCAAAATAGAGATGGCAAGACATCTCAATCTGCTGGAAGAACCCAATAACGAAAATTCAAGAGTTACCAATCTCGGTGTTCTCATGTTTGCTTCACGGCCTTCAAAGTTTATTGACGGGGCGTATATACACATGATCATTGAAAAAGATGGGGATGTCAATAACATGAGTGATCTGGAATTTACAGGTCCTATCTGGAAACAGGCAAAGCAAGCGGGAGATTACATCGAAACAAATTTTGTTGAAACCATAGCGAGTTTCAGAGAAGGACAAATGAATCCGAAAAAAATCTCCAATTTTCCAGCCATAGCCGTGCGAGAATTGATCAATAATTCTGTCCTGCATAAAGAATACCGGAATGAAATGCCTATTCGCATTCATGTTTATTATAATTACATCAGTATCATTAATAAAAATCTTCCACTGCCGCCTATCACCATCACTGATCTGGAACAAGAGGACTTTTTTGACAACAGAAATTACTACAACAATGAGTTGATGAAGCTGTTCAAACCGCTTGATCTCGCTGAAACTTATGGCTCCGGCATCAGACGAGCAAAAGGGCTATTGAAAGATAATAACTCTCCCGAACTTGAATATTCTCCCAAAGATCACAGTTCAGAACAGACACTGGTTAAAATAAAAGTGAACGAAGGGTATTTAAGAATTCGTTATGGCAAAAATAAGCGTGTTGGCGAAGTTGAAGACACCGTGGATAGTAGAATCAAGCATGATTCAACGAATAATTCGCCGGTTTCTGCTGAAAAAACCGTTGAATTAATTGGCGAAAAATTATCAACAATAAAAAAGAAGAATTTAATTAAAATAGTAGAATACTTAAACGAACATCAAACTATAAAAGCAGAAGAAATAGTAAAACTATTAGATAAAGCCCCTTCCACAATACGAGAATATTTGCAAGTACTTGTTAAATGGGGACTTTTGAAAAGCAAAGGAAAAACAAAAGACAGAATTTATATAAAAAACCATTGAAGAAGGAAGTTGGCATGATTTCCCTCCTCTTTTTTGAGTGTATCATACTGTCCCTTTTCTGTCGCGTTTTTGGGGTCCATGCCAGTTCTTGCGGTTAGACTTAAGACCTTTGAATACCCATTAAGAGGGCGTTGCAGTTTTTCTTCTTTTACTAATTTAAGCAATAACCTGAGAACCAGCCTTTTGTTTATTTCTTTAACTCCGATAGCAGTTATTTTTCCAGATAAATTGAACGTCTATGCCCAACTTCAAGAATCACAATGATAATCCGATCATCTTCAATCTTTGCCAGTATCCTGTAATTTCCTACCCTGTAACGCCATTTATCTTTCAAATTACCTTGAAGACTTTTCCCAAATCTTCTTGGATCTGTGCAATTAACCAGCTTTTTTTCAATATACGAGATGATTAAGGCAGCAGTCTGTCTATCCATCTTTTTAAGCTCTTTTAAGGCTTTAGACGTATATTCAACACTGTATATCATAGACCAAGTTCTTTTTTAACAGTTTCATGACTGAATCTTTCTTTTTCTTTCTCTTCTTCCCAAACTTTGTTAAAGAGGGCAAGATCGTATTCGTCCTCTATTTTTTCGATAACAGCTTGACGAATAAAGGAAGAAAGATCCATGTTGTGCATTTGCGCATATTTTCTGATCAGTGCATCATCTTTCTCATTTAATCTTACGGATATGGTACTCATGTTGTTTCCTCCCTCTTGTAATACAAAGTATTACCTATGGTTATTATATCAT
>JAYEGQ010000219.1:0-10954 GCA_034659095.1 Thermotogota bacterium
CACCCTCTCCACCCTCGCCTCTCTCTCTCTTGTAACATATGTTACTGAAATTTTCCTCCAAAACCTATATCCTAGAAATGAAGCCACGAAAGGAGGAAGATCATGAGTGAAATGAACAAAGAAAAGGAAGTTTTAAAAGACCTGATAAAAAAGCTGCACGAAGACCCTGACAAGAATCTGGCTCCGGTGAAAGAGCAATTTGCCAAGATAGTGAAAGAATTGACACCCGTTGATATATCCATGATTGAACAGGAATTGGTAGACGAGGGAATATCTCCCGACGCCATCATGCTCATGTGTGATGTGCATTTGGATATGTTTAAGAAATCCATCGTAGATGATGAAATTGATGTTAAGCCCTGGCATCCTATAAATATTCTGATGGAAGAGCACAAGGATATTCTGAATACCTTGGGCAATTTTAGAAAATCTCCCGATCCGGCAAAGGCCATCATGGAATTGGGCTATTATCTGAGAAAAGTCGAGAAGTATTTCCAAAAGGAAGAGAACAGTCTTTTCCCATACTTGGAAAAGCACGAAATGGTACAACCCCCAAAAATCATGTGGAAAGAACATGATCAAATAAGGGAACTGAGAAAGAAGATTCTTGAAGAAAAGGTGGAGGAAGATGAGCTGAAACAATTTTTGGTCAGTGTGGAAGAAGTTTTTGCCAATCACATCTATAAAGAACACAAGATTCTCTTCCCATCAGCCATTAAGTTGATCTCCGATGAAGAATGGAATGCCATTAGAAAACAGTTTGACGAGATCGGATATTTTTCCTATTTCCCAAAACCATTCAGCGGAAAAGAAGAAGAGGATGTCCATATGGAAGAAAGTGAAATCTCATTGCCAAGCGGTATTCTGAACGGCGAGCAACTGAAACTGATGCTGAACACGCTACCTGTGGACATCACATTTGTGGATGAACATGACCGAGTCCGCTATTTCAGTGAAACAAAGGATCGTATTTTCGTCCGCTCCAGAGGTATTATCGGGAGAAAAGTCCAGAACTGTCATCCCCCAAAGAGTGTGGATACCGTTCAAAAGATCCTGGATGATTTCAAAAGCGGAAAAAGAGATGAAGCAGATTTCTATCTGCATCTTGGAGACCAGTACGTCTACATCAAATACTTTGCAGTACGATCGGATGACGGGCGATACAAGGGAACATTGGAAGTCACCCAGGACATTGCCCCCATACAAAAAATCAGCGGTACAAAAACATTGGATGATGAAAGTTAAAACTTATTATAAATGATCAGTTGTTTGTTTCTCAAAACCTACGGAGGTGTAAGAAATGAACATGTTTTGTTTTCAATGCAGTAAATGTTTTGTTCGCAAAACTTCAAGGGATTCGTCTTCCCAATCCACTGAAACAGCAGGTGGAACAGGTTGTACAGTAAAAGGAATATGCGGAAAAGAGCCCGATGTGGCAAAACTACAAGACTTATTGGTTTGGATCTTGAAGGGAGCATCATATTGGGCAGTCAAGGGAAGGCTTTTGGGTGCGGAAGATGAAAAGACAGACCACTTTATCGCAGAAGGACTTTTTACAACCATTACGAACGTCAATTTTGACCCGGAAGATATCGAAAGAATGATCCGAAAGGCCATAAAAGTCAGAGATGAAATGAAAGACAAAGTCAACAAAAAACTGGGGAAAACACAGGTGGAAAAAGGCGTGCCCGAGGCAGCCGTTTGGAACGTTGAAGGTGGTATTGACGTACTGGAACTCAAAGGCTCTGAAGTCGGTGTCCTTTCCACAAAAGATGAAGATGTACGATCCTTGAGAGAACTCATGACATATGGATTAAAGGGAGTTGCTGCTTATACCGATCACGCATATATTCTTAAAAAGACAAATGATGAAATATTCAAGTTTATTGAAGAAGGACTTACCGCTACATTAGACGATTCAAAAACTGTAGATGAGCTGATCGGATTAGTCATGAAGACAGGAGAAATCGCAGTGAAAGCCATGGCACTTATTGATGAGGCGAATACAACCGCCTACGGCAATCCGGAAATCACAGAAGTCTATACCGGAACGGTAGAGGGTCCCGGAATTTTAGTCATATGATTGTCTTTGTAATTGTCTCATCGTTACAAAGACAACTCTCAGAGGCAACAGATACTATGATATCAATCGGCAGTCCTGCCCTCTTCTTTTTTCTCCAAGAATTATCAGGTTTGTCAATTTATAAAGAATACAATTGCAAGGATTTAAAATGCGTTTTTATATAAGCAAAATGTTTATCCTTAGTCCAAAAAAGCAAATGATTTGATATGGCAATAAAAGCTAACATAACATCTTGAAATGGTATTTTCAAACCAACTTTTCTTAATTTGTTAAGCATCATGCCGATTTCATACCAATCATCATGCTTAATTTCATAAAATGAAAAACCGGATAATGCATGCATTATTTTATGTATTTCTTTTTCAGAACGTGCACCATGTAATAATTCTGCGAGCACAATTCCAGAAGTTGCTATCTCGTTTCTTCGGAATATTTCGATTACTTCTTTTGTCGGATTTCTCCAAAAATCAATGATGATGTTAGTATCAACAAAAATCATATTTTACTATTTTCCCTTAAATCATTAACTGCCTCATCATCTAATGATATTTTCCCAGCTAAATCTAAAAACGCCTTATTTTTTTCTTCTGAATCCTCCAGAAGAATAATCTCCATGGTTTTTCCAATGAATTTTTGTAATTCGGGTATCCTGATTGTATCAGAATCAATCATTATTCTTTTTCTAATCGCCTGCATTTTTTCACATCCTTTCGGTGTATTTAGTATAGCATAATCGGGTAATTCCCTGAAAAATGGAGATACTGGCCCTTAAAACACCAAAGACATAATAAAGGACTTGCTGAAAAACTATAAAATTCCTCCCTTAGAGTTGGCGTTACGAAACACGCCTTAGAAGTTTTGCTTTTCAAAATACTTCAAGGACTGTTTCTAAAGTCCATGCACCTAAACAGAGAAAAATACTCTGAAAGGCTTTATTAATATTGAGTTATTCAGCAAGTCATAATATATTTGTATAATAAGAAAGTCCGCTTAAAGCGGACTTTCTTTAACAGAAGACCTTCCCACTGGAATAAATAACGGTACCAGCCTCCGGTTCAAGTTTATATTTGATGCAGCTTCAAGCCACATGCCGGATAAAGACCTGGACATTTTGTGCACTCCCGGAACATCCGTAAACATTCCGGTTCTCGCTGGTAAATGTATTGGCGATGCGCAGGCCAAGGTTATTGTTGCTGTTGTCGGGGTTGTTGTTGCGATTAGCAACCCGGCAGTTCCTGGCGTTGTTGTTCCAGCTCCCGCCGCGTTTGACACGGTTGGAGGCGCTAACGGACTTTACCCGAATATCGCCCGCTCTAAAACAGTGGAGTTTCTTTGAAACTCCTAAGGAATTTGTTTCGCAAATTCCATGCATCATATTGGCACAGATGGGCGATGATGCTGTTGGCACTTTGCAAAAAAGCCTTTTGTTCGATCGAGCCTTGTTGAAAGGCCTGTTCCTTTTTTTTGAGCCGGTTGAGACTTCTTTTCAGATTCGGGTTGTTAATGCGTATTAACTGAGGAAATATTCGCGTTCCCAGAAATGACAGGCCGTTTTGCCGGGTGTTGATGTATGTGGCCTTTTCTTTTAAAGACAGACCCAGTCGATTCTTTAGCTCATATCTGCAATAATCTCTCATGTTCTTTAAGTGTTCCTTGTCGTTGGAAAAGATAAGAAGATCATCTGGCGTTCTTTGTTCCTTATGAACGCCTTAGGAATTTGCTTCACAAATTCCACATGTACCGTATATAGCATTTTTCACAATTCTCATCTTTAATCCAGTGATCAAACACATCCAGATAACAGTTGGCAAAAAACTGGCTGGTCAGATTTCCGATGGGAAGTCCCTTTAAACCGTCTCCCCCGTTTCTGATGATTTTTTTAATCAGTCTCATCAGTGGTTGATCCTTGATCTTGGTTTCGATGATGTTGATCAGTGTGTCCTGAACCACCGAATCGAAGTAATGATGAATGTCCATTTTCAGATAAAACCTGTTTGTTCTCAGAAATGCCTGTGCCCGTCTGACGGCTTTGTGGGTTCCTTTGTCCTTTCGGGTGGCATAGGAATCGTAGATGAAGCGTCTTTCGTAAATTGGCTCCAAAACATTCACAACCCCATGATGCACCACACGGTCTTCAAAGGGTGCCACGGAGATGGTTCTTCTTTTCGGGTCGGAGATTTCAAACGTTCTGTATTTTCCGGGCTGATAGGTTTCTTTTTCAAGTCTCTCTCTTAAGGTTGTCAGATTTTGTTCCAAGTTGTAAAAGTAAAGGAGTGTTTCGGGTTTGTTTTTCGTTGCCCTGGAAGCCTTTTTAAAGGCCAGCAGCAGGTTGTCAAAAGAACAGAGCTCAGGATAGAGATTGCCCGCTCGTTTCACTTTTGAGCCACCCGCCTGTCATTTTTCCGAATGTGTTGAGTTGTTCGCAGATATACTCGTAGTTTCTCACGGAGATCCATTTGTTGTCTAAGGCAATTCGCCAAAATGTTCTTAGAATATCCAATTTCAAGTTGATTGACTCCATCTTTACCTGTCTGCTTTTTTTATAGACACAGTAAATGACCTCTTCAAGGATATCAAGTGACAAATTGACTATTCTGCCGGATACAGTGTATCGAACGCTTTTGGGAAAGGTATCCACTTTTTTCAAAGTCCAGTTGAGGAAATCGTACCAACAGCGGTAAATTTTGTAATCGTCCAGCATTAATTCTCCTTTGGTGCGAACACCGAGGGGACAGAAAACTTGATACGGTAATCAAGATTCCTGTCCCCTCTCCATACGAGTTTTCATGACAGCAATGAATTCTTTGCCAATATTGCTGGCCTTTTTCTTTCCAAAACCCGCATCATTCTTCAGTGATTCCATGGTTACACATTGATGCTTCATTACTTTAAGAATATCAGCGTTTGTTGCCAGGACATATACCGGTAAACCAAGCGCAAAGGGTAATTTCGTAGTCGTTTTCTCAAAATCAAACTATATCTTACTCACGGGCGGACACACCGGTCCACCCCTACAAAAACGTGAAAACACCTTAAATAGAGACGTAGGGGAGCACCGGTGTGTGTTCCCGCATAACAATAGCGGAGACGTTTTTTTGGGCAATCAATCGAAAATAATAGTTTTTGCAGTGCAACCATAGCATGATTCAATATCTGTGTGCTTCACCTTGCCACTATTAGCACTTCATTTTAACTCAAATTTATAAACTTCGGTTGTTTCATTGACAAATGTCAAATATATATTTCCTTTATTACCTAAATTCAGGGGGAATTAAAAAAGACTATTCCCCCGTCCGAAATGTCCAGTTTGGGATCGCCTGGTTTGGGATGTCTGTTCTTGGTTCTACCCGCCAGTAATAAACGGTGTTTGGAGACAGGTTTGGAATGGTGATGGTGTTGTCTTTGATGTTGATGCCGCATCGGGTCAGCGGGAAGTGGGTTCCCAAGTAAAAGTCTACAGTTGTCTCCATGTCCAATTCCCATTTGAATGTGACGGTTCTTTGGGTCTTTGTTTCCCCGTTTAGGGGCGTGGGATCGTAGGGGACGGTTGAGAGTCTGTGCAATGTTGGGGTAAATAAGGTTTGTGTCCTTTGCTGGTTGCCATGCAAACAGGTCCAGGCTGATTTGGCGATGCCGCCCGTGTTTTCGTGGAGGATGTAGATTTTATTTTTTGCCGGAATAACAACGGTGTCTTTGTCTTTTAATACAGGTGACAGGCTGAATGATGCATCCGCTTCGGACTTCCATTTCAGTATTGCATCGGCGGAGAGAACATAGGCCTTGTTTTTTGTGGTGGTGAAATAGATGTCTTTGTTTTGGGACAAACTCAAGCCTGTTGGGATACCACCGTCGGTGTAGAATTTCCAGTTTTCAAGGGCGGTCTTTTTTTTGACAGAGCAAACCAATCCGCCGGTTGTGGCGTATATGACGTTTCCTGAGAAATCAAAAACAGGCTGGTTCACCACCACGCCGGCTGTGTTTGTTTCCCATGCCTTTTCACCATTGTATGTAAATTTGACCAACTTGGATGCCTTTATCCCCAGATAGAGTTCTCCATTCATGTCCACAATGGGCGTTGTTGCCGGGATGATCCCTGTTTCTTTACTTTCGATAATCTCACCGGTTTGTTGAATCATGTAGAACTTTCCGGTATCGGAAAAAGTGATAATGCTTTTGTTGATTCCGATGCAAAGGCCTGTGCTGAAATGGCCTTCGAGTCGGCGTTCCCACATGATTTCTCCGTTGATGTCGGTTGCCATGAGATCGCCGGTCTTTGTCAATAAGACGGTCATCCCGTCTTTTGCTTGTGCATAGTGGATAAAAGGTTTATCGTAGGTTAAGCGTTCCCCACCGTCTTTGTACAAGACCCGGGTGTTATTTCCATCGGAAAGGTACAAACTTGAATTGCCTGACAGCATGATTTGTTCACTTTCGATGTTGATCTCGGTCTGTACGCTGCTGATGATCTGTCCTTGGGAATTGAGCGTCATGTAGTGACCGCTGCTTGTGAACAGATAGATCAGGCCTTCTTCATCCATAAGCGTGGCTGTAATCTCTCCCTGTTCCGGATCAAGTTCAATGATTTGTTCTGCTTTTTCTTCCAGGCTAACCATCCGGTCCGGCTGAACGATCATTTTGGTGCTTTCAGAATTTTCTCCGGGTTCATTTTCCGCCAATACCAGTGTCGTCATCATCAGTATCATGAAAAGGGTTATTAATAATCTTTTCATGATCTCACTTCCCCACCGGTATGACAAAGTCAATCTTTGCAGGATTCAATAACACGGGATTCTGCTGTTTAAGTCTGTTTTCCTGGATAATGGTGCTCATTTCTTTATCAATAGCTTCTAAGAGCTCTTCGGCGTCGATTAAACCATCGGAGTTCCGATCAGCAGGAGTATTTAGCACCTTGACAATGGCGTGTGTGAACAAGCTGTAATGGAGGTCACCAAAATCCGGATAGGCCTCTTGATCTCCTCTTGCTGCAGATAAAAACAAAAAGTTATCAGAGGAGTTCTTGATTTCACTTTCCATGACATCCCGGTTCATGTTCCCCAGGGTCTTGGTGACGAATGGGACATTGAATCCTTTCACAAGGATACCCGATTTCATGGTGCCTCCTGAGAAACAGGAGTCGATGATTACAAAGGTTTTATTGGAGTGTTCACCGATCTTCTGATAGTATAGATAAAGGTCATCATCTCTGATTAGAGTATGATAGGGATTGGCGTTGCTGTAATCATAGGGAACCAGTGCTTCATCTGATCCGTCCTCTTCATCCCCGTCATCATCGGGTATTTGTGTGCCATGTCCGGAAAAGAAGATGAAGACATCCGTGTCCTTGTCAATATAGGAGAGGATACCGCTATTTAAAAAAGACTGGATTTTATTCTTGGTGGAGTTTTCATTGGTTAGGATTTGGCTGTTGAAATCAACCTCTGACCCGTAATTTTGCTTCAATTGTTTCACAAATCCCTTGGCATCTTCCGGACAAATGGGCAGGGGGGTAACATTTCTGTCCTTAAAGGCTCCAACTCCTATGGCGAATACGAATACTTTTTCTCTCTTTGCAACTGCTGGAGGGGATGAGACTTGGTTAGAGTCAACATCGGGAACGATGATAACCGCTTGGCCTGAAACGTTTATCCTTTTTATTTTTAGCTTGTTATTGTCATAATAAGCGAGTAAATGCTCTCCCCCCTGTCAGCTTTAGTGTTTCTTTTCGATCCGTTATCATCTTCCCGTCTATGTAAAAGGGCAGGGAATAGGCATTTGAAAGTTCAAGATCCACATTATAAAGAGTTGGCCTTTCATTGTAGTAAAAGACTTCCACGTCTGAATTCCAGTCATCACCTTTTCTTTGCATGGTACTTTTTGTGAGATGGCTCATGACGTGCATAGACAGGAAAGGATTTTCCGTCATGTATTCTCCGTTGAGTGCCCCTTGAGCGAATTGCTGTTTATAGGCGTTGAGTTCGTTGGTCGGTTTCTCAAAGACGATAAATTGAATAAACTCCCTTCCACTATCCGTATCCACAAAGGTGTACAATTCGGGTATGGTTTTCACTTCACCTTTACGGATCTTGTTGTCCAAGGTGGGATCGTCAAAGGCATCCGGCCAAAGCATTAGCATTTGCCCTTTGGCATTGATGTGAAAGACAAACCCGTAAACGTCTTTGTTGGCTGTGAATTTGATCACAGGGTTGCTCTGACCGGTTTCAAAATACAGATTGGATGTATCCAGCCACACGTCCGTTTCAAGCGTGCTTTGCTTCTCAGGTAGAAGTACAACTTTTTGAATCTTTTCATAATTCGTGAGTGAAAAGCCGGATATAGTCATCATGATAAATATCGTAAAAATTGTGATAGAGCCTCTCATGTTCATTTTTTCATCCCCTCACTATTTATTAATATCCCATTGAATTTGAATCAGACCATCTGACGGTATGGCTCCTTCAGTGGTATCAATCGTATAGGTTTCAGATAGATTCCCCTTGTAGAAACGAATTGTGTATTGTTTGCCTTTTTCCAGGAAGATATTTAAATCCGATGTCCCGATAAATACTCCGTTAATTTCAACATAAGCGCCCTTGGGCCTTGTACTGATCTCAACTCGCACAACAGCCTTTTCCTCTTGTGTCAAGGACTTTTGCATAAACTTTTCCGGATCACTGATCGCACGGTTCACCGCCACCCATTCGGATTCAAATAGAGAACCCTTGTCTTCGGGATTGATGGTGAGCTGTTGTATTCCAGATATGGCTGGGAAATCTTGGGCATTCACATTGAGGTATTTGTAAAATTCCTGATACCCCTTTTTGATGTACACTTTTGATAAAAATTTCTCTGGATACCTTTCAGAAGCATCTACCAGCCATAATTCAAACCATCCGTGGGCGTCACTCATACCTCTCATAAAGAGTTTCTCAATCGCCCCAAAGAAGTCCGGTGTTTGGATAAAGTCGAGATAGTAGATTTCTATCTTATACTGGGCCAGCCCTCCCCCTTGAACATCCACTAACCTGCCGTATAAACGAGCGGGGTATTGTACCTTACACTGCTGTGAGAAAGCTGTCAGTGATAGTATCACTGTTAGAAAACAAAACAATATGAAGATTGCCAATCCTTTTTTCGCCATTATTGATCACTCCCGTTTGTTAGCTCTTAATATTTTACTTGTTTGTATATGTCTTTCCGCAGCTATTATTCAATCAAGTACTTCCCTCTTTGTTATAACTCAAGTTGTGCGTGAATGTAAAGAAAATGGTCACAAACCAGAATTCTAATTTTGTGATTCAGCTTTTATGCAGAATCCGGGGTCTAAGGTCTAGGGTCTGGAAAAAAGCATAAAGACTGTGTAGTTGTTTTTTGATTTCTCTAAACCCCAGAACCCATACCCCAGACCATTCATTAAGAGTGCCTTATAGAAGTGAATAAGAACTTTCATTTAACTGGTTGTAATAATGACGCACAACATGAGTTATAACTTGATTATATCAAAAAAACATATAAACTCAGATTGTAACAAAAATATATAACAAATGATTTCCTATTCATCAGCAAAATCTTTCCTCCTGCGGATTAAATACAACGGATAGGTATAACAAATAACAAACACATACAAAAAAGAGAGGAGAGATTTCAATGAAAAAAGCAAAATTGATGATGTTACTGGCATTAGTATTCCTTTTTGTATTCCCCTTAAATTCCTGTATGGATCCATTGCCAGGTGGGGGTACCGGCTCAACAGCCAGCGCAGAATCTGTAAAAGCAAGGTTTAAAGATTTGATGAATGATTATCGGGTGGCAAACGGAAAAGAGGAGTTTCTTGAGCATTGGGTCTTTACGAAAATTGCACAGGATTGGGTAGATTATCAGGCCTCCGTTGATCAGTATTTGGCACATGATGGATTCCAGGATAGAGTCAGAGAAGCTGAGAGACTTCTTGGGATGAGTATCGCTTATGTTGCGGAAAATTGTGCCATGAACAGTGGGTACGCTGATCCCGCATGGGTTGCTTATGATGGCCTTATTCACAGCAGTGGACACAGAAAAAACATTTTAATGATGACGGTATGTGGAACGGGCGTGGCACGCAGTAAATCAGGGAAATATTATTTTTGTCAATTTTTTGCGTTGTGAAAGTGTCATGGCATTTGGAAACGCCCTATTATGCTATAATAAACCCGGCGGTGATACCCATGAAAAAAAGAATCCCCTACGGCATTGGCGACTTTGAAGTGATAAGAAAAGAAAACTACTATTATGTCGATAAGACTAAAATTATACAAGAACTGGAAAAACACAGATACCCTTTCTTCATTCGCCCGAGACGATTTGGGAAGTCCTTGCTCATTTCCACCCTTGAAAGCTACTATGACATTGAAAAAAAAGACTCATTCGATGCACTTTTCAAGGGCTTGTGGATTCATGACAACCCCACCGGGGAAAGAAACTCCTACCTCATCCTGAGACTGGATTTTTCAGGGATAGAGTCGGATAAGGGTAAAGTGGCGTTGTTTAATTCTTTTCTATGGAAAGTAAAAATGAAAGCCAAAGAATTTGTTAATCGGTATGCACCTCATTATACACAGGATAGTATTCAAGTAATCGAAAAAGCTGAGAGCCCTTCCGCCGTTATGGAAACCTTGTGCACCCTCATCAGAAAAAAACAAATCTACCTCCTCATCGATGAATACGATAACTTCACCAACGATCTCATCGGCGCCAACGAAGACAACCTATACTACGAAATCCTCAGCAAAACCGGCTTTGTGCGAACCTTCTACGAAACCATCAAATCCGGAGCCCAGGAAGGAGCCATCTCAAGAATCTTCCTCACAGGCGTCAGCCCCATCATGCTGGATGATC
>JAYEGQ010000220.1:0-43861 GCA_034659095.1 Thermotogota bacterium
GTTTAATGCCTGTGTGTTAAACTTAAGACGTTGTCTTTTGTTTAACTTAGAAGTTTTCTTAGAATACTTCTTTTCGTCCGTTTCTTTCACTTTTCGTAATTGAAAGGTTGGGTTATTCCCTCGAAAGGAATAACCTTGAGCTTGTTTAATTCTCGCTGGTTTTGCTTCTATCGTTGTCCGTTTTTCAATGACCTGCTTATTTTTTGCTACGCAAAAATTGAGCTTTAAGTTTTTCTTCGAAAAACTTCATACTAGTTCTAAGCGTGCAAAAATTAAGCTTTAAATTTCTTTCAGAAATTTCACACAATGATCAATAGGCAAAAATTGAATTTAGAAGTTTTTCTTCGAAAAACTTCACGGTTCTCATTTTTGCATACTGAATTTGGCGCAGCGGATGTATATTACCATTATTTATGAGTTTTGTCAATTAAAGGTGGCTTTCCTAAGGGTTAACTATTTGTAAAGCGGTTTTCTTGCTGAAAAGTGAAGTCGTTCTGCTTTTCCCGTCAATTCTTTTATATAGGCGTATTTTGCTGCAATTTCTGCAATTTTTTCTATGATGACTTCCTCTTCATATGGACCAAAAACTATTTTACCACCTATTTCTATGTCTTCAAAATGATTGTTAGATAGGAGCCTTTCAAGAGCATCAGGGGTGAACGGATTGGTTTCAAAGGTACGCTGACTGACTCCGCTGTTTCCTATTTGACTTTTTTTTGTTTTAACGATTTTCTTGAAGGTCTCAAAATCTGCAACGCAAACGGCATCGTTTAAAAAAGCGAAGAGATTGTCAACTGAGCCAATCAGAACCCCTCCGGGTTTTAAGACTCGATATGATTCACTTACCGCCCGCGAGAGATCTAACGAATAGCTGAATACATCACCCTGAGCGTTCAAGATGTCAAAGGATTGCTCTTCAAAGAGAATCTTTTCACATATGGCATTGACGGATGCGGATGTCTTTTTGGAGGGTTCGAGACAAGTCACTTCATCGCCTCTTTCGAGAAAATATTCCATCCACAGGCCCGTTCCGGATCCGAGGTCTAATATCTTAAGCGGGGATTTTCTTGAGTATTTCAACAGTAAGCCTTCGATCAGTTTCTTGGTGAGGATATGATAAAGTTTCCAATAAGGCTCTTCATACTGAGAATCGTACAATAAGCAATGTCGTTATAGTAATCCCAGGCTCTTCCCATTTCAAAAACTTTCGGCCATTTGTCTCATCAATGTTTTGTTGTTCTCATAAAGTTCTAAAAAATAGTGATAGTATTTGTCATAGATTTTATGATTTCCTTTATTCACCTTTATTGGAGCTTTAAATTCTATCCAGTTTCTTATTTCTTCAGGTTTTTTAAATATTCCCACACCCAGCCCGGCGAGAAACGCATCTCCCAATGGTGCTTCTATTTCATTTTTGATCAATTTCATATTATATCCGGTCACATCTGCGAATATTTGTACCCATGTTTGAGATTTTGCAACCCCACCGGTAATCATACAATCGTCGCTTAAAGAAATGTCGGCTTTTTTGGCTTCTTCCATATTATGTCTCAAAGAATATGCTGCTGATTCCAGCAATGCTTTGTAGACATGTTTTCTCTTATGATATAGTGAAAGCCCTATCAACATGCCTCGGGCATCCGGATCCCATATAGGTGATCGCTCACCCATAAAATAGGGTAATGCAAGAAGACCTTCACTTCCCGGAGGCACATCTTTTATCTCTTTTTCCAACAGAGCATAGGCATTGATACCCGTTCTGTTTTCCATTTCTTTTTCCATCAGTGCAAATTCATCTCTGAACCATCTTGCAATGGCCCCGTTGGTGGAACTTCCGCCAAAAGTATATATTTTATCCTTTTCATATACAACGTATGGAAAATTCACAAGCCCTTTGTTCAAGTTCTTTCCGTCGTGCACAGTTCCCCAGCACATGGAAGTTCCGGCCATGGCTACGTGTTCCCCCTCTTCAAGTACACCGGCACTGAATTGTGTCACAGCTGCATCTATTCCACCGGATATGACGGGTGTTCCCGAATTTAATCCTGTTATGGATGACATTTCTTCACTCAGCTTTCCTGCAATCGAACTGGAGGGAATGAGCTTTTCAGGTAGCTTCTCTAAATCGATGCCCAGTGTTTGACACAAATGGGCAGACCAGGTCTTTTTCTTCAGGTCAAAAACACCCCCGATATTTCCGGCCGAAGAATAATCGATCGACATATTACCGGTCAATTTGTAGATGACATAATCTTTTGGGGTGATAAATTTGTCTGTCTTCTTCCAAATCTCCGGTTCGTTGTCGTGTATCCACATCATTTTGGTAAAACCAAAATAAGAGTCAACGTAATTCCCGGTTATTTGAAACAGCTCTTCCTGATCAACTGTTTCCTTGACCCATTCAGTCTGCTTTTTAGCTCGTCTGTCCATCCAAATCAGGCAAGGGTAAATGGGATCTTTCTTCGCATCAACGGGAACTCCCGAGCCCCCGTACAATCCGCTTATACCGATGGCAGCTATCTGATCAGCTTTCAAACCCGAAAATCCGAGACATTCTTTCATCGTTTCGCAGACAGCCTTGACCCAAACATCCGGGTGCTGTTGGGCCCATGTTGCCTTTGGCGTTTCAACAACGTATTCTCTGAATGCCGTTGATTTTAATTCCCCTGTCTCTGATATAATAATTGCCTTTGTGCCCTGTGTTCCAATGTCAATACCCATTAAATACATTTGACCGCCACCTTTTCATTAAAAGCTTCTGATTAGTCCGCCTATCAACAAGTCCCAGCCGTTTATTATGACAAAAAGCAGAATTTTAAAAGGCATGGATATCAATACAGGCGGGATCATAATCATTCCCATTGCAAGGAGTATACTCGCCGTCACCATATCAATGACAATGAAGGGAATGTACAAAAGCACCCCCATCTTAAAGGCTACCTCCAATTCTCCTACTATAAAAGAGGGGATGATGATTTCAAGTCCTGCATCTTCTATTTCCTCCACAGGGTCTCGTCCCGTGGCTTCTAATAACATGTCAACATTGTCTTGGTTGAAATGAATTTTAAGCTGCCTGACCATAAATTCTTTAAAAATATCCCCTGTTCTAATGAACATTTCCTCATAACCAATCTGTTCATCTCTATACGGAATGTATGCATCGTCCCAGGTCTGAATGAAAACCGGCCACATGATGAACAGGGTCAAAAAAAGGGATAGAGCAACTAATACCTGATTGGGAGGTGACTGCCTTGTTCCCATGGCGTTTCTAAGAATTCCCAAAACTATTATTATTCTGGTAAATGAAGTGAACATGATCAGGATTGAAGGTGCCAGTGTAATTATTGTTAATAGGAGAATAATTTCAAGAGTGACAACCAGATCGTTTGGATTTTCAACCAAGCCAATCCCAAGTTCCAGAGAAGGCAACGGAATCTGAGGCTCTGCAGATGGAGCCGTTATGCAAAAGATCACAAGTATTAAAAGAATTATGGTAGGTGCCTTAATCTTTTTGAACAAGTCGAAAACGCCTTTCTTTATCCATCGTATTTATCCAACTTTTTCATTTGGTCTTCGAATATCTTTCGATTTAGGATTTTGTTAAAGGCAGAGTGTTTTGAGGAAGCGTATTTGAGATTAAGTTCCTCTTTTTTTTCCTCATCTTCAATTTTCTCGAGTATCTTTATTGAACCTTGTGATGTGAGTATCACATAAAAATTGTCGGCATACTTGATCAGATGAATATTTGAAAACTGATCAATCGTTTGAGAGGACAACAATGAAAAGAAATCTCCTTTACTTTTTATTCCCTTCCCATTTTTTAATAGCCAATAGACAAGATAAAGGATTACAAAAATAAAGATAGCTGCCAACAGAAAAGGCAAGAAAGCTCCAAAAAGATTTCCTGCCTGAATACTACCTGTCACGTTCGTGTTTGTGGACATATTAATTGATGTTACCCTGTTACTTTATTCAAAGCCTCAATAACCCTGGAGTGTTGAAAAGGTTTGACGATGAAGTCCTTTGCTCCCGCTTGAATGGCATCTATGACCATTGCCTGTTGTCCCATCGCACTGCAAACGATTACCTTTGCCTCTGAATCAGCCTCTTTGATCTTTTTAATGGCATCAATCCCATTCATCTCTGGCATCGTGATATCCATAGTCGTAACGTCAGGCTTCAGTTCTTTATACCTTTCTACAGCTTCCAGCCCATTGGCTGCTTCCCCGGCAACCTCGTAACCGTTCTTTGTAACGATGTCCTTTAATATCATTCTCATGAATGCAGCATCATCGACAATGAGAACTCTCTTACCCATTTATCATTACCTCCCAGTTTTAAACATTTTGATGCACTATGTTGGCAATTTCCAATATTAACGAAATGCTTCCGTCACCAAGTATCGCAGCACCACTAAACTCGTTGACATCCTTGAGCAATTTACTCAGTGATTTGATTACGATATCATCCTGGCCAAGCAAGCCGTCCACGACAAGTCCGAATTTTTTGTTTCCCACTTTTACGATTACAACGTGTATATTTTCCTTGTCCTCATCAACAGATAATTGGAATATCTCTTTCAACCATACAATTGGAATAATTTCTCCACGGATGACCACGACTTCTCTGGACTGAACAATTTGTATTTCTGAAGTCGGGAGATTTAAAGTACTGTCAATTGAGGCAATCGGAATAGCATAAACAAGGTTGGAAACTTTTACCAACAACGCTTGAATAATCGCCAACGTAAGCGGTAATCTTATTGTGACTTTTGTTCCCTTTCCCTTTTCACTCTCTATCGAAATACTTCCGTTTAGATTTTCTATGGAAGTTTTGACAACATCCATTCCCACTCCTCTGCCGGACAAATCGGTTACCTTATCCATTGTAGAAAAACCCGGCATGAAGATAAAGAAGAAAACTTCCTCGTCACTCAGGTTAGCTGCTGACATCTCATCTACCAATCCACGTTCCACAGCTTTTGATATAATTCGATCCCTATCGAGTCCTTTTCCGTCATCTTGAACATCTATCACCACGTTATTGCCTTCATGTTTTGCATCCAATCTTACGATTCCGGTGGAAGGCTTTCCCAATTTCATCCTTTCTTCGGTTGACTCTACACCATGATCTACTGCATTTCTGAGAAGGTGTACAAGGGGATCACCAATCTCCTCAACAACCGTTCTGTCTACTTCCGTTTCCTGTCCGCTGATGATCAGTTGAATTTCTTTGTTGTTCTTTCTCGCCAAATCTCTGACCATGCGAGGAAATCGGTTGAATACATAGGAAATGGGGACCATTCTGATCTTCATGACGATATTTTGTAGATCTGAGGTATTACGGGTTAATTGCGCAAGACTCTCATCCACCTGCTTGATCTCGTATTTTTTCAAAGTTTCGTTTATTCTGCTCCTTGCAATAACCAGTTCTGCCATCAGGTTCATGAGTGTATCGAGTTTTTCAGTATCTACCCTGATGGTTCTTGTCAGTTTGGATGAAGCTGTTTGAGGTTTCTTCACATTGGAATCTTCATCCTCCTGATTCGTTTGCTTGTTGTTTGCTTCCTTCAGATTCTGCGGTTCATCATTCGTTTTACTGCTCAACTGTTCGGAATATTCACTTTCATTCATAGGTTTCCCCCCGGATTCGTTTGTCACTGTTAAAACGAATATTTGGACATTTTCAATCTCAGATATTGAGGATAACGCTTTCGCCAGTTTGGTTTCAGTTAACTTAGATAGGAATATTATCTCCACTTCTCTGTCAAAGGCTTCGTCTTCTATCTTCTCAACATCGGGTTTACTGTAAAGGACTTCAGAATTCAGTTCCTCCAGTTTGTGAAAGACCATATACATGCGGGCACTTTTTAGCAAGGTCCCTTCTTCGAGTTTTATTTTTGCATAATACGGTTTATAACCTGAATCTTTACCTTCACTGAGAACACTCATCACCTCATTGGGAATGTCTATCGGGGAATCACTGCTAACTTCTGACTCTTCCATTGGCTTTTGAGGCGGTTTTTCAACATTTTCATGATGATTATTTGAACTGGTATCTTCCAATTCCTCACCCCTTAGTATTCTTTCATAATGAGATAAAACCTGTGAAATATCAACGGATTCATCAGTACCACCTGTGCTAATTACATCTGTCATTTTTTCCAGCAAATCCACACCGGCAAATAACAGATCGCTGTTTTCATGGGTGACACGCAACTTTTCGGTTCTGATTAAATCAAATATGTTTTCCATCCTATGGGAAAGCTTTGCCATATTTGAAAAGCCCATAGTTCCAGACATCCCTTTTAAAGTATGGATGGTCCTGAATATCTCATTGATGGCTTCCATATTATCAGGTTCTTTTTCGAGCAAAAGCATCTGCTCATTTAGGGTGCTCATATACTCTTTTGTTTCATCAATAAAGGTACTTAAGTATTGATCAAATTCACTACCCATATTGGCACCTCCAGAAATTTGTTTATGTTCATCAAATTATACCATATTTTTTTGTTTATAAAATAGCAGCACCAATAGAGGCAAGTTCCGATCTTTCACCCTTTGTAAGATGTAAATGAGATGCGATTTTCTGCCCGTAAAAACGTGACCCTGCATACATCAAACCGTTACTCATTTCATCAAGGTAAGGGTGATCAATTTGCTCCGGATCGCCCGTCAAAATGATCTTGGAGTTCTCCCCCACTCTGGTTATAATGGTTTTAATCTCGTGGGGTGTGAGGTTTTGAGCCTCATCGATAATAATTAATTGGTCCGGGATGGATCTTCCTCTGATATAACTTAATACCTCTATCTCAATCAAATTTCTTTTTCTCAGATACTCTTCAGCTTTAATTCCCCTTTTTCCAAACAAGAATTCCAAATTATCAAAAACCGGCTGAACCCAGGGCCTCAACTTCTCTTCCGCTGAACCTGGAATAAATCCTATATCCTGCCCCATGGGTACTACAGGTTTTGTTACAATCATCTTTTCGTATTTTTTTTCTTCCATGCACAACTTTAACCCTGCTGCTAAAGCAATCAGTGTTTTGCCTGTACCGGCCGGGCCAGTTAATGTGATCAATGAAACAGTTTCATCCATCATGGCATCCAATGCAAATAGCTGTTCTTTATTCAAGGCAAATATACTGTAGAATTTCGATTCAAAATTGTATTTTAAAGGGATAATCGCATCGCTTTCTTTATTTACCTTCCCGAAATATTGATCATTTAAACTGATGTACATATTCGGGTGAACTTCTTCAGAGTTCACGTTCAACAAATCCAACGGTATCATTTCTCCTGAAGCAAATCGATTGGTTACATCTGTTTTCAAATCATTTCTCTTAATGTCTAAAAAACCTTTGTATTGCTCAACCTCAGATTTATCTTTCATATAGTCTTGAGAGTTGATCCCCACCGCTTCTGCTTTCAGCCTGAAGTTGATATCCTTAGTCACCAGTATGGTTTCAAGCCCTTCATCGGCTTCTTTCGATAATCTCAATGCGTAAAGGAGTATCCAGTTGTCTTTCAATTCTCTTTTCAAAAAGGGGGGTATCTCAAAATTATTTTTATGATACACAAGAACCTTCAGTTTCCCTCCCTTTTCCAGCTCAATACCGTCCAGTAAATTTCCTTTTTCGCGTAAGCGATCCAAATTCCTGACTACTTCTCTACAATTTGCTCCCAATTGACCGGGTTTCCGCTTAAACCCGTCAAGTTCTTCGAGAACCGGCAAGGGAATAATTACGTTGTTGTCATCAAATGAAAAAATAGAGTCAGGATCATGAAGTAGCACATTCGTGTCTAACACGTAGTTTTTAACCATCATATTCACCAACCTTTAGTGTTTATCAACTTTTTTCTCTTTCGATAAATAGTACTCTCCAAGCAGCATATCTTTTTTATCGGTTATTTTAAAATTCAACTGTTCTCCTGCCACAATTGCCGGTTGGCTCCTTCTAAACGTAGAATAAAGCGAGCCGTCATCTGTAAAGGTATGCATCTTTTTTTTATCAGCCATTTTGTGACAATCAAATATTGCTGAAAATGAAAAACCCTGCGGAGTTTGAACATTAAACAAATGGTCTCTGCAGGGAATATCCACTACTTCCTTATCTTTTATGACATAAATCGTATCTTTGGTTTTAAGCACCGGGACTACTGCTTCTTCAGTTTTCAATTTATTCAATACATTTTGAAAAACTTTACGTGAGAATGGTCTGGCACTGTCGTGAATTAGCACTTTCAAGCTTTCTTTTTGCAGTATTAATTCGTTGATTCCTTTTAACCCGTTGGAGACAGATTCTTGTCTTGTTAAACCGCCTTCACAAAACTCGATCTTTTTACTGTACTTTTTGGCGACAGCTCTATACGTTTCTTCATACGAGGGGTCGATAACCAACATTGTCAACTCAATATCATTCAAAACTTCCACAATATCAAGGGAATATTCGAGAATAGATTTCCCGTTCAGTAAAACCAGTTGTTTTGGAAAAGGACTTTGAAATCTTGTTCCTTTACCGGCAGCGAGAATTAAAGCTACGGTCATTGATGATATCTGATCGTTTGAATGGTGTACTTATACACCGTTTTATCTTCCCCGGAAAAAAAGTCCTCTTGATCCGCAGTATAGTCTGAGATGGTATCAGTTGCAAATTGGCCGTATAACTCAATATCTCCGTCAATCCCTCCCACTCTCGCTATGTCACCTTGCGCAAAGAATTCACCGGTATTCATATCGATGATGCCATCTGCGTTAAAGGTTGTAAAGCCGCTTTTGAGATCTACGAATTTTAAATGTATCTGACCGTTATTAAAACCCTGATGAGTAACTTTATAAGTTTGAACCGCTTCGTTTCCGGAAAAAAACTGATAACTCCAATCTCCTGCAAAAACATTCTGAATATACCAGGAAGTCGGAGTGGAAACAGGTGTTGGTACAGGTCCCGGTTCTTCTCCTCCGATTTCTGTTATTACACCAGGGCCAAGACAGGAAACCATCGCAAAAATGAACAAAATGGAAAAAAGGAATATTGGTAATAATAGTCTTTTCATCATCTGCTACCACCTCGCACTTACAAAAAGACTGTATTTGGTATCACTAAGTGAAACACCGTGCAAGGGAATCGAAGCTGATAACCCCACACCAAAATCTTGAAAATCAAGCATGATCATACCGTTTCCATAAGTTTGGACTGTTGCTAAATTTAGATCTTTTTCAAAATCCATCATGGATAAGGACAAATCAAAATTTAAAAAACCAATTTTAAATCCTCCACCAAAATTGGCAGACATCATAGGATCCGTTTCCTTACTGTACCCTTGAACGGAAAAATATGCCCTGGCATCTTCCGTGGAAGACATCAATCCTCCACCAACCCAGAATGACTCAGGACGGTTTTTCTCAAACAGTGTTGCATTTGAGGTTACTATCTGTGGGGCATTAGCGTTAATCATTATTTGAGTATGCTCAACCAAGTTATACATAAGGCCAAAGTTAGCAGAGCCATAATATGCATCATCATCATCCTTTTGATCAAACCGGCCGGCAACTATTCTGGCACCCCATGCAAGATCATTCATCTTCCCTGCCATAGCATAACCAAAAGAGGCGTATCTGTCATCATTGTTGGGATCCGTTAAAGCTCCATAAAGAATGTCAAGTGATCCGGCAAAACCATTTTGAAATGGCTGTATTACGTTAACACCGAAAATTTTATATGCATCACCTTCAGTGCTTTGCCAGATGGTGGAAAGAAAATTAGCCTCCCACTTCCTTTGTAAAATTAGCGCAGCTGGATTGGTGTAAACACTTAATGAACCTCTTGAAACGGCGCCCGTCCCGTAAGGCGCTTGTAGAGCCCAATAATCAAGATCCACTGAAAGACCTGTGATCATTAGAAAACACATAAACACAAACAATAAAACACTTTTCTTAAGCAAATAAGACACCCCCAATTGGGAATCTTCAGTTGTAATCGCTGAAGAAACTATTCTTAAATTCCCTGAATCTGTCTTCCTCGATTGATTTTCTTATATCCCCCATCATCTTTGTTAAAAATCTAAGATTATGGATACTCCCCAGTATCATTGCAGTTATTTCCTTTTTATTGTAAAGATGATTCAAATATCCCCTGGGAAAATGACGACATGTATAACAATCGCATTGTTCATCTACAGGTGTATTATCATCTTTGTACCTTGCACCTTTGATCCTTATCTTACCCCCTCTGGTATAGAGGGTGGCATGCCGGGCACTTCGGGTGGGTAAGACGCAATCAAACATATCCACTCCCCGTTCAACGCTGTTGAATATCATCTCGGGAGTACCAACCCCCATTAAATAACGAGGTTTCTCAACGGGCAGTTCGGGAGTTGTTAATTCCAGCGTGTCAATGGTAATGTCAAAAGGTTCGCCAACACTTAATCCACCAATGGCATACCCGTCAAAAGGTATGGATGTGATCTGTCTTGCACTTTCTTTTCTAAAGGCCTCAGATGTACCGCCCTGTACGATGCCAAAAACCATTTGATCTTCTCTCGTATGTGCTTTTTGAAACTGCTTGGCCCATCTGAAAGTTCTGTCCACGGATTCTCGAATATAACTGTCATCCGTATTGGGATCGGCACATTCATCAAAAACCATTGCAATATCAGACCCCAATGCCTCTTGAATCTCGACCGTTTTCTCGGGTGTAAAAAAATGCTTAGAACCATCAATGGGTGAACTAAATTCAACTCCTTCATCCGATATCCTGTTGATTCTGGAAAGACTGAACACTTGAAAACCGCCACTATCTGTCAAAATCGGACGCTCCCAATTCATGAATGAATGGAGGCCGCCGAAGCCTTTGATCCTTTCATGGCCGGGTCTCAAATAAAGGTGAAAAGTGTTGGATAAAATAATCTGTGCTTCTAGTTCCACCAATCTATCCGGTAAAACACCCTTTACATTCGCCGAAGTCCCCACAGGCATAAATACCGGTGTTTCAATCACTCCATGTGTTGTTTTCAGTCTTCCTCTTCTCGCACTACACGTAGAATCTGTTTGAATCAATTCAAAACCATTCTCTATTATAAAACACATCCTCTAAACATAATTTATTCTTTAATATTCCTGTTAAGCGTTTCTCGAAGTTCTTCACACCTGACGGTCACTTTTTTTGTGTAAACTTCATCTTTGATAGAACCCAGGTTGATATCCACATTTTCCATGGCCATATTGAAAGCCGCCTTACATAGCTCGATGGCACAGTAAGCATCGGAGACCGCGTTTTTGTTGCCGTTTTTTACCATTTCCTTCGCATATTCTGAAACCTTAACAACCGCTTCGGCTGTGTTAACCGGACTGTTCGTGGCGTTTTTGAAGGCTTCTTGTAATTTCTCTTTTCTGACTTGCTTTTCATCATCGGTCTTTTTCGGCATTTTCAACGCCTTCATTACACCATCAAAGGCCTTGGCATCCTCATCCATCATATCCTGAAAGCGCTCGGAAAGCTGCTTCATCTTACCGATTGTTTCTTCATACAGGGCGTCATATCCTTGATACTTTTTCCTTCCCACTGTCAATGATGCCACCATGCTTACCAAAGATGCGGCTAATCCGCCTGAAAGCGCAGCAACAGTTCCGCCTCCCGGTGTAGGTGTATTTGAAGACAGTTGATTTAAAAATTCAGATATTTTTTTCTCACTGAACATTAAAAATCACCCCTCATGTTTTTAAATAAAACGTTCTAAACCATATCATATGCCGCTTAAATTATATCATATAATGTTGTATTTTATAACCATTACAAAAACATAAAAACAAAAGCTTTTTTTACCATAGTCTCAAAACCAATAATTTTTATCCCTTATTACACAGTTATCGGCATCTGTTTTAAACCATCAGGAACAATCAGTTTAGCAGTCGTGGCGTTTATAACCTCTTCCAGACTTGTTTCGGGACCCAATTCTTTAAGTAACAACCCATTCTCTGTTACTTCAATAACAGCAGCTTCTGTAACGATTAAATCGATCTTTCTGATAGATGTGAGAGGTAGAGTACATTTCGGAATTATTTTCGCACTTCCATCCTTCTTGGTATGTGTCATGGAGATGATAACCTTTTTTGCACCCGTTACCAAGTCCATGGCTCCACCCATCCCCGGGATGAGTTTGCCTGGAATCATCCAATTGGCCAAATGGCCTTCTTCGTCTACTTGTAAAGCTCCTAAAACAGTAGCAGCAACGTGTCCACCTCTTATCAGCCCAAAAGAAGTTGCTGAATCGAAAGCAACAGCCCCGGGTAAAAATGAAGCCGGTAAACCACCCGCGTTGTTCATGTCTTTGTTTTCATATCCGGGCTTGGGAGCTCCTCCCATCCCTAAAATACCATTTTCAGACTGTAAAAAGATATGCACATCCTGAGGCAAATAGTTGCCAACAAGTGTTGGAATACCAATACCCAGATTAACGATATCCCCATCATGAAGTTCCATCGCCACTCGTTTAGCAATGATTTCTCTGACCTTTAATTTATCCTTTATCATTTGCAATCCCCCCTTACAAGAAAATCAACAACGGCATGGGGCGTTCGGACTTCGTTTGGCGCAATCCCACCCTTAGCTACCAGCTCTTCAACCTCCACAATTGTCGTTATAGCTGCAAAAGCCATTAATGGATTAAAATTTTGAGCGGTAAGATTATAGGTCAAATTCCCCAACACATCCGCCTTTTTTGCTTTTAGAAGGGCTATATCAGCTTTTATAGCGGGTTCAATCAAATATTCCTTCCCGTCAATTTCACATCTTTGTTTGTCATCTTCAACAACCGTTCCCAATCCAGTGGGAGTTAAAATACCACCCAACCCGAATCCACCTGCACGAACCTTCTCAGCAAGAGTTCCTTGAGGAATCAGCTCCACTTCCATGGTTCCTTCGATCATTTGCTTTTGCGTTTCGGGGTTTGTTCCAATATGTGATACGATTGCTTTCTTTACCAATCCCGCACTGATCAGCTTACCAATTCCCTTCCCAGGAAAGGCTGTATCATTAGCGATTACCGTCAGTTCCTTTTTACCGGCTTTTACGATTTCATCAATCAAGGATTCCGGTGTTCCATCCCCCAAAAAACCACCAATCATGAGGGTCGCACCGTCATAGATCTTCCCAATAAATTCTTCTTTTTTTAACAATTTGTCAACCATAAAAAACCCAAATGGGTTCTCCACCTCCCGTTTTTTTCTTATAGCTATAATAGCACGATTGAGCGATTAAAACAACAATCCCGTTAAACTTTTTTTCGATGTTATAATAACTATACATTTAGTAGATAAAGACAAGGCTGAGTGTATAATAAAAAAAACAAGCAAGGGAGAATGAAATGAAGAAGAGATTGTTTATTTTTGATATGGGTGGTGTGATGTGTACCAACACAAACGTATTGGATTCCATATGCAAAGAATTGGGACTGAACAAAAGGCAGTTTTTAGACTTTGCCAAATATGAGAATTTTGTCAAGATTCAATCCGGCAAGATGGACATGAACGATTTCTGGCAGGCATTTTCTGAAACATCCGGAATATATGTAAAAGAAGATTATTTTGAAACGTTGTTCGAACCAAAAAGGCGCGATTGCATGTATGAGCTGATAACGCGGTTAAAAAGAGACAGTAGAGTTGTAGTCGGTACAAACACTATTGAATCGCATTATAAAAAGCATATGAAGAATGGCGATTATGATGTGTTTGAAAAGGTCTACCCATCACACCTTCTCAATGTTGCAAAGCCTGACCAAAATTTTTATAACATCATCCTGGATTATGAAAGTGTAAAACCGGAAGAAACCATATTCATTGACGACAATACAAAAAACGTTGAGTCTGCTTCAAATATGGGTATTAAAGCTATTCTTTATAAATCTTACGGAGATTTAAAAGAAACACTTGATTCCATATTTCAATAAATTAAAAGGGACGTTTTTTATAATTTCGTCCCTTTATACTTTATTTAATAGCCCCCACCGTAACCCCTCTCAGGAAATATTTCTGGAATGTCAGGAATACGATGACCATGGGAATTGCTGCATAAGTTGCACCGGCCATCAAGTAAGCATATTCCATGGGGACTTCCTCCTGAATCAACGCCAACCCGGCCTGCAGCGTCTTCATTTTCGAGGATTGGGTGACGATCAATGGCCACAGGAATGAATTCCACTCACCCACAAATGTAAATATCCCCAAAACGGCCAATGCCGGCTTGGACATGGGTAGGATGATTTTCCAAAATGTCTTAAACTCTCCAGCGCCATCAATACGTGCGGCATCAATAATTTCATTAGGAAGTGACAACATAAATTGGCGCATTAAAAAGACCCCGAATGGAGCTGCAATACTGGGGAGAATCAACCCCCCATAAGTGTCAACCATCCCAAAATTGGCTACCATTATATACAAAGGTACAATGGTCACCTGTTTTGGAATCATCATGGAACTGATATATATCCAGAAAAACAACTTACTACCGGGAAAACGTTTTTTTGCAATGGCATAACCTGCCATTGCACATAAAAAGATTTGGGTCAATGTAACCGTTCCTGCTACTATGACACTGTTTAAAGTCCACCTAAATAAATCCTTCCTCTGAAAAAGTGCTTCAAAATTTTGTAGTGTCGGATTTTTTGGAATGATTTCCGGTGGAAACTTCATGGTCAGAGTAGGTTGCTTAAAAGCAGTTACAACCATCCAATACAAGGGAATGAAGGCCATTAAAGCCAAAATGGAAAGGATAATGAGAGACACCGTTTTCTTTGACAATTTCTTGACTTTCATTGTATTCATTGACAATCATCCCTTTCTAATACTCAACATTGGAGCTGAGCCACTTGAACTGAATCAGCGCCAGAGATACCAATATGACAAACATGATCATGGACATGGCAGAAGCCAACCCAAGGTAATAATTTTTAAACGCTGTCTCGTAAACCAGATAGGCAACGGTAAGGGTCGAAAATTCCGGCCCCCCTTCAGTCATGATATATATATTTGAAAACGTTTGGAAATTAGCAATCGTTCCCATAACTAATGAATACAAAATTGTAGGCTTCAACAAAGGAACCGTAATCTTTCTGAAAATCTGCCAGGAAGATGCCCCTTCAATCTCAGCTGCTTCAAATAGATATTCCGGGATGGAAGACATAGCAGCTGAAAGCAAAACGATGGTAGATCCGCCACCCATAATGACTTGCATCATGATCAAAGACGGCAAAGCCGTTGCCTTGTTACCCAACCACACAACTTTATCCAAACCAATTGAATCCATAAAATAGTTGAGCAATCCGAAATTGGGATTAAAGACCCACAGCCAAATCATGGCAATGATGACTGTGGAACTCACATGCGGCAAATAAAACATGGACTTAAAAAAGGTACGAATCCCTTTTCTGAAAGGATAAATAAGGACTGTTACCAAGAGCGCCTTTCCAAGCCATAAGGGAACCACCCCGAAAGTATACATAAACGTGTTCCCAAGGGCTTTCCAAAATAAGTCATCTTGAAATAATTCCTTGTAATTGTCGAAGCCGATAAATTCCTGAGAAAAAACGGAATAATCAAACAAACTCAAATACATGCCATGACCCACGGGAATCAAAAAGAAAGTTAAAAACAAGGCAAAATGAGGCAAAATAAATAAGTAAGCCGCCTTGCTTTTCCAGATAGATTTTAATAGATTCAAATTGTCCACCTCAAAAAAGGCCGATGAAAACCATCGGCCTTATTCTTTAATCGGATTATTTCCTTTTTTTCAGGATTTTGTTCGCCTCTACGTTGAAATAATCAAGGGCTTCCTGTGGTGTTTTAGTTCCCGCAAATGCCGCTTCCAACGATGCAGTGAAATATTTTTCCATTTCTGACCATGGGAAGGACTGAGAGCCGAAGAATTCCATTCCATAGTCTCCCATGATATTTCCAAAAGTATCCACTTGTTCTTTCATGTATTCATCGTCTTCATAAAGCATGGCATTAACAGATTTTCTTGATGTTAGATAGTTTAATGACTCAAGAAGTGCCATATTTTCCTTATTCGTCAGGAATTTGGCAAATTCCATTACCATATCTCTTTTTTCTTTATCAGGTTGTTTGAAGATAACAAATCCTCCTGTTGACGCATAAGCAACGGGGTCTTTGCCTTCCACATGTGGGAAGGGAGCCAAAACGGGTTCAAATAATTCGGAAAATTCCCATTTTTGAGATTTGTAATATCTGGTAATCCTTCCAATTTCATAAGGACCTCCAAATCCGATACTGGTTCTGTGAGCGTGGAAATTACCAATTACATCGTAAACGCCCATCCCTTCTACTCCTTTTGGAACCACACCGTATTCATCAACTAAATCAACCAAGAGTTGTAAACCTTCAACTGCCTCTGGAGAATTCATGTAAACTTCAGTTTCATCCTCATTTGAAAGTTTAGCGCCATAGGCGTAGATAAAATTCATGATATTATGAGTATCTTTTGCACCAAAACTGATGGCGTAATGGTCATTTTCTCCATCGCCATCTGTATCCCAAGTTAATTTTTCAGCGACTTCAAGGAATTCTTCCATAGTCCAACCATTTTCAACAATATCCTTCCAATCTACTCCGGCTTTTTCAAAATCAGGGGTGTAAAGAAGCATGGATGTACCCATACCATTTGTCCCAAATGACCATGGGAAAATGTAATGCTTGCCGTTGACTTCATAATCACTCAAGGCAATCTCATAAAAATCTTCCCAATCCTCTTCTGTTAAATAGTCATCAATGGGTTCTAATAAACCAGCTTCCACCCATCTGCTGTCCCATAAAGGACCTTTGAAAAGATCAGGCTGAGTACGTGTGGCAATGGCAGCTGCCATCTTTTGTGAATATTCGGTATTTCCAACAACCACATACTTAACTTCTACATCCGGATGTAATTTCATAAACTCTTCTGAAATCCATTTGGGGAAATCTTCACTGCCGGGAGCCTGGTCCTCAGGAAATCCGGGGGGTGCAATCCGCCAAGGGTTAATCCACCAGGTAATGGTTATCTTCGCCCCGGCAAACGAAACGAAAACAAACAACGCCAAAACAACAAACAACAACACTTTTGACTTCAAACTCATCTTACCAACCACCTTTCTTAGTTTTGATTCCATTGAGATTAAGCCAATGGAATCTGGGATAAATAATCCATAAATTGTTATTATATTATACCATTAAATAAAGAAATATTAAAAAACGCGGAATTAAAATTTTTTCACAAAGAATGGATAAAAACAGAGATGGGACAGGATTTTAATAAGGGGAATTATGGGGGATAATCTCAAAAATTTGTTTCCGCTATTGTTATGAGGGAGCACACACCGGTGCTCCCCTACGTCTCTATTTAAGATGTTTTCACGTCTTTGTAGGGGCGGATCGATGTGTCCGCCCGCAAATGAGATAATGCTTGATTTTCCAATTATGCCTTCGAAAATGACCTTTTTGCAGTACAACCATTTGATTATTTGTGCATAATATGCCTATTGTAATTTGTTTTACGAAAACATGTTGTTATTTCCCGGGACATACGCAGGCGTTCCCCTACATTTCTTCTGATTTCCCTTCAAACACTTGGATTAATTTTTGAGCCCCCGTCGCCGGTGTGATTTCCCCTTTTTTCACAGCTGTTTGAACGGAATCATAAACATTCCTCACCATTTCATCCTCGTAGAAAATCTTTTTCAGATATTCCTCGATCATGGCTTTCATCCATTCAATGGCTTGTGTATGTCTGCGCTCCTCAAAATAACCCGTAGTTTGAGTATGTTCTAAAAATTCTTCGATAACTTCCCAAATTTCACCGATTCCCGATCCTGTAATGGATGAACAGGTATAGGCTTTTGTATCCCATCCGGGCGTTGCGGGTTGGAGATAGTGAAGGATTCGATTAAATTCGGATTTTGTGGTCTGTGCCTTCTTAATATTCCCGCCATCCGCCTTGTTAATCAAAATGGCATCCGCCAGTTCCATGATCCCTTTTTTCATCCCCTGCAATTCATCACCGGCACCGGTTATGGTCAACAACAAGAAAAAATCTACCATGGAACGTACCGTGATCTCGCTTTGTCCCACACCGACCGTTTCAACCAAAATCACATCAAATCCCGCTGCTTCAGAAATGATCATCGTCTCACGACTCTTACGAGCGACACCTCCAAGTACACCCCCGGAAGGAGAAGGACGGATGAACGCCTCCGGCCGGGTGGAGAGCTTTTCCATTCTTGTCTTATCACCCAGAATACTTCCCTTTGTTAAAGAGCTCGACGGATCCACAGCAAGAACGGCCACCTTATGTCCATTGTCACAAAGTAAATTGCCAAGGGCTTCAATAAATGTACTCTTTCCAGCCCCGGGCATACCCGTGATCCCAATTCGCACGGAATTACCTGATTTTGGCAGTAGTTCTTTGATCAATTCGTCAGCTGTTGTTCTGTGTCGAGTGGAATTGCTTTCAACCAGCGTGATAGCTCTTGCCATGATGGAGCGGTCTCTTTCAAGTACCCCTTTCAAGTGGTCTTTCAATTCTAATTTTCTTCTTTTGTGATGAACCTTTTTCCCCTTATCATTACCCTGAAAACCGTCATGGCGGGAGTGAATCCCGTCCATGACAGATGTTGTAAAGCCTTCCTGTTCCCCTTCAGGGGTCCACTCAGGCCTCTTTTTTTCCTTGTCACTCATCTTCGAATCCAAGTCTCTCTTCCAATTCTTCAATGACCTTTTGAGCAGCAACCGGCAACACAGTGCCTGGACCAAAGATAAGAGAAGCTCCGTTCTCTTTCAAGTAGGCATAATCTTGAGCCGGAATAACCCCGCCCACAACGATCATGATGTCTTCCCTGTTATGTTTTTTCAACTCAGCAACCAATTGAGGCAATAGCGTTTTGTGCCCGGCAGCCAAAGAACTCATACCAATAATATGCACGTCGTTTTCCACAGCCTGTAAAGCCGTTTCCTTGGGGGTTTGGAACAAAGGTCCGATATCTACATCAAATCCCATATCGGCGAATGCCGTCGCAACGACTTTGGCACCTCTGTCATGGCCATCTTGACCCATCTTCGCTACGAGAATGCGGGGACGTCTTCCCTCTTTTCCCTCAAATTCATCGGCCATTTGTTTGACCTTTTCGATTTTCTCATGTTCTTTGTACTCGCTGCTGTAAACACCGGATATGGATTTGATAATGGCTTTGTGCCTGCCGGAAACCTTTTCTATGGCATCCGAAATCTCTCCCAATGTTGCCCTTGCTCGAGCCGCTTCCACAGAAAGTTCCAGCAAATTGCCTTCACCAGTATCAGCTGCGTTTGTTATAGCATCCAGTGCTTTTTTAACGGCTTCATTATCTCTCTCTTCTTTCAATTTCTTCAACCTCTTTATCTGAGAATCCCGAACAGCACTGTTATCAACTTCAAGAATGTCAATGGGCTCCTCTTTGTCAAGTCTGTATTTGTTTGTTCCTATTATTTCCTCTCGGGCTGAATCTATTTTTGCCTGTCTCCTTGCTGCCGCTTCTTCGATTCTCATCTTGGGGACACCCGTTTCGATGGCCTTGGCCATGCCTCCCAATCCTTCAATTTCCTCTATATGTTCCCATGCCTTCCTAACTAACTCATCCGTTAGTTTTTCCAGGTAAAAAGAACCACCCCAAGGATCAATCACATCGCAGATGCCCGTTTCAGTCTGAAGGAAAATCTGAGTATTTCTGGCGATTCTGGCTGAAAAGTCCGTAGGCAACGCAATGGCTTCATCCAACGCGTTGGTATGCAGGGATTGCGTATGTCCCAATACAGCACCCATCGCCTCAATACAGGTCCTGGCAACGTTGTTGTAAGGGTCTTGTTCCTGCAAACTCCATCCGGACGTCTGAGAATGTGTTCTCAATGACATAGACTTGGGGTTTTTGGGATTGAATTCTTTAATAATCTTGGCCCATAAGAGTCGAGCGGCGCGCAACTTTGCCACTTCCATGAAGTAGTTCATGCCGATTCCCCAGAAGAATGACAGTCTGGGAGCGAAGGCATCGATATCAATGCCGGCATTCACACCGGTTCTCACATATTCCAATCCATCAGCCAGGGTATAACCCAATTCAATATCCGCTGTAGCACCTGCTTCCTGCATATGATAGCCTGAGATGCTGATACTGTTGAATTTGGGCATCTTCTCAGATGTATATTGAAAGATATCGGCAATGATCCGCATGGACATCTTTGGGGGATAGATATAGGTGTTTCTCACCATGTATTCTTTCAGAATATCGTTTTGAATGGTTCCCTTCAGGTCTTTTTCATCGACACCTTGCTCCTGGGCAGCTACGATGTAGAATGCCATCACCGGTAAAACCGCACCATTCATGGTCATGGAAACGGACATATCCCCCAGGGGAATCCCATCGAAGAGCGTCTTCATGTCCAAAATACTGTCTACGGCAACACCTGCTTTTCCTACATCTCCTTCAACCCGTTCGTGATCCGAGTCATAACCACGGTGTGTGGCCAAATCAAAGGCAACAGAAAGCCCTTTTTGACCGGCTGCCAAATTTCTTCGGTAAAAGGCATTACTCTCCTGTGCCGTTGAAAAGCCTGCATATTGTCGGATTGTCCAGGGCCTGAAGATATACATGGTGGCATAGGGTCCCCTCAAATAAGGTGGGATGCCGGCTGTAAAACCGAGGTGTTCCAGTTCTTTGTAATCTCCCCTGTGATAAAGGGCGCTTACTTCTATCTGTTCGTTGGTGAGCCAAGTACAATCCTCTATATTTTTGCTTAATTGTTTTGTTGCCTTTTCTCTCCAATCGTTATATGTGACTGATTCAGTTTTTGTCGAAAATCCAATTTTAGTAAAATCTGGTTTTTTTGCCATCAATTGCTGGACTTGTTAAGCCCTTCACCTCCCTGTTCTCTTACCCATTCCTGTGCCTTTTTAAGAAAATCGTACACATCCGTTTTCACAAAGATGAAATCATCCAGACCGGCCTTTTCATAATCATCAGCTAAGGATTGATCCGGTTTGCCAGCAAGAATGACTTTAATGCGATGATCTTTTGCTTTGATTGCCTCTGTAAAGGGAACGACAACCTCCGGATACACTTTATCAGATGAACAAATCACCACAATTTTCGCTTTTGATGCCAATGCCTTGTCCACAGCTTCTTCAACCGTTTCAAAACTGTGCTGTGCCAGCACGTCAAATCCTCCTACCTCAAAAAAGCCCTTGGTGAAACCGGTTCTGGGTTTATGGACTGCCAATTTTGAAAAATTGGCACAGAAAACCTTGGGGAGTTCTCCGGTTTTTGTCTTTATGTTGCATGAGGTTTGTCTCAGCAGCTCAAATAATTCAGCGTCATGATGCGGCTCAAGAGATTTCGCACTTGTGCTGCCTTTAAAAATGGTCTTACTTAAAGTTTGGAGTGAAGCACCGGTTTTCAGTTTTTCAGACAATTCTTCTATTTTTACAGGTGTATCAACAGAAAGGAAATCATCAGATTGACCTTTTACGTCTTGTATACTATTAAACAGTTGTTCTTGAACCTTTCTTTTTTGATCTGAGTCAACGGATAAGGGTTCCTCGAAAAGATTCGGATACATGTTATTGCCTACAATTCCACGCTTTCGAGTTGTGAATTCTTTTTGCCTGAAATTCCTGCTCTTTTCAATATCGGCTTCAGCAAGACCCTGATGATAATACTCAATAATTCCGCCATTCTCCTCTATTTGCTGGAATCTTTCCCAAACCTTTTGACTCAATTCATCGGTCACTTTCTCGATATACCAAGTTCCTCCCGTGGGATCAATGGGCATGGTAAGATGACATTCCTCTTTTAAGATCAACTGAACGTTTTTGGCAACTCGTTTTGAAAAAGCGCTGTTCAATCCTTTCCTTTCTTCAAAGGGCGAGACATGCAGTGAATCTACGCCACCCAGGATTGCTGAAAATGCCTGTGAAGTGTCTCTGAGCATGTTGACATAGGGATCATAAATTGTCTGTGTCCTTGACGATGTCCTGGCATGAATGGATATTTTTCCGGATTCCTTTTGTCCACCATAGGCTTCTACAATTGTTGTCCAGAGGATTCTGGCCGCTCTTAATTTAGCAATCTCCATAAAGAAATAAGAGGCCACGGAAAAAGAGAAGGTGATTTCATTTGCAATCTCGTCAATAGCCAATCCTCTATCTAACAATTTGTTGATGTAGTAAACGGCAGTTGAAAAGGCAATGGATAATTCTTCAACTCCACTGGCACCCGCATTGTGATAGGGAGTGGTATCAATCAAGATAGTTTTCAATTCGGATGCTTTATCCTTCTTCCATTTGATCATTCTAACAATGGAATCAAACACCTCGTCAAAAGATGCCTTGATTTTCCCCGTTTCAACAAGTCTTCCCAAAGGATCGGTCCCAAGCGTTCCCTTCATTTTTTTAATCTTTTCACCCTTTAAAGCATAAAAAAGGGCCAAATAAATCTCAGTATTGATGCCACAGTCCATGTATAAGGGATATTCCGTTAGTTTTACCGAATCAAAAGCCCCTTTAAAATCTTCAAAGTCCGTTACTGAAAGTCCCTTCAAACAACAATCCTCAGAACTTTCAGGCAACTGACAGTCCTTGCTAAGACTGTTCAATCGAACATTAATCCCATCCACACCTTTCATTAAGTGGGTCAAGCAACTCTCATTCCACTTCTGAGGAATTGGCTCAGATTCCTCCTGCATGATTGTCCAGGCCGGATTGAGATACCCGGTTTCTTTTGTGGAACGTCTGAATCTGAAATAACCCGGAAAATTCTCGTTGGAAGCCGGACATCCATCTTCAAGGTTGTATATAGGCTCAAGCCTTACACCTTCCGGTGTATGTGTGTACATCTTTTTATCAAATGGAACACCCTTTAACAGCTTTTCAGCTGCTTCTTTCCACTGTTCATAAGTTGAAGAATCAAAGTCCTCAAATAATCTTTGTTTCTCATCGTTCTCCATTTTTACCTCCCCCGATTCGTATGTGTTTATCTTCTTTGATTTTTTTCGTTACAATTATAACATTAAGGAATTCACAGTTGAAATTTAAAAGCCGACGATTCAAATTACCTTTGTTGAATCATCTGTTTATTTCAACTGTTCGTAGGTAATGGAAATATCTTGAAATGTATTCAAAAAAAAGACAAAATTCTCATGGATTGCAAATTTTGCTTGCAATGTTTTGCACAGCATCAATGGACATAGGATGAAGAGAAATGATAATAAAAGTCAGAAACAATTCTTCACTTATTGGTTAAGAATTGCATAGACCACTTTAAGATCCTTCTTCTAAGGACAATGGAAGATTTGTGACCAGTGGGAATGGTCTTTACTGTTTTATTGGGAAGTAACGCTTCAAGATCTTCAGTTGCATTTTTTGGCATAATTTTGTCAAAAGCGGCTTTTAAGAAAAGCACAGGACGATCAATTAAAGGAGCGTAGCAAATGGGATCGTAATGATAACAGCGTATTGGGGCCTTATTGAAAATATCATCTACAGTTTTAACATTTTCTCTCACCCAGTTTACAGGGTCTCCCCTGAATCGCATAATACAATCAGTCTCGTCTTTGCAACCGTAAGGATTACTATTCTTGTAAAGGTCCTGCCTGACAGCTTTCGAATACGGGGAATAAAAATTTATCCAACGCCAATTACCTCCGGTGATTGCAAGGACGCCTTTTTTTATCCTTTTATCAACACCCATAGCCATGGTGGCGAACATACCGCCAAATGAAAAACCGAAAATATAGCAATTTTCACTATCAAAACTCTTTTGTTCTTCTGCAAAATCAATGATCTTACGGGTATCTCTTATCCCCATATGAAAACGCTTCACACATATATCCGGGTTCGCAGACATATAGGGCTCTCCACCGTACATGCTTTCCGGTTTTTGCTTATAATGATACGGCAACAGCTGATACCAAGTGCGAATCCCCCGTTTACTGAACTGTTCCGCAAACCACTGTATATAAGGGATGTTGTTTTCGCCGATACCATGTATAAGAATGAGATCTCCCTTAACTTGTCCATCGGTCGGCTCAAAGCATCGGACATATGACCGTCTGTTTTCTTCAATCGGATCAACATAACCGGCATAATCGGGAACAAACTCGTATTCTTTATATTGTTCTTCCTTAGTTAATTTATATTCGAACTCCGTTTTTGAATATTTGTCTGCTCTCAATATTATCCTCCATCTTGACAAATATTGATTTCTAATAGAATATTATAACATATTCTTGTTTTTTGTTTTTACTAAAATTTCAGTGTATAACTGAATGAGGTGAATTTATGTATAAATGGACTATTTCTTTCAAAGGAGAAACAAAAATAAACAAAGATGGTTCCAGAAACGTGGAAATAAGGACTATGATGATAAATTACTATCTTTAATGTCCCATCAACTTTATTTAACTAAAAAAGAGCTGCTAAAACTAATCGATGGAAAAATGACAAAAGATGAATATAACAAAATCCTTAAAATGAAAGGTGTTATTTGATTAGCATTTTTTGCATTTTTATATGTTCTCCAAACTCTCACCATACATCTCACGAAGCTCAGATTCACGGAATTCACCATCCAAAATCTCAATAGTGGAAACCGTATGATCTCCCTCCTGCAATTTCCCCACCTTAAAATGACGTTGGGCAAAGGCGGCTACTTGCGGAAGGTGGGTAATAACAAAGGTCTGAACACCGTTTTCAGAAAGAACCGATATCTTTTTCCCGATGAGATCCCCAAGGCGAGCCCCTACACCGGAATCGATTTCGTCAAAGACTACACTGGGAATATCCATGACCCGCTGAATCACCATTTCCATGGCCAAAAAGATTCTTGACATCTCTCCACCGGAAGCGATTTTGGATATGGGCAAAAATGGTGCTCCGGGATTGGTGGAAGCGGTAAAATGTAAAAAGGTTCTTCCCATGGTTTGAAAATCAGACTCTTGATGACTTTCATGAGCGATTCGCACCTTTCCCATTTTTAAATCCTCAAGTTCTTCCATCACTTCTTTTTCGATGATGACCGCACTTCCTTCCCTAATTTTGAATAAATCCTGATCCAATTTATCCAGGGTTTTAACGGTTGCGACTATCTCCTCATCAATCGTCTCAGCTCGTTCCATTTTACTCTCAATGGATTCCTTTTGTTGAGTGAATTTCTCCAAATTGTTAAACACATCATCCAACTCCGGACCGTATTTTCGCTTCATGGATTCGATGACTTTCATTCGCTCATCCAGCTCATTCATTCGTTCTTCATCAAACTCAAAGCTGTCTAAATACGAATAGACCTCTCTTGAAAGATCACTCAATGTATCTTGAGCCGTCAAGGCTATTTGCAGCCAATTTCCCACTGTGTCTTCAATATCAGAGATCTCTTCAAGGTTACCGCAAATATCCCCGATTCTGTCAATCACACTGGGGATTTCCGGCGAGTCATCCAATATCGCCAAAACACTTGAGAGTTTTGTTCGGATATAGTCGAAATTACTCAAGACTTTCAATTCGTTAGACACTTCCACATCTTCATTCTTTCTGAGTGTTGCTTCTTCAATCTCTTGAATTTGAAATTTCAAAAAATCCAGTGTACGCAGCATTTCGGTAGAATTACCGGGCAATTCCCTTTGCAGGGTTTTCAGTTCATGATATTTTTTATAAGCTTTGGAATACTCTTCAAACAAGGGTTTGATCTTATTGGCCCCATATCGATCAACCATTTCAATGTGGAAAGCATTCGTCCTTAGCTTTTGAAAGGCATTTTGAGAATGTATTTCAAAGGTCTTTGGTAGAAACTCCTTGAGAACTTTGGATGAAACCACCGATCCATTGATGCGTGCGGTAAAACGATCCTTAGTCCCGGCTATCTTAATGATCATGGGGTCATCAACGGGGATATCCGACTGGACAAGCATTTGGACAATCTCGGGATCGTTGTCAAACACCGCCTCTATCCAAAAGCCTTCCTCAAATGGTCCGATCATTTCTTTTGCCTTGTAATCGCCAAAAAGGCTTCTCAAAAGTCGCACAAACATTGATTTTCCCGCACCAGTTTCGCCGGTGATCACGTTAAATCCTGAATGAAAGTTTACGGAGACATCCCTAAAGAACAAAAAATTCCGTGCATGGACTTCACGAAGCATTCAACCCCTCCTGCCCCATAACAATTTAGACTCAACTAGTTGTAATATTTCATCGCTTTCAGGATACAGGAGCTTAAATTCCATATCTGAGATACCCACAGAAATCTTTTTTGTCTTTTCCAAAGGTAAACCATCTACCGAATACTTCATCTCATCATTATTATCAAGACAAACCGATATCTTCTCTTGGGAATTAAAAACCAAAGACCGATTGGCTATGGTATGAGGAGCAATTAGATTTAATTGCATACTGCGACATTCAGGAAAGATAATCGGACCGCCCAGGGAAAGTGCATAAGCTGTGGAACCTGTAGGTGTTGAAACAACTATTCCGTCAGCAGCCTTAGGTTCAAAAGAATAATCATTAACACCGATCTTATACATCTCTACCTGACTCAAATTTTGCCGCTGAATCACCATATCGTTCAAAGCCAGATGGGTTTCCTGTAAATCACCCTCAGAAGCTGTAATTTCTAAAAGAGCCCTGGGAGAGATTTTAGAATCCATCAAAATATTCGGATTCTCCGATACCCTCTCGTACTCATAACGGGTTAAAAAACCGAATTTCCCAAAATTAATCCCCGCAACCGGTACATCCATATTTACAGAAAAAGGCATGGAGCGCAAAACACTGCCATCTCCACCTAAAACGATCATGATATCCGGTTTTGAAAAAGCACTACTATACTCATCTTCTGTAGATACGCAAAACACAGGCTCGATGGAATGATCTATAAGAACCCGCTTCAAACTCTCGGTTTTTTCCTTTATGCCCGCTTTATGCGGATTGTAAAGAAATCCCGCTGTTTTGATCATCTCAATCTGATTCCTAAATCAAATAATGTTTGAATCAAAAAGGCATCCAAAAAGATCATGATTAATATGGCAATGTATGGAGTAAAATCAATCTGCCCGATGGGCTTGATCACCCTTCTCAAGGGGTTCAAAACCAAATTTGCCAATGATGAAATCACCTGTCTGAATGGGCTGTATCGCATCTGCGGCAAAAAACTCAAAACCGCATCAATGATCAACACAAACATATACCCGTATAAAACCACCTGTAAAACTTTCGCAATACCTATCAATAAATTCCCTAAAATGAACATCTATCTCCTCCGCATTTTTTTATATAACCGTCACAACGACCTTCTGCGCATCCTCATAGGTCATCGTTATGGAAAAACCCCGAATTCTGATACGCATCAAATCATCCGAGGCTTCATTCTCCTCAACTTCAAGCGTCATACCCGGCAAAATCCCCATGGAAATCAACTTATCTTTATCCTCTTTGACGCCCCCAAGTTTTCTCACTCTCACCTTCGATTCTGATGGAACCTCCCACAAACGCTTGCCTTTTACAGGACCTTTCTCAGCAAGATAATCACGAAACTCCTTTTTTATGGACGGATTTTCACGGAAAAATTCTGACAATTCTTCAATCTTAGAAAACAACTCTGCATCCAAATGATGTTCAAGCCCACATGCCAGCTCTTCTGCCACCTGCTTATCTTTCATGAACATCACCTCAGACAAAAAAGTCAACATGGACTCATGCTTTTGATAAACTTTCAAGGCTTCGTAAATGCCTTCTTTGGTAAGCTTAATATACCCGTATTTTTTATGATCAACAAACCCCAAATCTCCCAACTTTTTCAATGCATCGGCTACTGAAGCCGTCTTAACGTTTAAACGGAAGGTAATATCCTTCACTCTGGCAAAATCCTTGAGCGATTGCACCTCGTATATAATCCTGAGATAATTCTCCAGACTCTCAGATAATTTTTCCATGACTCACCTCTTGTTAGTACCACTGATATCGTGGTATGATAAATACATATAAAGAATAGGGCTACCTATAAATAGTATATCATAAATTTTAAAGTTATGACCAAAAGGGAGAGAGTATGAGTCTTTTTTACTATTGTAATCAAATTGAAAATGATAAGGCGTTCTTTGATGCACATGAAACAGGTCATCTGAGGGTGATGAAGAAAAAAGAAGGGGAAGAGATTTCTTTTACGGATGGTGTTGGGAATGTCTATAAAGGCATTATTACCGCCTTAAAAAAGAATGAGGCGATCATTCAAATCATCAAGAAAACAAAAGACTCCTCCCGGGAATTTAGAAACTATATTGAAATTACAGCGGGGTTGTCGCGCTGGAATAGGCTTTCAATTTTAATAGAAAAAGCGGTAGAGTTGGGGGTTAAACGGATTAACTTGGTTCATTGTGAGCGTTCGAATTATCATAAAGTGAATATGGAGAAGGTTGCAAAGACTGCTCGAAAGGCCTTGAAGCAGTGTGGGGGGACGATAATGCCGGAGTTTCGCTCTCTTGGCTCGCCAAAAGAAGCTTATACAGAGGGAGTTGTTCCTGTTCTACTCAACCCTCGTGCAAATGTTCATGTTAATGCCGTTTCCTTTCCTCAAAAAACGAATGTTTTTATTGGTCCTGAAGGAGGGTTTTCGGAAAAGGAATTGGATGAAATTCGGTCTATCTCACCGGAAACTCTTGAAATTACTTTGGGGAAAAGGATTCTTCGTCTTGAGACGGCGGCTATTGTTGTTATTGGGTATGTGTCGTTGAGTTAATCAACAGGGGATTTTGATGAAAAACTCCGTTCCGGTTCCGGGTTCGCTTTCCAGTTCTATTTTTATCCCCGTTTTTTTGGAATATTCTTTTACAATCGAAAGACCCATTCCCGATCCGGAGTTATCATGTCTGCTTTTATCCACTTTGTAGAATCTATCAAATACTTTCTCTTTTTCGCTCTTGTCGATCCCGGGGCCAAAGTCTTTGACTGTTACAATCACCATGTTTTTAACAGCCTCAAGTCTGATCTCAACGGGTTGGCTCAGTGGTGAAAACTTCACTGCGTTTTCCACAATGTTGCCAATGATCATTCGCAAGATGTTCTTATCGCTAATCGGTTTTTTCGGTGTGGTTCCCGAGAACAGAAGTACGATCCCCTTCTTTTGAGCATAGGGTGTGTATTCTTCGATGATACTTTTTATAAGTGTCTCTACATTTATTTTTCCCATCTGATCTGCATTCTCACTGTACTCTTGGGCTCGGGCCAGGTGCAGCAGTTGTTTGACCAAATGATCCATTCTATGACTGGCATTGTCAATGGAAATAACCTTTTTGGCCGTCGATTCGTCTAATTTATCCTTTTTAGTTAGAAGCATCCCCGTGCTCATCTGAATCACCGCCAAGGGTGTTTTCAACTCGTGGGAGGCGTCAAAAGAGAACTTTCTTAACAGATTGTAATTATCCTTAACCGGCTGCAATACTATGCCTGCCAGTATATAAGCCATGAGAAAAGAAAGAAAGGGAAAGACCAACACAAACATGATAACCCGGTTTCTAAATAGCATTTTTTCTTCAATGAGACCTTCAAGATCTATCCCGGCTCTGACGATCAAATCTCCCACACCTGGGAGCTTGGGAGTGATCACCCTGGAATAGGTTCTAAATGTCTTGATCTCGCCATTTTTATCTGTAAATTTGATGGTCTGGAAAAACCGCTCTCTTTGGAGTTTTACAATGTGTTTTTCGGGAAGCTTGAGATTATCAGGCATTTTTGCACCGATGGTAAACCTTAGATTATCAGCAGGCCCGTATACTTGTATTGATTGCCCTTCTTCAAATAGAAAACCCGGGAGGGCTTCATTGTTCTGAATTCTGAATAGGTCCAGGGCATTTTGTGAAAGATTGGTCAGTTCCATAAGCCTGGAGTCAAGTCTGGAATAAAGAGTAGATTGTTGGATACGGATGATAATAACGGAGAAAAAGAGAACGATAGCAAAGATGGATAGGGAGAAGATGAATGTCCAAAGCAACCGTGCTCTCTTTAGGGTCTTTGGATAATCATTTGTATTGTCTGTTTTCGGATTAACCCATGACATACCCTTTTCCCCTAATCGTTTTTAAAAAAGTCCCCTTCTTGTCCCCGATTTTCTTTCTGATATTCTTGATATGGGTTCTCAACACATCCGACCAAAAAGAGTCGTCTTCATCCCATAGGTGTTCCTGCAAAGCTTCTTTGGAGACGATCTCACCTTTATGAATGCATAAATATTCAAATATACTATACTCTTTGGGTGTAAAAGGGATTTGACGCCCTCCCTTCTCTACTCGTTGTTTTGTCATATCCAGTAACAGATCTTCTATAAAAATCTTATCTGTTTTCTGGGAATTCATTGACGCTCTTCTAATTGCCGATTTCACCCTTGCCACCAACTCTCTAGGATCACAGGGTTTGGGGAGATAATCGTCCGCCCCTCTGTTAAGACCTTTGACTTTATCTTCAACTTCGCCCAATGCAGTCAGCATCAGTACGGGGGTCATAATACCCTGCTTTCTGATGGATTTGAGGATTTCCCAACCGTCATTTCCCGGAAGCATGATGTCCAAAACGATGGCATCAAAGGGGTATTCGCATGCGTAGTATTCACCCTCTATGCCATCGTTGCATACGGTTACTTTATAGTCTATATCTTCAAATAATTCACGCATGAGTTCGGCCAAATCAGTCTCGTCTTCAACGATTAGAAGTTTCATAGGTTTTCTCCTTGATTTACATATAGAAAGCCCCCCACTTAAAAAGGGAGGCTTAAGCTACTTTAGTTTAACATTATTCTACTGGATTTTGTAGTGCAACCGAGTCCAAGTATTCTTTCATCAAGTCAAGATTATCATCGATTAGGAGCATGCTAAAGAAATTTGCGTACATGTTTTGATTCATCATGCTTCTAACCTTTGGCTGAATACGCATTGGCTCATTTTGTTGTGCAATTCTTTGTTCTCTTGAATTTCCGATAGTTTTTCCCATTTGCTGTAATTTTTCTTTTACCATATCGGGTGGTTGTTTAAAACGTTCATTGCCAACAACTGTTTCTTTTACCCTGTCTAGCCCTTTTGAAACCGTGGAAGGAAGATAATCCATGAACTTTTCCTGCTGTTCAACAGTGATTATACCTTTCAGAGTATCCATGTAAGTTTGTCTGACTTCTATTATTTCTCTTCCTGATTCCATAGCCTCTTCGTGTTTTTCCCTTGCTTTTTCAATATCACCTGTTTTAACCAATTCAACAGCTCTTTCAAGATATGATTTCACTTCAGATTCTATTGAAAGAATATAGTCTTTTGCCTTTTCTGCCGCTGTAATGATTTGCTCCAATTGTTCTTGTGTAAATCCGATGTAATTCAACATGGAGAGGAACTGATACTCCCTTTCCAAGCCTGCCATTTCCTGTGCTTCTCCTGACAAGATTCCTCTCTGATTAGTTCCCATACTGCCTGCAAAAGACATTAATGTCACTGTCACTAATAAAATACTGATTCCGATTATCCGTTTCATTTCATTCACCTCCATAAGTATTTGTTCATTTTGATTTTACCGATTCCACTGTGAAGAATCCGTGAAGGAATTTGAGTTTGTTTTGTTTCCTGGGATCAATCACAGGCTAATGGTAAAAGAATATGAAGACCTTTATTCTGATCTATTGAAAAAGGGAGTCGTTGATCCTCAAATTATTTGAGTTATTTCTGATTGGGTAAAAAAAGTCAACCGCCAGGGTGGGCCCTGCATTTATAATTCAAAGGCTGATGAATAACCGAATAAATCACGCTATAAGCTTTAATGGGAGGGGGCTTAAGTTATTCAGCAAATCCTGATTTATAAATCATAAACCATCGCTGTATACGTTTTTTGTATTTCAAACCCTTCACTTTTAAACAAGGCAATACCTGCTTCATTCTCTGCATTCACGCTAAAAGCACAATGGGCATCGAACTCTTGGGCAAGTTGAAGACATTCGTGAAGGAGAGCTCTCCCTATGCCTTTGGACCTGTATTCAGGCATCACGCCAAGTTGACTGATCCAGAGTTCGTCTTCGGCTTCCAAAGAGCAATAGTAAAAAGCAACGGGTTTTTCATTGATAAACGCCATCCTGGCACAACCGGGAAAGGTTCCGTCAGTTTCAATATCTTCTTTCACCATTTGAGGAGTATAGGGAATATGTCCCGGAACATCTTTATATGTTGTATTAATCAGATCACACCAAAGGGCCATATCTTCTGAGGGTTTAAAATCCTTTAAGGTAAAATCCGGTTTTGAATCATGCACATCACTTTGAATATGCCGATCCCGTTTTAAAAACAAGGTCTTGCGGCTTTCATAAAACCCTACCTTTTTGAATATCTCTTTCTCTTTTTGTTCACTGTCCGGCAAGAATGCAAACAAGATTTTTACTTGTTTTTCACTGGCAAGGGGCAGAACCTTTTCCAACAACATCTGATAGATTTGAACCGCCTTTTTCCTGGAATGCAGGATCATAAAACGTCCTTTGGCGTTTTTTGTGAAGGAATCATCCAACAACACACAAACACCCCCCGTTAATTCCCCTTCTTCATAAAACAAGAAACCAGGACGTGTATCAACAACCGGAAAATCTTCACTAAGAGGGAAAAAAGACTGGTCCAAATGAGAGGCATACAGCCAGCAATAATCGTGAAAGTCTATTTTATTTTGATCGGATAATCTTTTGATTGTTATCATATGGTATGCCCCCTACTAAGATTTGGATTTATTTTATACCGGTTGATTTATTGTTTTTTTAAATATATTTCGATCCCCACTCTATTAATGTGATCAATAAATTCATTATTAGATAAAATGTTATACTAGGACATCTTAATCTACTTCTCTGTTGATTTGACTTAAGAAAAAAGATTCCAAATTTTTAAAAGCATCATAATAGTCACTAATAATCAATTCGATAATCTTGTTGGAAACTTCTTCATCATAAGTATGACTGGTTTGATTTCTGCTTTTGATCATATTCATCCATATTTCACCGTTTTCAATCAAGCCCAATTGAAAGGATAATCGTATCACATCTTTTGAGCCATAAAGGCCTTTGTTGCCTTTTTCTTCAAGAAAATCTTTCAACATTTTCCAAGAAAGCTCATGAGTAAATTCAAAAGTCTGTATCATTCCTTGCTTTTCCAATTCACTTAATTCACGCTGTTCACTCAAGTGAACAGCATCTGTTAATTTTCTCAACGCCTTTGAGAAGCTATTCAACCGTTGTATCCATCTAACATCTTCCATTTTTCACCTCAATCGTTTCTTATTCTGTGTCAATTCTATCATGTTAACGACTAAAGAAAAAAAATAACGTGCCCATTGAGGGTTGTAGTCTTCGACGGTGATGGTTCTCAAACGAAAACACCGCCTTCAACTCTTCGAATGGATGTGATCTTTTCCAATAATTCTTGACCGTAAGCCTCTGTGGGAGAAAAGACATTGTCCACACTGACACCGCCATGATAGATGTTGGAATGAAGCATGAGATCGCCTCCCAGATACATGCCAACATGTCCGGGAAAATAGATCAGATCTCCAAATCTCTTTTCGTCGGGTTTGATTTCAGGCAATTCACGTTCCTGCTGGTCAGCATCGCGGGGAATAATCTTTCCCACCAGATTGTACAACCGTCCCACAAGCCCGGAACAATCCGTTCCAAATACAGTTGATCCTCCCCACAAGTAGGGCGTACCCATAAAATACCTGATATTGTCCTCAAAATCTCCTTGAGAACGACGGGCAATCATCAGAGTCCCTTCACTAATCTCGAAAAATCCATTTGCAGTCTCAAAAACGGAATTGCCAAGATCTTCTGTATAAATGTAAGAACCCAAGCTCACCCACATGGTGTTGTTGATGTTTTCCAGGCTTTCAATCAGGGCAAATCGGTTAGCGGTTTTATACAATGGTCTTGAACGGATCTCTTCTTTGCGTTCCAGGCTGCAAAAGGCCATCCCCTGATTTCTTACATAACCGATATAGCCGTGATTCACATCTTTGATCAGTGAAAAGACCGTGCCGATTTCTAAGACCTTTACCCATTCCCCAAAAATCAGCTGGCGCACTCTCTCGCTCCTGAATCTGGGATCCTTTCGGACATCCAAAACGGGAATAGTCACTTGGGCATATGTTAGATTTTCAGGAAGCTCCTGGCCCAACACATCGACTCGGGCATCCAATTCCGGTGAAAAGTCATGAAAAAACTGCAACAGCTTTTCCCGGGCATCCTGACTATCCACAAACGCAATCACTTTCAATCCATTGTCCTCATACGCCTGATACCTGTAATAAGCGATTCTTTCATCCTTAAACAACCCTTTGATCTCATGATCAAGTTCTTCCCGTACACTTTTAAACACCTATTCCACGCCTCCTGCAATAAATTTAATTAAAATGCTCACAAATGGTATAATCAACTAACGACACCTTTGGTGATTATACAACATTACCGGGAAGTTCCAAGAATCACCCATGAAAATCAAATCCGAAAGAAGTGATAATGTGATCAAGAGAGACGACAAGCAGATTAAAATAGAAGGACTGGATGTCTTTGAACTCGTTGAAAAGTACGATACTCCCCTTTACTGCTACAGCGAGAAGGTGATAGCAGAACGGATAAAAATCATTCATGATGTGATGAACTCCCTACGTGAATTTCATTTGGGTTTTGCCCTTAAAGCCAACAACAACATTCACTTGATCAACTACATGGTGAAAAACGGGACGTGGATCGACATCGTCAACAAAAATGAATACATCCTGGCCCGTGAAGGGGGAACACCTCCTGAAAAAATCGTCGTCAACGGGAATGGCAAGACGAAGGAATTTATCACCGAGATGATCAAAGAAGGCGTTTTCTCCATCAATATCGACTCCAGGGAAGAATACGAACTGATCCGGGAAATTCTACGTGAAATGGACAGCCCGCAAAACCTTCCGACTTTCATGCTGCGTGTGAACCCCGATGTGGATCCACATACTCACCCCTACATCTCCACCGGGTTAAAGGAAAATAAATTTGGCGTCCAGATGGATACAGCCCTAGCCATTCTTTTGAGTGACAACGGCTTGATTACCGGATTGCATACACATATCGGTTCAAATATCTACGATATCAGCGCTTATCAAGAGGCATTTGGAACATTACTCAAATTGAAAAGAGATTTCCCCCGTTTGAATACCATCAACATCGGCGGTGGATGGGGTATTGACTACAAAAAGAACGGGGTGCATCTTAACCTGGACGCCTATACAGAAAAAGTCATCCCCATCTTAAGACAATTCGACTGCCCCGTTATGATGGAAATTGGACGATTCATTTTGGGTCCCGCAGGTGTTCTCCTCTCAAAGGTCTTATATAAAAAGGTCACCGAGTACAAAACCTTTGTGGTTTGCGATGCCAACATGTCCAACATGATCCGACCGGCCCTTTATAACGCCTATCATCATGTACAACCTCTTCATGTAAACCCTTCCGATGATGAGATCACAGCAGATATTGTAGGAGGTTTGTGTGAAACCGGTGACCGAATCGCTGTGGATCGGGACATCGAAGATGCGAGTTCCGGTGACTTGTTGGCTATATACGACACCGGCGCTTATGGTTATTCCATGGCTTCTAATTACAACGCTGAATCACGCCCTGCGGAAATCCTTATCAGCGATGATGAGTGCAGGTTGATAAGAAAAAGAGAGACCGTTGACGATTTATTAAAAAAGATGAAAGTATGAAATTCAGGGTTTGGGGTTTCTATAAATCCCCAAACCCTGTTTTACTCCTGAGCTTTGTTTCTGTAGCTACTCCTCCGGCAACACTCTCGCCAGTTCGGAATCTATAGCCATTGAAACCTTCTTGCCTTCTTTATAGATCTTCTTTTGGGCCGGGTTGTCGATTTGCACCAAAACCTCTCCAAACTCCGTGCTGATAAACGATTCTACGCTGTTTCCCAGATAGATATTGGTTCGGACTTCCCCATCCAGTATCCCCTCTCCAGGTTCCACGGGTTTCATGGACTCGGGGCGGCACATCATGGTGGCTTTCTGTCCTGCTTGAATCCCTTCTACATATGAATAGGTGTTGAAGACCTTTTCGTTGATCTCCACAACACATTTCTTTTCGCTGACTTCCTGAACTTCAACCGGGAAAAAGGCAACTTTTCCGATAAAACCCGCGACGAACTTCGAGTCGGGTTTTTCGTAAATCTCTTCAGGTGATCCCACTTGAATGATCTTTCCGGCATTCATGACAATGACCTGATCCGACAAACTCATGGCCTCTACCCGATCATGGGTGACGTAAACAGCTGTTATGCCAAAAGATTGTTGAATCCTTCTGATCTCAACCCGCATCTGCTCTCGCAGAAGGGCGTCTAAGTTTGAAAGGGGCTCGTCAAGAAGAAGAACAGAGGGCTGGACAATGAGCGACCGCGCAAGGGACACCCTCTGCTGTTGCCCCCCCGACAATCTGGATGGTGCCCTTTGCGCAAGTTGCTCAAGACCGACTACTTTCAATATCTCCATCACGCGTTTTTCTATCTCGGATTTGGACATCTGTCTCAATTTCAAACCATAAGCGATGTTGTTGAACACATTCATATGGGGAAACAGGCCGTAACTTTGAAAAACCATGGCCGTATCCCTTTTGTTGGGCGGCAAATAGGTGACATCCTCGTTGCCGATGTATACCTTTCCCTTGGTGGGAAGCTCGAAGCCGGCGATCATTCGCAGTGTGGTGGTCTTACCGCATCCGGAAGGCCCCAGCAACGTAACCAGAGTGCCCGGTTCTATGAGGATATTGACATCCTGAACGGCATGAACCTCACTGTGAGATTGTTTATCTTTAAATATTTTTGTGATGTTTTCAAGATTTACAGATGTTGTTTTTGTCTTCATGTCATCAACCCCTCATTACCGCATCGTTTTTTGCGAGAACCTTGTTCTCTCTAATCAATAATCTCATCAGTCCAAATACCGCCAGAACGATTATGATGAGCGTCGTAGCTAAAACACTTGCCAATCCGAAACGTAGATTTTCGGAAAAATTATAAATTAAAACCGTCATGTGATACCACTGTGCCGAGATGAGGAAGATAACCGCACTAACGGCTGTCATGGAACGGACAAAGGTGTAGGAAAGACTGGATATAAAAGCGGGCCTGATCAACGGCAAAATGATCGTCCTGAACACGGTGGGAACATCCGCCCCAAGATCAGAGGCGGCCTCTTCAATGGCCGGGTCAATCTGGCGCAAGGTGGCCACACCCCCTTCAATCCCAACGGGGAGCTCTCTCACCACGTAGTTGATGATGATAATGGCAGCGGTGCCCACCAGAATCAGCGGTGCCTTGTTAAAGGCCAAGATAAAACTGATACCGATGAGGGTTCCCGGAATGGCAAAGGGCGTCATCAACAGGATTTCCATGAGGCGCTTCCCGTAAAATTTCTTTCGTACAATGATCATGGCTGCCACCATGGCAATGATCCCCGCTATGGGCATGGTAATAGTTGCCAGGATTGTGGTGTCCACAATGGCATCTTTCCCCCTCTGTAGAGCTTCCGACCAATTTTCAAGGGTGAACGAGTAATCAATCCCCCAGTTCTTAACAAAGCATCCCGCCACAATCGTTCCGTAGAGGCCGATTAAAAAGGCGGTGATCACGATCATCAAAGTTAACAATGTGTATTTGACCGGCTTTGACGTCAACTCAGTCAATGTAGCAGAAGGTTTTCCCGTAACGGTAACGTAGGATTTTTTGCTGACCCATGTACGCTGAACCAAAAATGCTGTCAGGGTTGGCAAGAGCAACAACAGTGAAAGTGCGGCTCCGTTACCCAGCCGGTTCATTCCGGTCACTTCCAAATACGCCTCAACGGACAGCACTCTGTAATCACCTGAAAGGATCAGGGGATTGGCAAAGTCCGCCAGAGAATTGGTAAAGACCAGCAGCCAAGCGCTCAAAATCCCGGGTACAGCCAATGGCAAGGTGACAGACGTAAAGGTCTTCATGCGGCTGGCACTCAAATCCATTGCGGCATCTTCCAGAGTTGAGTCGATGGCGTTGAGTACACCTACCATAGTCAAAAAGGCGATGGGAAACATCCCCATGGTCTGAACCAGCGTCAGACCACCCAAGCCGTATATGCTAAAGTTTTGGACATTTAAGAGTTGTTTGGTAATCAGCCCGTTGTTTCCAAACAACAGGATAATGGACAAAGTAAGGGAAAAGGGCGGGGAAATAACCGGCAGGGTTGCCATGGTGGAAAAGAACTTCTTCCCCTTTACCGCCGTCCTTGTTATCACGAAGGCAAACAAAAAACCCACCAGTGTGGAGAAAGTGGCTGTTGATATCCCCAATTTGATACTTCCCCAAAGGGCCGAAACATATTGTTTGGTGGTCAGGATGGTCTTCCAGGTTTCAAGGGAAAATTGTCCGTCTTTGAGGAAGGTCAGGCGAACCGCTTCAAAGAGGGGATAAACAATGAATATCCCAACAAGAAGCAGGAGAAAAAGGATGATAAAACTGAGCATGGGATCCCTGGTGAATTGTGAGAGCCAATAGACCACGAAGAATATGGCTGCCACGGCCAAAATAAATATGTTGATCAAGTTGTTGAATTTCTTGTATTCCTTGTTATTAAAGAGAAAGATTCCCACGCCCACCGGGAATCCCATCTCGTCTTTGATGGGTGCGAAAACCAAGCGATTCTCCGAATCCCGGTAATTGTAATTATCCTGTGCAAAATACAATTCATCGTAAACTGCACTTTCAATACCTTTTTCAAATACGGCACTGTCTTCATTGGAAGAATAGAATCTAAGCAAGCCTTCCTCAACCGTAAAGAGCTTACTGTCACCGTATCCCGGAAGGCCTTTAATGTAGATGATGTTTAGATCGGGATGTTTCTCCCGATTGGTAGCCAACCACCCTTCTATCTTCTCCTCGTCGGTGGGAGCCGACAACAACAAGGCACTGGCCAATTCAGCCCGATTGCTTTGAATAATGTCAGCAAATTCATCTTTTACATTGTTAAATATCCAAAAATCCAGGATTAAAACCAGTACAAGTAATACAATAAATACAGCAACTTTTTTCTTTGTAAACAACTCAATCACTTCCTTGACTTAAGAAATGGAGTGGCTATAAATAAAAGGGCGGGCTTTCAACCCACCCTTAATTCCGTTATTTTTATCTGTTGCCGATTTCCCGAGACCATCTGCCAACAAGTCTTTCTCTGTTTGCGGCATCCCAGAACAGATCTTGTTCCACTGTGTTGAGTTTGTTTATATCAATTGCAATTGCCTCTTGTGGAGCGTTCTTGGATACAGGCACCACATACCAGCTTGCAAAGATTTCCTGCGCCTCTTTACCAAGCAGGAAGTTGTAAAGTTTCTTTGCGCTAACCGGTTCAGGACCATCTTTAACCAAAGACATGGAAGCAATTTCAAAGCCCGTTCCCTCTTCAGGTACGGTAATCTCGATGGGTGCTCCCTGAGCCTTTAACCTGACAAGGTCATGAGCATATCCGATGGCGAATGGAATTTCACCGATAGCACAACTTTTTCCACCAGCTGATCCGGATTTGGTATATTGTTCGATACTGTTATCCAGATGTTTGAGGAACATGAATGTCAATTCTTCGTCCCCGTGGAAGATATCCAACAGAGTTGTTACGACGTTATAAGCCGTTCCGGAAGTATTGGGATTGGCAACTCTGACAAGCTTTTCATATTTGGAATCGATGATGTCAAACCAACCCTGGGGGGCTTCTAAACCCAATTCCTTTGCCCTGTCAATGTTTGTTGCAAAGGCAATGGGTCCGATATACAAACCGGCCCAATAAAATTCAGGATCGATGTATTCTGCCGGTGTGTTTGCCAAGCTAGGTGATCTGTAAGGTGTTGTCAGACCCTTCTGTTTTGCTTCGATGTGTCCAAGTCCTACGCCACCTGCCCATATGGAAGCCTGTGGATTTTCTTTTTCTGCTTCAAGCCTCGCGGTCGCTTCTCCGGTTGATAATCTAACCCATTCAACCTTAATTCCCGTTTCCTCTTCAAATCTGTCAAAAAGCTCTTTGGCAAGGGGTTCCTCGAAAGTCGTGTACGCCTTCACAATTTCGGCACCCAGCATAACAGCAGCACTTAAAAACAATACGAACATCAGTACTAAAAGTTTTTTCATCTTAATTCCTCCCTTTTTATTTTTTGGAGCAAGAATAAGCCGTGTTGTTTTATATTAAGACTAATACTTTTAATTTTACCATATATTTTGCGTATCACATAGTACTTTTAGCTATCATCGTATTCTCTTCTCCTTATTTTCCCAATCTTAAATCCCGCATAGCACAGAACGATCATAAGAATGACAAATGACAATAAACCAAGACTGGACAAGTCCAGGACGTTAATGACATCATTTTGCATTTCAATTGTCCCAAAGGTTTGGGGAAAGAAGGCAATCAACCAATACACGGCGTAAAAACTAATGATTAAAGCACCAATAACTACTGATATAAGGGAGACTGCCTTTTCCTGAGAGATTAACGCCAGGATACCGATAATCACGGCGAGAAATCCTGCAAAAGCGAAAGGAATCCAAGCTGGAGCAGTAAACTGGGGGTAATTGTTAATAACACTGGCGTATATTCCCGGAGAAATGATGTTATACAACCAAATACCGATGAAAAAGCCTGCCAATAAGCCCACAAGGAAAAACAGGAACTTAAAGAGTGCGAAAACAACAGCGGCAATTACCACACCGGTTAAAATCATAAACACAATTTGAGCCGTTTCATTGGTCCCAATAAGGTTTTTTACATATTCGATGTTGTAAATCAGGGGATACACCAGCCCCACGCCTGCGATAAAACCAACCACCGATATGATGATTTTTGGAAATAGCCGACTCGCTAATAACAGGGCCACTGCAATAGGGATGGAAAAATACCACTGGTTGATAATTTGCGACAACAAGGGGAAAAAATTTGCAATATCCGCTTGATCAATCATCTGTACCGTGTTCATTATTATTCACTTCCTTCTAAGATGGCGGCAAGATAACCTACTACGTGTGAATAATCACCGGTCATAACGCCACTGGTTGAATGCTTAATAATTCTCGGTTCTCCCAAATCCGAAGACAACAAGGCACTTACAGGTCCAAAACCGCACATGGAGATATCGTGCTCGGTGATGGAACTGTAAAGCCGATCCACATTTGAAGACAGGATATGAGAAATCACCTCTTCATCCTTTTGCCTTGTAATCTCTTCACTTTCATAATGATTGAGATCTGTTGAAGCGATAAACAGAATCCTCTTTTTCTCCTTCATTGCAGCAAAAATCCGCCCTATTTCTTTGGCAGTTTCCTTTCTCTGATCCATCATGGTGATAGGTAGGATTTTTATACCTCTACCGTAAACATATTGAAGCAACGGTAATTGAATCTCAATGGAATGTTCATTGATGTGGGCATCGTAATTAACCGAAGCATATTCATATTCATCGATAAAATAAGCGGCCAATTCCTCATCGATAGGAACATTTCCAAAGGGAGTAACCCAGACTCCCTTGTCCCAAACACTTACGGGCATTCCCGTACCCGTATGACTGGGTCCCAAAATCACGATGCTCTCCGGTTGACCGTTTTTTGCCGCTTCTGTTAAACCCCAGGCAGCCACCGGTCCACTGGCCATATATCCTGCATGAGGTAAGATTAAGCCAAAACTTTGTTGAATCTGTTGATCTTTAACAGTGGGGTCTTTACCCGGTCCTTCACGATGATTGAAAAGCCCCTTGATTTGATTGGTTAACGCCATGGTATTTCCCTGATAAAAAACGCCAGAGACAATCGGTTGCCTTTCCATACTATCGCCCCTTTCATTGCGGTTTTGATTCGATTATACCATAATGTAACAATTTGGAAAATAGGACTAAAGGGTCATTTTAAAAAAACAAAAGCATGGTGTATAATCGTACCGAATGATTAGGAAGCTAAACTATAAGGAGGCATGACACGCTGAAAAAATTTATAAGTTATTACAGACCTCACATGAAACTGTTCATTCTGGATATCTCATGCGCCTTCATGATGGCCGGAATCGACTTGGTTTTCCCACAACTCACTCAGAGAAGCCTTGACCAGTATATTCCCAACGGGCAAATGCAAACACTGCTAATCATGATCATCATCATGGCGGCTCTATATACACTGAGAATGGTATTCAACTACATTGTGGACTATTGGGGGCACGTGGTGGGAACCCGTATGGAATACGACATGCGAAAAGAGATCTTTTCTCACCTGCAGTCACTGTCATTCAGCTATTTTGACAAAGTACGTACCGGTAAGATCATGTCCAGAATTATCAGTGACTTAAGGGACATCACCGAATTGGCCCATCACGGTCCTGAAGACGTCTTTATTTCTATTGTCACATTGATAGGTGCCTTTGTCCTTTTGATCATGACCAATGTGTACCTAACCCTGATTGTTTTTTCTTTTGTGCCGGTAATGTTGTTCTATGGGATAAAAAAGAGGAAAAAGATGGCCGTTGCCTTTCGAACTGTTCGTAAAAAGATCGCCAACGTGAACGCCGATTTGGAAAACAGTATTTCCGGGATTCGTGTAGCCAAATCCTTTACCAACGAAGACTATGAAATGGAAAAATTCGACATGGGCAACAACGAATTCCGAGAGTCCAGAGAATTTGCCTTTAAAGCCATGGCCGAGATGACCTCTGGGATTACCTATCTCAACAATATCCTGAAAGTCGTCCTTCTGGGAGTGGGGGGCTATTTTGCTTTTCGAGGATGGCTTAGTGTAGGTAATCTGGTAGCCTTTTTCATGTACATCGAACTCTTTTCCCAACCGGTTAGAAGACTCATGATGTTTACCCAACAATATGAATCCGGAATGGCGGGATTTGAAAGATTCGTGGAAGTGTTGAACATTCATCCCGAAATCCAGGAAAAAGAAGATGCTGTGGAATTGAAAAACGCAAAGGGAGAAGTCAGTGTGGAAAACGTCTCCTTCTCATACGACCAAAAGGAATACATCTTAAAAGAATGCTCATTGAAAGTGCCTGCCGGTAAAACCATTGCCCTGGTTGGTCCTTCAGGTGGTGGAAAAACAACCCTTTGTCATTTGATCCCCAGGTTCTACGAAGTCAATGACGGATCCATCAAAATCGACGGCATCGACATCCGAGACATCACATTGGAATCGTTAAGGAAGAATATCGGAATCGTCCAGCAAGACGTCTTCCTGTTTGCGGGAACCATCCGAGACAACATCGCTTACGGACGGGGAAATGCCACGGATGATGAAATCATGGAAGCGGCAAAACACGCCAACATCCACGACTTTATTATGACACTGGATGAAGGCTACGAAACCTACATCGGAGAAAGAGGCGTCAGACTCTCCGGAGGTCAAAAACAAAGAATTTCCATCGCCAGAGTCTTCCTTAAAAATCCACCCCTTTTGATCTTGGACGAAGCCACATCCGCCTTAGATAACGAAACCGAACTCAAGATCCAACAATCCCTGGAAAGGCTCTCAAAGGGGAGAACCTCTTTGGTCATCGCCCACAGACTCTCCACCATCAAACACGCAGACGAAATTTTAGTCATAAGCGGCGAAGGCATCACGGAAAGAGGCGGTCACGAAAAACTCATCAAAAAAGACAGCTATTATTCAAAGTTGTACCACGCCCAATTCAAGGGCTATTTACCGGATGATATTTAAACTTAACTGACAAAAATTGACAGGCTTCGCTGAATTATTG
>JAYEGQ010000221.1:0-10776 GCA_034659095.1 Thermotogota bacterium
TGTTGAAGAGTATGCCACACCGGTTTTTGATTATCTACAACCTAATTTTAACATCCCAAATTGTGTTCCTGTAGGAGAACCGGATTATGTAAAAATTTTTAGTGCGACATCATCTAATTATTATTTAAAAGTATCACAAGATTTTACACCTTTGGAAAATCCTGATGCAGATGAGATCGTTTCTATAAATGCTAATATTAATGTTAGCAGAGATCCTGCTGGAGAAACAGATGGTGAGCCTTGGGCTGAAAAGGATTTCCAATTTACAATAGATTATTCAAATACACCATAGGAATATTTATAGCTGAATTTAAGAGGAGGAAAGTGTGTATGTTTTCAAAGAAATTTTATTACGGTGCTTCAACAGCGGGTTTTCAAGTGGAGATGGGAAGCGGAAAAGCTGTTGACAAAAATACAGACTGGTATGTCTGGACAAAAGATAAGTTGAATGCACAACACGGGTTAGTTAGTGGGGATGATCCTGAAAAGGGTTGCGATTACTGGTTGAATTATCAGGTCTTTCATGATTTGGCAGAAAATGCCGGGATGAATATGCTGAGAATTGGTGTGGAATGGTCCAGAATCTTTCCACAGGCAACTTTTAATTGTGAAAGTCTGGAAGATCTGGAAAAGGCTGTTGATTTAAAGGCGCTTGAGCATTATCGTGAAATTATGAAAGATATCAAAGATCGTGGGATTAAGCTGATGATTAATCTTAATCATTTTACACTGCCTTTATGGTTGCATGATCCCATTAAATTGAACCGTGAAAGAGATTTTACAGCCCCCGGATGGCTGGATGAAAAAGTTATTAAAGAATTTAAAAAATATGCGGGATTTATGGCTTCCAAAATAGATGATATGGTGGATTATTGGTCTACTGAAAATGAACCGAATGTAGTTGCCATGCCTTATAACAGCATACAAATGGGTTTTCCACCAGCGTTGATGTCTCCTGAATATCAGGAGAAGGCCTTGAAAAATGAAATGCTGGCTCACAGAGCCGGTTACGATGCGATCAAACAGCACAGTGAAAAACCCGTGGGATGCATCTACGCCTTTGGCTGGCCAACCGGGGATGAAAAAGCGGTTGAGTTGATGATCAATTATGAACTGTCCAGATATCTTGATCAAGTCAAAGACAAGATGGACTTTTTGGGGGTCAACTATTATTCAAGGTTGAAAGTGGAAATGGATGAGAATGGAAATCCACAAGTACTTGAAGGATACGGTCAGGGATGCTCACCCAATAGCCATTCAAAAGATGGCAGAATCACCAGTGATTTTGGTTGGGAATACTATCCGGAAGGCCTTTACAATGTCTTGAAATTTGTTCATGAAAGATATTCAGTTCCTCTTTTCGTGACGGAGAACGGTACTGCAGATGCGGCTGACGGCAACCGACAAACTTATTTAGTGTCTCACATGAATATGGTGGAACGCCTCATAGAAGACGGTATTGATATAAAGGGTTATTTACATTGGTCTTTGGTGGATAATTTCGAATGGGCAAGTGGTTATTCTATGCGTTTTGGGCTGATTACAGTTGATTTTGAAACGAAAAAACTCATCCCTCGTGGCAGTTATTTTCTGATGAAAGACATTATCGATAAACAATCCACCCACGATTACGAATATTTGTTGAAATTTCCTAACAATATTTTTGATGAGAAAAATCTAAACAGATAATTTAGAAAAAATATAATAAAAAGACGGCTCTGTCCGTCTTTTTATTTTAATAGGCAACCCTATGTTTTGTGTGTAATCAATAAAGACTATATAGGGCGTTCTAATATACTTGTCAAGATGAAGAAAATGCTAAGTTTGGTTAAAAGTTAGTTAAAACGCGTTGTGGACTACATTCAGAAAGGTGTAATTCGATAGCTTTTCTTTTTTTCTGGGAATGTATTTTTCGATGACCTTGTCTATGATCATTTTCTAACCCTCCTGTGTAATCAGGTGTTTTTTATTATAACACTAAATAAACAGTTGAAACGCTATAGGGGCGTTTTGATTCTGACAAATAATCGAGTATAATAAACGTTGTTTCGTATGCTTTATTCCAAGGCAATAAATAACCATTCAAATCAAAAAACAACTATTGAGATAAAATGGGAGGTATTCATTAATGGCAACAGATTCAGAAAAGTCAAGGAATTTTATCGAAAGGATTATTGAAGAGGATTTAAGAACGGGAAAGGTAAAAAAGGTGGTAACAAGATTTCCACCGGAGCCAAATGCCCAGCTCCATATTGGACATGCAAAGGCTATTTTGTTGAATTATACAATGGCAAAGCAGTATGACGGGCAATTTAACCTTCGTTTTGACGATACAAACCCGGAAAAAGAAGAAATTCATTACATGGAGTCTATGAAACGGGATATTCAATGGCTTGGGGCTCATTGGGACAAGTTATGTTACGCTTCCGATTATTTCGACCAGCTTTATAAATGGGCTGTAGAATTAATCGGAAAAGGGCTTGCCTATGTGGACAATCAAACGGCTGATGAAATCAGAGAGAATCGTGGAACCTTAACCAAACCCGGCGTGGATTCCCCTTACAGAACAAGATCGGTTGAAGAAAATATGAAACACTTTGAAGATATGAAAAACGGCCTTATCGATGAAGGAAAGGCCGTCTTGAGGGCAAAAATTGATATGTCTCACCCCAATATCAACATGCGTGATCCGGTGATGTATCGTATTCTTAAAAAGGAGCATTACCGAGCAGGAGGCAAGTGGTGTATCTATCCCATGTACGATTTTGCCCACGGCTACGAAGATGCCATTGAAGGGGTAACCCATTCGTTATGTTCCATTGAATTTGAAGATCACCGGCCTTTGTACGACTGGTTTATCGAAAATGTCAGTGTACCAAACGTTCCGCATCAGTATGAATTTGCAAGACTCCAGCTGAGCTATACAGTCATGAGCAAGCGTTTATTACTTGAATTGGTGAATACCGGGATCGTAGTTGGCCTTGATGATCCAAGAATGCCCACACTATCAGGATTAAGGCGAAGAGGCTATACACCAACGGCCATTGCACGATTCGTGGATGAAATCGGTGTAGCCAAGGCCAACAGTCTGGTAGATCATGAATTTTTGGAACATGCATTGAGAGAGGAATTGAATAAGAGCACCTGGCGAATGATGGCAGTCCTTGATCCTATAAAAGTCACTATTGAAAACTATCCGGAAGACAAAGTGGAATATTTTGAAGGGGAGAATAACCCGGAAAATCCTGAAGATGGGTCACGTCAGATTCCTTTCACCAGGGAATTGTACATCGAACGAGATGACTTTTTGGAAAATCCTCCAAGAAAATATTTCCGATTGTCACTGGGAAAAGAAGTTCGCCTAAAGTTCGCCTATTACATCACTTGTAAAGAGGTCGTCAAAGATGAGAATGGCAACGTTACTGAGCTCATCTGTACTTATGATCCCGAGTCCAGGGGTGGTGGAACACCTGATCGAAGAAGGGTCAAGGGAACACTGCATTGGGTGAGTGCAGCACACGCTAAAAAGGCTGAGGTACGTCTTTACGATAAACTCTTTACCTTAAAAGATATGAGAGATATGGAAGAGGGGAAAACGTATAAGGATTACTTGAATCCAGAGTCACTGGTAGTTTTAAAAGACTGTATGGTTGAGCCCGCTTTGGTGGAATCAAATTCCGGTGACAAATTCCAGTTTTTGAGAAAAGGTTATTTCTGTACCGATTCAGATAGCACGAAAGAGCATCCGGTCTTTAATCAAGCGGTTGCTTTACGGGATACATGGGCGAAAATTCAGAAGAATAAATAGAGAATTTTCATAAAAGGAGGGATTTTATGAACAAGAAAGTTTTGTTAGTAACACTATTGATGTTATCTGTTGTCATGATTTTTGCATCCGTATCAGGAGTAGTCGCAGAGGTGGACAAATACGGTAACGTCCATACCGATATCTCTGAAGCTGATTTTTTGGCAGAGGGGTTTGAATTGGGTGATGTGCTTTTAATCATCATAGGAGAACAAAGTGTTCAAGCGCCTTTTGTAACAACATACGGAGATGTTGACAGGGGCAACCCATTGGTCAGGCTTTCCGGCGGACATGTGGCCATGGCCTTAAACTATGCCAATTTTGCTCGAACGTATTCTTTGGAAGTGGGATCACCTGTTTCTTATGAACTCGTAGAAAAGAGTGCTTACCTTGAGGAATTGAAAATCAGAAATCTTGTAAGAACCGATGTAAGAGAGGATTACGCTTCCGATGCCATATTTGCCAATTTCCGTGAAGTTACCCTGGGAGAGATTGCGCCCAATACACTTTATCGCTCCTCCCACCCTTCTATAGACGATCCCCGGGCACCTTACGCTAGTACTTTGATGGAAAAAGCAGGTATCAAAACCGTCATAAACCTTTCCGATTCAAATGAAGAATTATCAGAATTCTTAGTCTATTCAAATTACTATGCTTTCATAAAAGATTCCGGAAACATGATTAACTTGAATATGGGTGTGGATCTGTTAAGTGATGAATTTGCGGCCAAGCTCAAAAAAGGTTTGATGTTCATGATCGAAAAAGAACAACCCTATTTGGTCCATTGTGTTGAAGGAAAAGACCGCGCGGGTATGACGGTTGCCATTCTGGGAGCACTTATGGGTGCAACAGTTGATGAAATCTATGCTGATTATGTTGCCTCATATGAAAACTATTACAATGTGGAAAAGGGAACAAAAGCTTATGATGCTGTTGAGAATATCATCAAGGGTATCTTCAAATCCATCAACAACGGAAATGAAGTTACCGATGATAATGTGGGACTTATTTCTATCAGATATTTGATGGAAAAGGCTGGAATGAGCTATCCACAAATATTGGCGCTTCAAGCGGTTTTAAGATAAGCTAACAAAAGGGACAGATCACAAAACTGTCCCTTTATTTCTCCCCCTTTATAAAGCATTTTCTTGACAACCAACAAAGGGTATGTTAAAATAACAGTGCTTTGAGTGTGTAGCTCAGTGGGAGAGCGCTTCCCTGACGCGGAAGAGGCCGAAGGTTCAATCCCCTCCACACTCACCAGAGGGAGCCTGAAATATCGGCTCCTTTTTTATTGAGGTGAATACATTGAAATACGCCATTTTTGGTGGCTCGTTTAATCCAATTCATAACGGGCACATCATCATCGTTCAAAAGATGCTTGATTATATCGAGGGATTGCAAAAACTGTTTGTCATACCAGCGGGGTGTTCTCCATTCAAGAGGCAGATGGAAAACCAGTTGCCTTTTGAGTATCGTTACAACTGGTGTTCTCATATCTTTTCAAAGATTGATGGAACCGATACCCTGGATATTGAAAGAGATGACAGTGAGGAAACGCTGTCCTATACCTATCAAACCATCGAACGCTTTTATGAGCTGTATCATGAGTATCCCGTATTAATCATCGGTGAGGATTCATTGTCTTCATTTCATAAGTGGAAGTATTATGAACGCATTCTTGAACGTTGCGAATTGGCCGTTTTTAAGAGAAGGGGCTTTTCGGGGAAAGTGGGTGTTGATTCCAAATATATACAAAAAATCTCGATTTACGACCCCCCTTATATTGAAATATCTTCTACTGAAATCAGAGAAAGAATTAAAGAAAAAAAATCAATTAAGGGATATGTTCCAGAATCTTTGGAAGAAGACATTATAAAACAGTTTACTAAAAATGAGTGAGATAAATGAAAAAGATTGAGTTACTGGCTCCGACCGGTTCAATGGAAAAATTGAAGATGGCTTTCCTCTATGGTGCAGATGCCTGCTATCTCGGAGGAACTGCTTTTGGTCTGAGAGCAAATGCCAAAAACTTTGACTTGGTTCAAATTGCACAAGCATGTGAATATGCACATGAGAGAGGGAAACGTGTGTATGTGACGGTTAATATCATGGCACATAATGAAGATCTAATTGGACTTGAAGACTATTTAAAGGGTTTATCTCAAGCGAAAGTAGATGCGATTCTCGTATCAGATCCGGGAATATTCATGACCGTTAAAGAAACCGTACCAGGAATAGAAGTTCATTTAAGCACCCAAGCGAATGCCACCAATTATCGGACGGTTGAATATTGGAAGAATCAGGGAATGAAAAGAGCCGTTTTAGCTCGGGAGTTAAGTTTAAAGGAAATTCGGGAGATCAGAGACAAAATTGACGACTCTTTTGAATTGGAAGCTTTCGTCCACGGGGCTATGTGTGTTTCTTATTCAGGCAGGTGTTTGTTGTCAAGTTTTTTAACGGGTAGAGACGCCAACAGAGGCGAGTGCTCTCATCCCTGTAGATGGAAATATCATTTGGTGGAATCCACACGTCCGGATGAATACTTTCCCATAGAAGAAGACACTCATGGTACTCATATTTTAAACTCAAAAGATCTTTGCATGATCCAATACATTCCGGATTTAATCCATGCCGGTATATCCAGCTTTAAGATTGAGGGAAGGATGAAAAGTGCTTATTACGTAGCAACAGTTGTCAGGGCTTATCGATTGGCGATTGATTCTTATTACAAAGATCCCGAACATTGGCAGTTTAATCCTTATTGGTTGGAAGAAATCGAAAAAACCAGCCACAGAAAATTCACCACAGGATTTTATTACGGCAATCAATATGAGGCAGCCCAAGCCTATGATACCAGTAAATATATCCGAGAATATAGCTTTACCGGCGTTGTTATAGATGATAATTACGGATCAGGTTGCTGGAAGATCGAGCAAAGGAATAAGTTTAGTGTGGGAGAAAAAGTAGAAATAATCGAACCCGGTTCTGATAATACGATTTACACAAGAGTTTTAAAGATAGTGGAAGGTACCACCGGTGAAGTAAAAAAAGATGCCCCTCATCCACAAGAAAAAGTCATCGTCAAGTTTGAGGATATTGAGGGTGTCGAATTAAAAATGGGAAGTATCATGAGAAAGAAGATCAACAGTTCTCGGACTCTCGACCCCAAACCCTAAACCCCAGACTCTGACTCACTCTTTGCTCCCTTTTTGGCCAACATATCAGCCATTTCGTTAAACACATTGCCGGAGTGGGCCTTTACTTTAAACCACTGGATTTTGACGCTATTCTTTTTCATAAAGGCCTTATAGGCTTTGGTCACATCATTATTGGCCTTCCAGGTATCCTCAGCCCATTCCTTTATTCCCGTGTAGTCGTAAAACAGGGCAATTTCTTGAATGTTATTTTCCTGGCAGTACTTTAAAACCTCCCGAACAGCTTGAAGTTCTCCGCTTACCTGTCGTAACCCATCGGAAGCATCCAAATGACCACTGATTTTTTTTATCGGTATGCCTAATTTGAGTATCACTGCTCCATACCCTGTATTTGAATTGATATAGCTTCCATCCACATATGCCTGGTATTCAAAATCAAAAGCATTATAAGAGTCTTTCGGCAATTTTGTTCCCTCAAAGATATCGGTTAATAGATTTTTTATCTTTTCATCAATCACTTTTTCAAAAGTAATTTTAAAGGATTTTCTTTTCGGGCTGTAATATAAATTAAAACGAGAACAAAGTGTATTATTTTCGTCTAGTAAATCCAATTTTGCTAAATAGTCTCTGAACATAATGACCTTTATTGAAAAACCGCGTTCTTTTAATATTCCGTTATGTTCAAGCTTTATTTTCCTTTCAAGCTCCTTTTGTTGTTTGAACATATGAATCACCACTCATTTTATCTTACGTTTTCCTAAACATACTTACGGTATTCTTATTATATCATAAATAATATTAACTATATCCTACAAAAACAAAAAAACGCATAATCGCGTCTTTTTGTTTTAAATTATTAAAAAAAGTGATTATTCAGTTGCAACCGTTTTTTCTACGACCTTATTTTTGGAACGATCGGTGTAATATGTGTGAAGTAGCTTGTGAGATTTGTGACTCAACGGTTTCTCAAGGAACTCAGCGTAAAGCTTGTTAATAGATGGATTCTCGTGAGATTTTCTGAGCGTTAAGGCTTCGTCAATCGAATAGACACCTTTTGCCCTCTTTTCAAGGATTTCTCCGTCAAGATTGTAAGGTTCTCCACCGCCACCGATACAACCACCGGGACAGGCCATGATTTCTACAAAGTGATAGAATTTTTCACCGCTTTCGATCTGTCTTAATAATTCACGGACATTTTTTCCACCGTGAGCAACCGCAATCTTAAACTCGATACCGTTAAAATCAACGCTGGCCTCTTTGATACCATCCAGTCCCCTCGCAGGCATGAAGTTAACATCGGGAAGCGGATTGCCGGTACCCAATTCGTAAGCTGTTCTCAAAGCAGCTTCCATAACACCGCCTGTGTTTCCAAAGATAACCGCTGCCCCCGTTGATTCTCCAAGAGGATCATCGTATTGTCTCTCTTCCAGAGATGCAAACAGAATCTTCTTTAATCGAATAAGTTTTCCCAGCTCTCTTGTCGTCAAGACAAGGTCTACCCATGGATCGCCATTTTCCATGGCATGTTGGGGTCTTTTAGCTTCGTCTTTCTTGGCGGTACAAGGCATAATAGAAACACTGTAGATGTCTTCCGGTTTGACTCCGATGTTGTCAGCAAAGTATGTCTTGATAACTGGGCCGAGCATCTGTTGCGGTGATTTTGCAGAGGAGACATTTTCTTTGTATTGAGGGTAGAGTTTTTCCATCATGTTGATCCACGCAGGACAGCATGAAGTAAACATGGGGAAGGGTCCGCCTTCTTTTACTCTTTCCAGTAATTCAGAACCCTCTTCCATGATGGTTAAGTCCGCAGAGAAGTTGGTGTCAAAAACGTAATCAAAACCAAGTTCCTTTAATGCAGCAACCATGTGTCCTGTGGAAACACTTCCCGGTTCCATCCCAAATTCCTCGCTGATGGCAACACGTGTTGCAGGAGCGGTTTGAACGACTAATACTTTATCATGTTTTTCAAGCGCTCTTTTGGCGTCTCTTACTGAAGAATTTTCGGTGATAGCACCAACCGGACAGAACAACGAACATTGTCCGCAGTTGATGCAATCCGTCTGATCCAAGGGGATGTTAAATGCGGTGAGAGGAAGCGTTTCAAATCCCCGGTCAGCCATACCATATATGTTCATACCCTGTAAGTCTGCACATGCTCTGACGCATCTTGTACAAGCTATACACTTGTCCAAATCTCTTACGATGGATGGAGAACTGTCATCAAAGATAACATTCTTATCCTCAGCCTTCGGAAAAATAGGTTCCACATCATAGCTGTATATAAGGTCCTGAAATTCACATTTCCCGTTGGATTCACAAGTCATACAATCGTTGGGATGTCTGGAAAGAATCAATGCTAAATTGAGTTTTCTTGCGTTGTAAACCCGATCGGAATTGGTTTTTATTTCCATCCCATCTCTAATCATGGTGACACATGCGGGTTGAAGGTTTCTTGCTCCTTCTACTTCCACCACACATACTCTACAACCACCTGTTGCTTCAAGTCTTGGATGGTAACAGAGTGTTGGAATATCTATACCAGCTTCTTTACAAGCCTCAAGTACTGTAATGTTTTCAGGTACTTCGTAGTTACGGCCGTTTACTGTAATCTGAACCGTAGCCAAATAAATCCCCTCCTCAAATTAGTCTTATATATCTTTATAAGCCGTTCGTTGGGCTCTTATTAACACCAAACAATTATAAAGGATACGGTTATAAACTGTCAAGCGTTCCTTATGTAAAAAAAAGTTCTTTTTCTGTACAAATTTCCGCAACCTTCTTTGAATATTCGGAACTTCTTCCCGCACCCATCATTAACAGTACTGTTTCTTCGTTTTCTGTTCGTACAATATGATGGATAATATCGTTAGGGGTTGTGATGCATGTGAATGTTTTACCCCGTTCTTTCAGTAAGAATTTGAAATCTTCAAATATTTTAGGTTCTTCATTTTCATATGCACTGAAGACCGGCATAACTATAAGTTCTTCAACCAGCGGAGAAGCGAGTGTTTGTGCAAACATTTTCATATCTCGCTTAAGTCTTGTATATCGATGAGCCTCAAAAACAATGATCATTTTCTTGTTTCGATATCGATCGGAGATCGCTTTAATGGAAAACTCAATTTCTTTTGGCGTGTGTGCATAATCATCAACGATTAACAGATTTTTATTTTGGAGTCTGATGGTCATTCTTCGATCAACATTTTCAAAGTCAGTCAGATTGGCTATGGCACTTTCTGGTTTGATTGTTAATTGTTCACATGTTTTAACAGCGCACACCAGATTAGCTTTTGTATAAATATCCTTGATTTTTTCGTTGATTTCACAGTAAGCATCATATTGAGTTGGCGAGAAACATACACTATTGTTGGGAATATCTTCCAAATCGCATGGGACAACCCCTATTTGGGCATTCTTGATAAAGGTTATCATAGATTCAGTGTAATGTTTCAGATCATCTTTATAGTGTTCAAGATGATCCCCTCTTAGATTAGTTAAGACAGCGATTTGACTTTTTATATTTTTAAAATAACCGTCACTTTCATCGATTTCAGCAACCAAAGGGCCACTTCCTCGTCTGTAGTTACCGAATTCAAGATCTTTATGAAGGCCTCCCAGGAGGACAGTAGGATCCATCCCATGACGTATTAAAATATGACCAACCATTGCTGTTGTGGATGTTTTCCCGTCCGTTCCAGTGATTCCGATCAAATCCTTCTCCGATTCTTTGATCAGCAGTTTTAAAAAGTCTAGCCTAGAAAACAGGACAATTTGTTTTTTCTTCGCTTGTATTATTTCCGGATTATCATC
>JAYEGQ010000222.1:0-10737 GCA_034659095.1 Thermotogota bacterium
TTCTTTCAACATTCCGGCTCAATAGTCATGCCGGGCAAACAAAAAACAAAAAAATTATAAACAATCTCTTTGTTTATTCCACGCTATTCTGGTAGAATACGATGAACGGCTTAAAAGACACACAAAAGCGGAAAGACCATACACGCCTTAGCCAAAATGATAGAACAATCCGGTGCAAGTCTTGCCGGTATCGTAACTATCATCGAAAAGACATTCGAAGGCGGCAGAGCGCTCCTGGAAAGTAATCTCAACATACCTGTCATAGGTCTTGTCAGAATCTCTTCTCTAAATGAACAGGGAATGGAATTTGCGGAACAGAAATTTTTACCTTTGAATTTTTATTATGAGATCTTTTGCGGCTAAGCTTTTCCCAGCCATTAACTAACAGCGAATCACCTTTCTCAGATAATATGCCATGTTCCCCTATGTTGAGTAAGATGCTCTTAATAAGGAGCAGTTACAATTTTTCGGGTTTTGTTTTTCATTTACACACATCATCAAGTGACCTCCTATAGCGTTAAGCTTCTATAGTTGAAATTTCTTTTCATAAGCTTTTAAATAAAGGTTTTTAATCTTCTCCGTGTATTTGTCTTCCGTGTATTGTTCGAATAAGTCAAAGGCTTTTTTTGCGTATTCAGCGTAAAGTGACTGATCATCCTTTAGTTGTTTTATCAGATGGGCGAAATCATCCACAACTTGTCCTTTGAGATAATGATCACCAAAGATCTTTTTATAGACTGGTATGTCTCTCAAGACGATGGGCAGAGAACTCCCACCGGCTTCTGGGATGACCAGTCCAAAGGTTTCTTGTCTGGAGGGTAAAAAGAAGGCATCTGACAAGGTGTAATGTTCTTTCATTTGGGTTTCATTAACCAGGCCGAGGAAAAGGACGTTGTTTGGTGCATTGTTAATTAATGCTTTCATATTGGCATAGCCTTCTGAGGCATGCTTGAAAGGCATGTTACCACACCAGATGAAGGTAGTTTTTTCATCTTTTAGTTTTTGCGCAGTGTCGATAAACTCCTGAATACCTTTTCTGGGCTGTATTTGTCCTGCACTGATGACAATAAATTGATCTTGAGGGATGTTGTATTTCTCTCGCAGTGCCTTTTTCTCTTCAGCAGAATAATGGGTTTCAAAATGTTCCCGGATGATGTAATTGGTGAAAATGACGATTTTATCTTCCGGCAGTCCCAAATCAATTAATTCTTCTTTGACCTGGTCACTCACCGCAACAATCACATCGCAGTAACGATAGAAGTGCAGCAGATATTTTGTAAAAACCGGAAGCCAAAGTGTTGTTAATTTCAATGACCCTTTTAGTGAATTAGGCACAATATGAGCGCTGACAACCAAAAGTGCCTTTTTTTTCATCTTTTTTAATGCAAAATAATGTCCCAAGTCAAGGGTATGGACATGAATGATATCCGATTGTTCCAAATACTCTTTTGAATTGACAAAGACTTCAAAATCGTCTTTCAATGATTTCATCAATTGTATATGATTGTCAAAGGCGGAGGCTACCCCTTGACCTTTGAATTTATATGAACTGGATAGTATATTGACTCTTTTCATTTAAACGCTCCTTTTTTACTTATTATAATCCCTTTATCCGTTTAAGTTTTTTAACCATAAGCATTATACGCCTTCTTGTCATAATCATGGTATGATAGAAGAAGAAAAAGCCAAAAGGAGGGTCCTATGAAAAAATTATCCGGAACGGGATTTAACGCCATGCGGTTTTACACAATAATGGACAAGGCCTTTGAATCCATGCCTGATTTTAAATACGCCCGACATAACGACTTGATGGATGATGTCCTTCAAACAAAGATCATGTTGGCGGTAACAGAGGTCAACGGATGTGAAATGTGCCGGGTTTACCATACTCAACATGCCAAGAAGATAGGGTTGGAAGAAGATGAAATCAACCAAATCAGTTCGGAATTTGTCATTGATTTGGACGATGCCATAGAGGCAATGCTTTTTGGTAAGCGTTATGCTGAAAATGAAGGAACTTATACAGATAAAGACTGGGAGCAATTGTTGAAGATCTATGGTGAGAAAAAAGCTCTTGGCATTCTGGCGGCAACGCGTATGATCACCATGGGTAATGCCATGGGAATTGCCGCTGGAAATTTTTGGAGTCGATTGAAATTTCAACCGGTTAAAGGAAGCAAACTGATCAACGAATTGTTGATTCTATTCGCATGTATTCCGTTTCCGTTGATTATTGGTTTTAAGAACCTATTTAAAAAGATTTTTGGTGAGAACAGATAAGTATTTTAAACAGAATCCTGTTGTGTCAAAGCCTTATTGTCGCCTTTATCGGCCAATATTTCCACAACGATCCCTGCAGGTTGTTCCAGTAGTTCTTCCTGGGCTTCCAATCTGGTTCTATCAGCGTGTTTTTTCGTTCCTGCCGTTGTACATGCTCACTAAGGTTGTAATTGCTCCCGAAACGCCAAAACCGGGGATAAAAGAGATGGATTCAATATTAATGCCAATTCTGTGCGCGGGCATATGCCTGTTCTCCAGCCATTAAAAGGATATTGGCGAACACAAGCGCCCCAACACTGACAATTCTTCAAAATCTCTGTTAAGCCTAAATGGCCGATCATTTGCCCAGTTTCCAGCCAGTAAACTCTTGACCGGTGATATGCCCTCTGACAAGGTAGAAGATGTGTTTTTTAGGGAATTGTTTTCCGTTCTGTACAAAATGGGGATGATTTACAAATATGAAGATGGTTTTTATCTGAATCCGGATAAAATCTATGTGGACCTCTCCAAACACGAAGAACAAAGGCTGGTCTGTTCCAAATGTGCAGAATCCTTTAGCCTGGATGCCTTTGACGGAGTGGCGCCTCATGGGTTGCCCTGTTCGGAGTATAACTGTAAAGGAGAGTTGTTCCTCAGCAATGAAGAGGAGAATAATTACGATAGACTGTGTTATTTGTCAAACCGGTAGAACACACGGTACAGGTTGAAAATAGAGGATTGATTATGTTGTTTTTCATTCAAATTCCGTGTATACTAAGATATTACTTTAAATTACACAGGTGATAGCCTTGTATATCAAACGACATCTTGAAGAACCATTTTTAAATATGAGCAAAGCATTTCCCGTTGTTCTGGTTACCGGCCCTCGACAGGTGGGTAAAACCACCATGTTGAGAAAAATCGCATCCAATGATAGAAAATATGTCTCTTTGGATGATCCCATGATCAAAAAAACGGCAAAAACAGATCCTGCGCTTTTTTTGCAACGGTATCAGCCGCCTGTTTTAATTGATGAAATCCAATACGCACCTGAGCTGTTGCCCTATATTAAAATGTATGTGGATGAAGAGAAAGGAAAAGGAGATTTTTGGCTAACTGGTTCACAGTTGTTTCATCTGATGAAAAACGTGGGTGAGAGTCTTGCCGGTAGAGTTGGGATTGTGAATATGCTGGGGTTGTCTCAGTCAGAATTGTTTGGAAGAAAAAATGTCCCTTATTCAACAACTTTTGAATCCCTGAATGATAAAATTTTCAAATCAGTGAACGTCGTAGAAGTCTTTAAAAGCATTCATAAAGGCTCCATGCCGGCTTTATATGAAACGCATCAGGATATTGAAAATTATTATGCTTCCTACATGTCCACTTACTTGCAAAGAGATATAAAAGACCTAACTCAAGTCGCTGATGAAGTATCTTTTCTGAGATTTATGCAGGTTTGTGCGGCCAGAACTTCACAAATGCTCAATTATACCAGTTTGGCAAACGATGCGGGAATCAGTTCACCAACAGCCAAACAATGGCTTTCAGTTCTCATCACATCGGGAATTGTCAAATTAATCCAACCTTTTTTCAACAATTCTCTCAAAAGAATTGTAAAAGCCCCCAATCTGTACTTCATGGATACCGGCTTATGTGCTTATCTAGCTCGTTGGAACAATCCTGAAGCCTTGGAGATATCTGCTATGTCTGGCGCCTTTTTTGAAACATACGTGGTCAGCGAGATCATAAAAACCTTTTACAACGCCGGAAAGCAGTCTCCGATTTATTATTACAGAGACTCCGAGCAAAAGGAAATCGATTTAATCATCGAGCAAAACGGGGTGCTTTATCCCATTGAGATAAAAAAAACAGCTAACCCTTCACAAAAAGCCACAAAAAATTTCTCAGTACTGGAAAAAACAAGTCAGCATATTGGAACAGGAAATGTTATCTGCCTGGTCAATGATATTATTCCCGCTGACAGAAAAAACTTTTATGTCCCCGTTAGTTTGATTTGACACTGAGTCGCACGCACTTGGCGCACTTGGGACGGTTCTGTTTGTGAGTTTCTTGAGGATTAAAATAGTAAAAATAGTAGTGTATAATTGAAGTAAAGAATTCCTTACTTATAAGGAGGCTTTTGCTATCGTTCGATTATTCTTTTCTTTTAAATAATTTGCCAAACATTCTGCCCACATCATCAAGGATGCTGCCGTCTTTGTCGGCATCCAAAAGCTGTTCAGCCATTTTTATGACTTCAGAGTTACCACTTTGTTCAATAGCTCCACCCATCAATTTTGAAAGGTTTGAAACATTCACATCCAGCTCTTTTTGCTGTTGCCCCAATGTCCCCATAACTAAAGGCGCTAACTGGCTAAGGGCAGTCGTCACCTGATTTTGTACCAGATTTGTCTGTTTCGCAAGATTCGTCTGGACTCTCTCATTTTTATCTTCAAAAACATGATTTAGAATTTTTTCTCCATCCGTCTTGTCAACTTTATCCGGATTACGAGCCATTTCCTCCACATCATCGTTTTGATGCTCCTGCAAGGCTTTATATAGAGACTGTGCACCATTTTCTGTTTTTGTATTCCGTTCCATTGCTTTCATCATGGTGGGCATCCCCAAATTGATCAACTTCTGCACCTGTTCCTTGTTGGCACCAACAGACCCGCCTAAGTTTTCCAAGGCCTCTTTGTTCATCAACATACCAAATAAACCGGAAATATTCATAGGTCATCTCCTTTTTTTGCGATTTGCAAAGCTTATTATCTCATGGTTCCACTGCAAAAGGGTTGTTTATACACAATGCATTGAGCAAAACGGGACGATTATACTCAATGGATTGAGTATAACGGGTCGCATTTACTCAATGAATATGCTATAATGGCCTGAGGTGATTTATGAATCTTGAAGATGTCCATTTCCAAAATCCCTGGTGGGATTTAAAAGAGAACATTGAGAACGACCGTCATATCAAGATATTCACTCAGTGTAGATTCCAATATTTTCCTCCTCTTTACAACGAGCTAGATTTGGAAAAATCGGGGATTTATACTTTGAGGGGTCCACGTCAATCGGGGAAAACAACAACTATGAAATTGCTCATAAAAAAACTCCTTGATAAAGGCAAAGACCCTTCAAACATTCTGTACCTGACCTTGGATAATATCAAAGATAAAGAAGAGTTAATCGAGACACTCAAAAATTGGTTTTTATTAAGACAAAAAGCAAAAGCCGATAGTCTTTTTGTTTTTTTGGATGAAATCTCTTTTATCGATAATTGGCAAATCGCTTTGAAGTATCTTTCTGATATCAACCTCCTTTCTGAATCATTCGTGCTGCTTAGCGGATCATCTGCTTATGATATCAAAAAATCTTCTGAAAGGCTTCCGGGAAGGAGAGGTATGGGGGATGATTTCATTCAGTTGCCTGTATCTTTTAAAGAATACGTTCAAACAATTCATCATTTACAACTGAAAAACTATTCATTAGCTGATATCTTGAATCTATCCGATTCGGATATAAAACTCCTGGCTTTTGAATATGGAAAATATATCAGTGATTTTAATATTTACTATCATTGCGGTGGTTTCCCAAAAGTCATTAACACTTATATAGAAAATAATATGATCACGAAAGAGGTGATCAAGATTTATGAAGACTTTATTCTTGGAGATATTGAACGTTTTTCAAATTCACGATTTACTCTAATTGAGTTACTGAAAAAGATTCCAGACATCGTAGGGCAACAATTTTCCTGGAACTCCCTCAACAACGATTTGAATGCCATCAGTTCTTCAAACACGGTTGAAAGCTATATTCAAATACTCGGAATGAATTTCATCATGTCAACACTCTTTTTTTTGGATCCTTCAAAACATTCCATTAAACCCAAAAAGCAGAAAAAGATCTATCCCCTTGATCCCATTATTTCAAGAGTTATTGAAGGCTTATCCGGTAAAAAGATTGATCAGGGAAACTACATTGAATCAGTAGTGTTGGAAAACTTGCTTCAATTTTCTTCGAGGAAAACAGAAGGCCTTAATTTGTATTATGGCCCCTATTACTGGTATTCTGCAAAAAAGAAGGAAATTGACTTTTTGGTAGAGCAAAATTCAGCCCTTTTCCCCATCGAGGTGAAATTCCAAAACAACATCAATAAATCCGATTACACGACTTTAAGTAGGAATTTTAACAAAGGCATCTTGTTGTCAAAAGATAAGGCGTTTAAAGATGAAAAGATCATCGTGTTGCCGGTTTTTCTTTTTTTGCTGTTGATTTGATGAAAAGCTTGCTCAGATTTGAACTTCACAATTATTGTCGAGTAGCTCTGGGATATTCCTACTGAAGCATTATTTCTCCTAAGTTTGATATAATCGTTTGACCATGATCAAAAAGGGAAAGGGGAGCGAATGATTTGAAATTTACAGATGAAATGCAGCATTTAAGTTATCCCTCATATATTTCCGAGCTCAGGCGACCTGTTGACCCCCCTGAATCCGTTGTCAAGGATGGTTTGTCAACTTTCGGTACAATTAACACGCCACTAAAGCATATCAACCTTTACGATTGTTCAAAACCCTGCGGACATTTAATCCCCAGTTTTTTAAAGACTTTCAGGTTAAAGGAATGGTTTGCCTATTTGATTGACTTTAAAGAGGGATTTATTCTCAGTGCGGTATATAATACCGGCCTAATGATGTTTAATGTGGTGTCTTTTTTTGACAAGTCCACACGCAAATGTCAGTCGAACATGATCTTTACTCCAAAGAAAAAAGGCATCTTGCCCGATTCACTGATTGATACCCAAACCGTTCTGAAAGCGGGTCCATTTACCCAGGCTATTACAAACACATTCCAGAATGGCAAATGCATGATAAAGGCTCATTGTCCGCCTTCCAAAAAGCATTTCGGATATCAAGCTGATGTGGCACTCACAAGTATTTCCATGCCTTCGGTTGTGGTTATGCCTCTTGGTTCCAACAAACCCCTTTACATTCATAAAGAACTGTTTCAGGCAATGGGGACACTCACCGTGGGAGATCAGCAATATGAGTTGGATGATAAGGCTATTTGTATGATTGACGATCACAAAGGATATTATCCATATCATATGCAATACGACTGGATTTCGGGCTTTAAAAATGATGAAGAGACTGGCCCGATTGCCTTCAATATTGTTGACAATCAGGTACTGCATCCGGATGATTACAATGAAAATTTCGTCTGGATAAAGGAGGAGATGCACCAGCTTCCACCCATCACTGTGACAAAAAAATCCGACTCTCTGTGGCATGCTCAAGATGCGCATGGCGCTGTGGATCTCCAGCTTGAGATAGAAGATGATTTTATCAAACGGATTCATTTACCCTTTTTCAAAGCGGATTATCGGGCCCCCTTCGGTATGATTCGTGGTTTTATGAAAGATTTGAGGGGTAACAAGCATTCACTGGATGGAACATTCAGTATCGGCGAGAATTTGGATTATCAATATTAGGAGAATGATAATGGAAAATCAGTATAAAACCTTAGTAGACCATCAGAAAAAATACTTCAAAACCGGTGAGACGAAGTCACTATCTTTTCGCCTGGAGATGTTGAGAAAACTCAAAGACACTATTTTAAAACATGAAGACAATATAGCCAGTGCGCTTCACAAAGACCTGGGGAAATCTGAAACAGAAGTGGTTTCAACAGAAATTGGCTTTACAATCCACGAAATCAACTTTGTCATGAAGAATCTGAAAAAGTGGGCAAAAAAGAGACGGGTCAAAACCAACCTTTTTAACCTGCCGGGGAAGTCCTATATCATTCATGAGCCCTTTGGGGTGACCTTGATCATAGGCCCCTGGAATTATCCCTTTCAGCTGGTCATGTCGCCACTGATTGGTACCATCGCCAGCGGAAACACCGCTGTTGTCAAACCGTCTGAAATCTCAACAAACACCGCTGAAATCATCGATCAAATCTTAACAGAGGCCTTTCAGCCTTCTTACATTGCTGTTGTACAGGGGGGAATACCTGAAACAAATGACTTGCTGGATCTTCGCTTTGACAAGATCTTCTTTACCGGCAGCACAAAAGTGGGTCGCATCATCATGGAAAAGGCTGCCAAACATCTGACACCGGTAGTTCTAGAACTGGGCGGCAAAAGCCCCACGATTATCGATAAAACAGCGAAGCTGGATGTTGCCCTGAGACGCATTGTCTTTGGCAAAGGCACAAACGCCGGACAAACTTGTGTAGCACCGGATTACGTTTTGGTCCACGAAGACATCAAAGCGGATTTTTACAAAGCCTTTAAACAAACAGTGAAAGATTTTTATTCCGGCTCCACGATTGAGAATGAAGAATTTGGCAAGATCATCAATGAAGGTAACTATCAACGGGTGAAAGGCTACCTGAATGACGGGAAGGTCATTTTTGGCGGTGAAACGGACGATAAGAACCTGAAAATCGGATTGTCCCTCGTTGAAGTAGATGATTTGGAAAAACCCATTATGCAAGAAGAAATCTTTGGACCCGTACTTCCGGTGATTCCTTTTAAGACATACGATGACATCCTCAACATCATCCATAAAAACCCGGACCCTCTGGCCATGTATATCTTCAGTGAAGACAAACCTTTTGCTGAAAGACTGATACACGACATACCTTTTGGAGGAGGATGTATCAACGATACCATCATGCATTTAACTAACGAACACCTGCCATTCGGAGGCCGAGGCACAAGCGGCATGGGCAACTATCACGGCAAACACAGTTTTGACGCATTTACCCATAAAAAGGCCATTTTACGTTCAAGTAGCTGGTTTGATTTAAAATTGAAGTATTCTCCATTTATGAAGAAAAGGCTTAAATGGGTGAAAAGGCTGCTGTATGGTTCTGTCAGTAAATAAGGATCAGCCTTTCTTGGATAAAACCACAATCAGGTGTTAGAATTAAACAGTAACGATGCGAAAAAGGAAGTGAAGGGAATGGAGAAGTTTTTTAATACAGCGGGCCCGGTAAGGGCTGAAAACAATTATATGATCGATCCGCTGAACAGAATCAACAAAGATGAAATCATGACACTGGTGGATAAATGGCGATATTTCATCCTACACGCCCCTCGACAAACGGGAAAAACGTCTTCTTTGTTTGCCCTTCAGGATTATATCAACAAGCAAGGGCATTACAAGTGCCTGTATGTGAATGTTGAACCGGCGCAAGCTGCCAGAAGTAAGGTGGAAGAAGGGATTAAGGCAATCATAGTAGAGCTGGCCTCTTCTGCTTCTTTGTATTTAAAGGAAGAATATTTTTTTGACCACTTAAACACCTTTATTTCCTATGGGGGATATACCGCATTGAAGACCGCTTTATCCAGATGGTGTCAAGAAAGTGATAAACCGGTAATATTGTTAATGGATGAGATCGATTCTTTGGTAGGTGATACGCTAATTTCGGTTCTGCGCCAGTTAAGAGCGGGCTATGCTGAAAGGCCTCACTCTTTTCCTCAATCCATCATCCTATGTGGTGTACGAGATGTAAGAGACTATCGCATCTTTTCTGACAGAGACCAACAAATCATCACCGGGGGGAGTGCGTTCAACATTAAAGCGAAATCTTTAACTGTTGGGGACTTCACACAAGAAGAAATTAGAACCCTTTATGAGGAACACACCAAAGAAACGGGACAAAAATTTGAAGAAGGTGTCTTTGACTTGGCCTGGAACTACACCCGAGGCCAACCCTGGCTGGTGAATGCCTTGGCTAATGAAGTATGTTATGAAAACGTGGTTGGAAGAGACCGAAACAAACCCATCACCGCTCAAATGTTTGAAGGAGCCAAGCAAGCCCTAATCGCCAGAAGGGATACGCATATCGATCAGTTGGCCGATAAACTGAAAGAAGACAGAGTTCGACGGGTGATTGAACCCATATTGAAAGTGTCCAATGCAATTGATGATGTTTCCGAAGATGACATTCAGTATTGTGAAGATTTGGGGTTGATCAAGCGAGTGGGCAGTCTTGAAATCGCCAACGAGATATACCGTGAAGTGATCCCCAGATCCCTTTCCTATGCCACACAAAGAACCATTTACCAAGAACCCCAATGGTATGTAGACAAAGATGGCACGCTGAACATGATGAAACTGTTGACCAACTTCCAACAATTCTTCCGTGAACAAAGCGAGAGCTGGCTCTCTCGTTTTAAATACGAAGAAGCCGGTCCTCAGTTGTTATTGCAAGCCTTTTTACAAAGAATTCTTAATGGTGGCGGCCTCATAGACCGGGAATATGGTCTTGGCCGAAAAAGAACAGACCTTTACATCCGTTGGCCGATTATAAAAGACAGGTTCAAAGAAGAAGGAAAAGAACACCCCTTCCCCTTAACATATAACCCTGATGATCTCCAGAGAATCGTGATTGAGTTGAAGCTGAAACACAACTATTCCCTGGAAACAGTCATTGATGAAGGGCTCAAGCAAACAT
>JAYEGQ010000223.1:0-2099 GCA_034659095.1 Thermotogota bacterium
GTACAGATCTTCTTATCAATGGGAATATCTTGAATCATGTTTCTAATGCTTTTATCATCAAGGTTTAGAATAGCAGTTCCTGAAGTTTTTAGCAATTCAATTAGATGGAATTTAGTGGTAGTATATTCTTCCATATCAGAATGAAAATCTAGATGATCCTGGGTAATATTGGTCATAATTGCGTAATCAAAGCGCATACTTTCTACCCGTTTCATAGCCAAAGCATGTGAAGACACTTCCATACTGAGAAAAGTACCTTTTTTCAATATTGTCTCTTTGGCATTTTCAACGATTTCTAATGCTGATGGTGTTGTGTTATATGAATCATAACTTCTGTCAACAATGATATTTTCAACAGTTCCCATTAATGAGCCTTTTAATCCAATTCTACTAAGAAGATAATGAATGAGTGTGGACACTGTTGTTTTTCCATTTGTTCCTGTGACAGCATATGTTTTTAATCCTTCATGGGGATTTCCATGTAAAGTAGTGGCAATAACAGATTCTGCATATCTACTGTCAGATACTTGAATCATAGGTTTGCTGGAATCATAATCTACAGGTCTTTCTACTATAAATCCAACGGCACCATCCTTCAAAGCTTCTGAAATAAGAGCATGTGAGTCAAATTTGTATCCTTTTCGGCATACAAATAACGAAGCATTTTTAATATCATTTGTGTGAATAGAGCAGTTTTCGATGTTTAAATCAAGATTTTCTTCTGTGTTGAATAAGTTTATCACTAAGTTCTTCTCTTTTAAAACACCAATAACATCCTTCAATAACATAATAGAACCCCCCTTAGTCCTACGGTGTTTTCCGTATTAACTTTTTTTGATGTTAAAAACCAAATCCGCGATATTTCTATTTTCTTTTACGTCATGGACTCTGAAAATATGGATACCTTTTTGCACCCCCAGTGCGGTTGTACCCATTGTTCCGGCAAGACGTTCCATCGGATCCTTTTGGTTTAACACCTCCCCTATAAACGACTTCCTTGACGTCCCCAACATCAAAGGTAGTCTAAAAGAATGAAATAAATCCAAATTATTCAGTATTGCCAAATTGTCTTTAAGCCTTTTTCCAAAACCAATACCTGGATCTAAAATAAGATTTCTTCTGTTTATTCCTTTGGATTCTGCAAAGACTATTCTTTCTGTAAAAAAATCATTTACTTCTAAGAGAACATCTGAGTAATATGGTTTTTTTTGCATGGTACTGGGTGTCCCTTTCATATGCATCAGAACAACAGGAATACTGTTGATGGCTGCAAAATCCCCCATTTCTTTGTCAAATCTCAAGGCGCTTATATCATTGATTAAATCAGCTCCTGAATCAATTGCAAGCTGTGCAGTCCTTTTTCGATAAGTATCGACAGAAATGGGGATATTACTAAACGTTCTGATTTTTTTTATGAAAGGGATAACACGCTCAATTTCCAATTGTTCATCAACCGGCGTTGACCCCGGTCGAGTCGATTCTGCACCAATATCAATGATATCAGCGCCATCTTCAATCATTGAATGCACACGTTTTTCAAGTGTCTTTTCATCCAAAACCCTGCTCCGGGCGTAAAAACTATCATCTGTCACATTAATTACCCCCATAATTAATGGCTTAGATAGCGAAATTTTGCCGCCATGAGGTAGATTTAGATATACTTTTTTTGATTGAAGAAGGTTTTCTAAATCCTTAATAATTGCTGTTTTGGAAAATCTTTGATGATAATTGATAAAAGAAAGAAAAACACTAGTAGAACCAAAAACCAAAAGTCTATCGTTCATAAAACGCATCCGAAAACGGTTGCGTAATATAGAACGCATTTCATTTAATTCATCTTTTTTGCCAGTGATTTTTAAGGTTAGATAAGAATTATCGAAAACAAAACACCCCGGCTCCGAATAATTATCAGAGCCGAGTATACACATCTCCATATGTAATATACCCCCCACATATTATAAGAAAAAATATACCCCACAGATAGTATACACCAATGACTTTGTTTTTGCAACTGTTCCTTTTTTTCATTAAGAACTCTCTTTCCGTATTTATTTCAAATCACTGAAGAAATTTCATGTTATAATCTGCTGGCATATTTA
>JAYEGQ010000224.1:0-10618 GCA_034659095.1 Thermotogota bacterium
GAGGGTAAGGAAGAGGATGATGCCGGTTTTAAAACTGCCTATGTTTGGTCTGACAAAGTATTTGAATACTACAACGTTTCGGTACTCTGGAATGCTGTTTTGATTATTAACGGTTTTGCCCTTCCAATTGATTTTGATTATACCTATAATGAAATCTTTTTTGCCTTGGAATCCCAAGAACTTGAATCCATAAAATCCGAGGTTGAAGATATAAAAACAACAAGAGAAATTAAAAATACAATATCCGATCATATTCCACCAGGTTTTGAGCAAATTAATTGGGAAATGAAGAAACCCGAAGTATGGTACCGTATGAATAAACAACTGATCGAAGAACGTGATAACAAGTTAGTGTATATCACCAATCTTTACAATGAATCCTGTTTGTTGACGTTTATGTTTGATGAAGAATCTTCAATAAAATCTGTTTCCTATGTATTCAGTTTTGTGGATATCTCACATGCAAAAACGACTTTTGAAAAATTCGTTAAGAATCTGAATAAAATATTTGGAGAAGTTGTTATATTGGAATTTGAAGATTTCCAGAGTGATGACAACAAAATAATTCAAGCACATGGCCTTTGGGGAGGGCAAAATGCTACTGTGGAACTGTTGATGGGAACCCTAAGCAGAAATGTGCATGCCATGCGTTTAACCTTCGCCAGAACCGACCAGTAATTCACTACTCTTCCGAATAAAACTTCTGATAAATATCTTTTAATCCGCTTTTAAGATGTACCAACTCTATACCTGACACCTTCAAATAATCGATGGCATATCCCTTTCTGTAAGCTTCATAATAAATAACCTTTTTAATCCCCGTTGCAATAATCAACTTAGCGCAATCAATACAAGGACTCATGGTCACATACAAAGTACTGCCTTCAAGTGGGATGCCCACCCTGGCAGCATAAGCAATAGCGTTTTGTTCTGCGTGGATGGTCCGAATACAACCACCTCTTTCGGTATCCTTGATACAACCGTATTGATCGCATTGAGCCAATTTCGCCGGAGCACCGTTGTATCCAATGGACACAATACGTGTATCCTTTGTGATCACCGCGCCTATCTTTCCGCGAAGGCAAGTGCTTCTCAAGGCAACAATTTGGGCTATTGACATGTACATTTCATCATAAGAAGGCCTTGGAAAGCCATCATCAGGCTTTCCAACGGTATGATATTCCAATTGTGCATATTGTTTGATTAATTTTTCAAATTGATCTTTCACGTTATCATTCCAAATCACTTTTTTGGGGTTCCGGAACAAACTCTTTCCCTTTTACGATAAATTGTCCTCCACAAATAGTGGAATCTACTTTTCCCCTTAACATTAAACCATCATAAGGAGTGTAGTCCGTATTCATATGTAATTCCTCGGAGTTCACTTTCCAAGCATAATTAGGATCGTATATCATTATATCCGCATCACTACCGGGGAATAAGGTCCCCTTATAAGGATAATATCCAAAGATCTTTGCGGGCATGGTACTGAACAGATTAGTCAAATCTCCAATAGTAATCCCATCATTTTCCAACATCATCAGGTTATAAAGAAGCGGAAAACTTAGCTCAACACCGGGCAAACCATTAGGCATATTCAGATAATCCTCTTTGTATTTTTCTTTTATAAAAGACGGAAAAGGACAATGATCCGATCCTATTGTACTCAAAAGCCCTTCCACAAGCTGCTTTCTTAACAACCTTCTTTCCTCTTCACCTCGCAATGGTGGACACACTGTGTATAAATGTGATTGCTCCCCTAAAAGATATGTATCGTTTAAATAAAGATAATGGGGACAAGTTTCCAAGAAAATCTGTTTACCCAATTGCTTTCCGAAACACTCACTGACTCGTTTGACCGTCTCACCACTCGAAACATGAGCAATATAGACTTTACTGCTGGCATCAACAGCCAACTGGCATATTCTGAGAACAGCTTCCTTCTCGGTAAAGGTGTTATGAATTTTCATCGAATGCGAGGGTAAAACCGGGCCTTTCGATGCATACTCCCCTCTTTTATAACTGATTATGGAATCATTTTCCGCATGAACCATCAACATGACTCTGGTTCCTTTGATGGCCTTTAAAAGATCGTAAATATAGCCGTCATTTGTCATACGTCCACTATCACTGTAAGTGGTGAAAACCTTAACAGAACGCATTTTATTCTTAACAACAAGCTCGACAAGTTCTACGGGAGATATTTGGGGATTGGCCACTGCCATATGTAATTGCGTGTTTAAATAAGATTGAGACGCTTGAGCTTTACGTTTATCAACTAATTTTTGCAGTTGATCTGCATCTCCTGTGATCACATCGGTAAAGTCAAAAAAAGTAGTATACCCGCCGAAAGCTGCTGCTTTGGACCCGGATTCAAAGTCATCTGCCGAACGATTTTCTCCCATGTCCAGAGCAAAATGTACATGAGGTTCAATCAACCCAGGAAATAGGTACATGTGACCGGCATCGTATATTTCTTTCGTGTCCGGTATCATCATTTTGGCATCCACAATACTGGCTATTTTACCATCTTTGATACAAACGTGTATTCGAAACGTCCTGGATCCATGCATAATTGTTCCATTTTGAATCACCAGATCATATGCTGGTTGTTTGGGCATATTATGGCCTCCCTCCCATGGTTAAAGCCATTACTGATTTAGCGGTATGTAGTCTGTTTTCTGCTTCATCGTAGATAACTGACCATTTGCCGTCAATAACTTCATCTGTTACTTCTCTATTTCTGTCTGCAGGTAAGGCATGCATATATATAGCATGCTTTTTTACCGTTTCCATTTTTTTCCTGTCGCATATCCAATCCTTGTATTTTGCTTGTTCTTTTCTTATTGCTTCTTCTGTTTCTCCAACGTAAAAACCACCCCAGTTCTTGGCAATGATCACGTCAGCATCTTTAAAGGCATCAGCCATATCATGAGAAACTTCAAGTTTTGTACCCGATTCCTCTGCGTTTTGTTTGGCTTGATTCATGATATCAGGCATCAGATCGAACCCTTCAGGATATGCTAAGGTAACATCCATCCCATAACGAGGGAACATCAATATTTGTGATTGAGGAACAGATAGAGGCTTAAGATGACTTTCGGCGTATGCCCATGAGATAACAACTTTTAATCCCCGTAAATTTCTTTCAAATTTCTCTTGTATTGTCATAGTATCTGCCAAAACTTGGAAAGGATGATATATATCATCTTGGAGGTTTAGCAAAGGTGTTTTTGAATGCTTGGCTATGGCATTGAGATATTTATTCCCCTCACCATGTAAGCAATGCCGAATGGCAATGCCATGCCCGAAACGGCTTAACACAATAGCGGTATCTCTTGCAGCCTCTCCATGAGCGAGTTGCATGTGAGCAGGAGCTAAAAAATGAGCGTGCCCACCTAGTTGTGTCATACCCGCTTCTATTGAGTTTCTTGTTCTTGTGGATTCATCGTAAAAGATCATGAATAATGTCTTATCCGGAAGAAATCGGGTTGATTCTCCAAGGGCAAATTTTTTCTTGAGATCGTAAGATACGTCCAACATTAAATCCAATTCATTCCTACTAAAGTCTTGAGTGGTGATAAAATCACGGTTTCTGAGTTCTATTCCCATAACATACACTCCCTTGAAAGATTTTAAAAGAACAATAAAACACCCTGCACCACAAAAAGGGCTAAAAGGGGTGTTCTATTATACCATTTATTTTGCTAACCTTTCAATTGGATTGCTTGTTGTAATATTTGATCAGCCGTTTGCACGGTTCTTGCATTTAATTGAATCGCTCTTTGGTATTTAATCAGATTAACCATTTCTTTTGAGATATCGACATTTGACATCTCAAGAGCGTAAGGAATCAGGTTACCTGACATCCCTTGACCGGGTTTAAAGTAACCATAAAAGTTGATATCCGGAGTTCCAGCTTCATTCACCGGAACCTGATATAATAGGGGATCTGTAGAATTAGAAGCTAAAGCCTCTGTGGAACGAAACCTTGCTAAGGGTATAAATGCCAATTTGAATTGGTTTTCATTGGAATAATTGCCAAGGAGATATCCATCAGAACTGAACTCAACGTTGGTTAAATAACCTGAACTTCGTCCTCCGATTTGGTTGGCATTCACATCTGAAATTAAAGCTGATTCAATAAGGTCTTTATCCTTCCATCCCACCTCAATTTGTGATCCATCTTCATAAGTGAATACAAATGCTTGAATTTCCTCCAAAGGGTTACCTGAAGTATCGATGATATTCTTTGAAATTAAATTGCCTGAATTGTCAAAACCTAACTCTATGCCATCAGACTCGATAACTGAGGAATCTTTGTCATTGAGTATATATTCATTTGTTTGACCTTTAAGAGTAATCTTTGTCATATTCCCTGCTTGGGGCAAATCAGGTTTTAACCGCCATTTACCGATTTCAATCTTTTCAAATGAAAGAGGTAGTTTGTCTTCGTCGCCGGTTTGAGCAAAGACATCAACATAAGTAACGACTCTTGGGGATTGATAGTTGAAATTCAGGTTTTCTTGTTCTATATTTATTTCATTTCCCGCTGGCAAGGCTATTTTAAGGTTATTGATGGCACCACCATTTTCATTTAACAACTCTCCATTAGGTGAAAAGACAACCCTTTTACTATCCGGTGATATTCCCTCAACTATATTTCCTTCAATGTCTTTCACCTGAATTGATAATTCATATTCTTCATATTGATTACCCAGGGAATTATCCAGCATGGAATAATCTCTGGATAATTCAAAAGATACCTCATAGGGTGTACCCAAGTTATCCGATTGATTGATTCTTACAAGTTTGTCCGGGCCAAGTTGTGTGTCCAAAATACCTGAAAATTCGATGGATTCTGTTTTTTTGGGACTGATGGTTTGAAGCTCCTCTAAAGAGATGGCTTCCAAACGGTTGAGGAAGTCCCCTTTTTCTGCCTGTGATGCATCCATCATTTGAGCTTCCGATGGAATATCATCAAACACAATATTACCATTTCCATCATCTTTCCCGAGAAATCCGTACAAAGCCAAACCCGTACTTGTTTGGATGAGATCGGGAAACATGTTTTTTTCAAAATTCCCCACCTTAGAGGCATACAATCTACCGGATACAGACTGGCCTGCTTCATCTTTGTTTGGACCCACAAAGAAAAATCCATTTCCACCAATGGCTACATCACTAAAAACTCCTGTGTTTTCTATGATTCCAGATGTCATGATGGTATCTATAGAAGAAAGGTTCGTCCCCAAACCGGCTCTTTTTGTTCGACTGGTAATTCCAAAATTTCCCTGACCATCAATATTATTTGATGCGTAATACCTATTTTCTGCAAAAAGCGAACCAAAAGCCGTTCTTGAATATTTAAAAGCAATCGTACCCTGATTGGCGATGTTATTACCTGTCACATCCACCGCATTTTGGTAACCCATTAATCCGGTCAACCCGGAATATAGCGATCCTATCATTTACATCACATCCAATAGTCTATTGATTACCTCTTCAAACCATTTACAGTCTGTAACATATTATCCGCAGTAGTAATGGATTTAGAATTCAACTCGTAGGCTCTTTGGGCTGAAATCATATTAACCATTTCCTGAACAGCGTTGACGTTTGATTTCTCAAGAAATCCCTGTGCCAATGTAGTGTTAACAAGCCCCAGGTTTAAGGCGTTAACTTCACCGCTTTGATCGGATTCCAGGAACAAGTTATCACCAATGGATTTTAAACCTTCCGGATTGGTAAAATCATAAAGTGCAATTTGCCCATAATTAACTCCTTGTGAATCGGTAACTATACCATCTTGAGTGACAATTAAATCATAGACCGAAGCAACCCCATCCACATTAACCCCGTCAATTGCATGGCCTGCACTGGTATACAAAATCCCGTTCTTTTCATGTAAGGCACCATCTCTTGTATAAGCCGGACCACCGTTATCAAGAACGACTCTGAAAAAACCCTGACCATTAATGGCAACATCCAACGGTCTATCTGTTTTTTCGATATTCCCCTGGGTATACAGTCTGGTTGTTCGAACTTCACGAACACCTAATCCCGTATAAACAGGGCCTTCGGAACCACTGATATTACTTTCAGGACTCCCGGTCTGTTTTGCATAAACGTAGAATAAATCAGCAAACTCATTTCTGGATTTTTTAAAGCCGGTTGTATCCACATTTGCAAGATTGTTTGATATAGTATCCAATTTATGTTGTTGTGCGTTCATACCAGTTGCGGCACTGTACATTCCCGTAATCAAAATAATCCCTCCCGTTCTACTATATTTTATTTATAGTTTAGACTCTTCCTACTCTGTTAACAGCTGCATCAAGTAATTGATCTTCTGTTGTGACGACTCTCTGTGTGATTTCAAAATGTCTTTGAGCTGTGATCAGATTCAACATTTCCCGAACAGCGTTCACATTTGCCCGTTCGTATCCCCCTTGAACAACAGTTGCGGAAAAATTCTGCTCAGGTTCTCCTGAAAATTCCGTTTGAGAATAATAATTATCTCCAACTTTTCTCAAACCAGTGTTGTCGTCAAATTGAACAACGGCTATTCTGCCTGTTAATACACCTTCCTGAGTAATTGACCCATCTGAGGCAACGAAAATTTGGTCGTTAATGGTGATTCTCTCACCACCATCTGTTAAAAGGTAATTCCCCACTGAATCAACTAAAAAATTCTCGCTATTTCGATGCCATTGACCATTTCGCGTGTAATATTGTCTGCCATCTTCTCTCTCAACAGTAAAGAAACCATCTCCCTGAAGGGCAAAATCGTACTGACGATTGGTCATTTCTATTGCCCCTTGAGAGAAAAAGGCTTGTGATTCATCTAAAACCACACCACTTTCCATCTTTCCTATGTTGGATCTTTTTTGTTCTTCTGACAAAGACTCTGTTCTATAAATCTCTTGCTTTAAATATGTACTAAAGACCAAAGAATCCTTTTTATACCCTGCTGTATCCACATTGGCCAAATTGTTTGCCGTTGTGTTGACTTTCGCCTCTTCCACCAGCATACCCATAGCTGCTGTATAAATACCTCTAAGCATCATCTCACCTCAATGACTGTTCCCAAAAGGTTGTATCGCTCCAATTGTTCTCGTTCGGGATTGTTCGATATGAGTTTGAATCCCTTTAATATATCTTCTCCAGGTGTATCACTAATATTAACTGAAAAACCGGTCCTTTTTTCAATACCATCACGGAGCCATTTCTCATTGGCTGGTCCTCCGGATAAACGCAAACCCTTTTCTAAAAACTCTGCACTTAAATCCGGTGATAATTGCTCGAAAACAACTTTGATTAAATGAACAAAATCAGCTATTCCTTCTTTTAGAAGCTCTTCAAAGTATGCCACTTCTATATCCTCGTCAACAGCTTCACCGGTAACTTTGTTTCTGCCTCTCACGAGAATTTCCTTTTGATTCTTTTTAGAAAACGCTTCAAATAAGGTCTTCCTTCCAATTTGTATCCCCTTTTCAAAACGTATCTTTTTGAGTAGCTTAGTAACAATAAATTCGAAACCACCCTTAAGCGAATCTCCATATAGTAATTTCCCGTTATTTAATAAATATGTGTCGATCCTTCCTGCTCCCGTTTGCGCAACAAATTCAAATCCGTAATTGCCAATGGATTCATATATGGAAGCTAAAACAAAAACAAACTCAGGAATAAAAAAAAGTTGCGAAAATTCCAATGCTTCACCAACATAAAAACAGGCTCTTTCTTCAACGTTAGTTGCAAACGGAGGAAAAGAAAATATTGCTTTTACTTTTGCTCCAAAACGTTTTTTATAATGCTCTGCCAATATCGCTTGCAATAATGAATGCAGTGCGTGATGATTTGCAACCGTACCGTTTTGTATAGGATAAATGAGTTTAATCTCTTCGCTCATCTGCATATCCATGGCATTATTCCCATATGCAATCACTTCAGCTTCATCATTGACTGCTATCGCTCCAAAACCATGATAGATTAAACCGTTGTTTGAAGAAAATATTCGAATGTTCTGGGTACCAAGGTCAAAAAACAAATAATCATTTTTCAAAATTCATCACCAACACATTGTTCTACATCTACCGTTTGATTTCCCAGGCCTTTTCCCCGCCCTCCACTTTATATCACCATCATAAGTGGTATAATGACCATATCAATCATAACCCAAGGGGTGATCTTGTTGTCTAAGGAATTGTATGTAGGTCTCGGCGATGAAGTGATCAATGACTTTCTAAAAGACATGGTCGTAGCCTCCAACGATAATATTGAATCACTTTCTATTCTTGCAAAACAACGTACAATTGATTTGTTTATCACAGGAACCTTCAAGCAATTGAAAGGAAAGCTTACATTCCAATTGTTTTTGGAAGAATTTTCGCAAGATCTCACATCTCCTGAAACAATGATATTTTCCATAAAATCTATCGGTGCTTTATCAAAAATGGCATTCCCAAGTATTAAAATCTTTAAAGACCGTCTGCACCCGTTTTTTATCTTCAAAAAAAATATCTTAATCGTTAATCTCTTTGAGATCATCAATCAAAAGAAACCGGCGTTAATTTCGATTTTAGAACGCTACTCACTTCAAAATTTGACCATTGAACCTGGTATAATCATGATAAACCTGATAAAAAATTTATAAAATAGTTGCTACTTAACATTATTTATGTTATAATTTATCTGGGTTTCATTCTTTTAAACTAAATAAGCAAGGGGGTGGCAAAAAGTCTTTCTAATTATTCAAATTCCTTATTCTTTATGAAAAAATCCACAATTACAAAAGAAATGATTGAAGTGATTTCCCGTGGTGATCAAAAAGCAGAGATTTTTGCAGAGCTTTTGCAGTCTTTTGGTTCAAAACACCAAAATCTTATCTCCCAGATTATGCATTTTGACTACGACCATCTAAAAGAGCTATACGCACCCGAAAGCACCATCAAAAAAGACATTGTCGAGCTTATGAAAGCCTGCCGAACAAAAGGCGAGTTATACGAACATTTATACAAAAAATATGGACAGAAAAATAACACTTTAATTATTTCTGTGTTGGAAAAAGATTATAAAGAATTAAAACGAGGGGATACACCTGAGAAAATAGAAGATGAATCAATTCAACACATGGATTATACGATCTTTTTCAATTTGAACGAAAAACTTAAAATTGCCAACAAAGATAGACATCATTACCATCTTACAAAAGAATTTGAATATAATGGTAAAGTTCTGATAGGGGAAATAGAAATAAAAGGGGGGAAGCTATTTATAGGGGTTACTTCCTATGAAGATAATACACTGCTAACCGTTTTTAATTTCATCACAGTCCTTAACTCGGTTTTTAAAACCTATTTTGTTCTTGCCATTTCGAATCTGCTTTCAACCGAGTTAAAGGATAGAGAAGACGTTGACTCTTTTATTGGTTTAACACCCATGATTAATCAAAAAATCATTCTCAAAACTCCAAATAATCTTCAGCAAAGTAAACACAATTTTAGTCAACACTTGTTGAATGTTTTTTTTACTGTGGATTCCGAAATGGCAACCATGACGATCATTGGGGAAAAATACCACGAGAATGATGACCAATCAGATTAAAAAAGGCGTGATAAAATTGTTTATCACGCCTTTTTTGTTTAAAATCTAAGCCAAATTCTGATTTGAAAATTAGGGTTAATTTGGACTTGGGGTTGATTGGGGTTAACCTGTACAACAGGTTGTTGCGGTTGTGGCATCCCCCATATGCTGCCTTGACCTGAAGAATCAAGAACAACTGATACAAGTGTCCAGCTATTCCATTGAGGTCTGTACAATCTTAAAATGATGTTTGACAAATACGGAGCGGAGTTTATGAAATTCAACATGGTAGTGTAGTTATACGTTTGTGTGTAGTTATACTGATAATTAAACTGACCTAACTGCATCAATTGCTGATTGAGCGAATAATAGGGGTTAAATGAAATTAGAGCTCCCTGGTTTGGATTATACTGATTGCCCCAAATCTGACTGTTGGGTAACATAATGGCTTCTGTAATGATATCGCCCGGGTATATATATCCGTAAGCAGGATATCCCATCGCTGTTTGAGTCACCCTGACCCCATTTAGATATTGTCCATTCGCGTATCCGTTAAAGTTTTGTAGCTGAACACCAAGTCTAACGGAAAATGCCATTGTGGTTATAAATAAAATTAAAAAGATTGCAATTAAAAGCTTTTTCATCCTTTCACCTTCTTTTTTATCTAGCTTCAGTGACCCAACCGCCGCCACCTGACCCGGGTATAAGATACCATTCAGTCATCGTTGAATCGAAAGTATAATATCCCCAACCGCCCCATTGCCATATCCTTAAATATTGTCCAGCTGTTGCTTGAAGTTGGCCAGTAGTATTATGCGGAACATCCAACTGAGAAACACTTGCCGTTTGGGCACTATTCCATATTTCCATGGTTACAGTTTCACCATGAAAGAATGTATTATTTACCCTGAAGTCCCGGAAAATTATATCTATGGAGTCTACATCCCGCTCCAATGGTTATGTTATACAAAATTAAATCCGGGATCATAGATATAATTTATATCTATGATAACTTAATGAAAACACTTTCTAT
>JAYEGQ010000225.1:0-10599 GCA_034659095.1 Thermotogota bacterium
CCCGGCTCCGAATAATTATCAGAGCCGAGTATACACATCTCCATATGTAATATACCCCCCACATATTATAAGAAAAAATATACCCCACAGATAGTATACACCAATGACTTTGTTTTTGCAACTGTTTCTTTTTTTCATTAAGAACTCTCTTTCCGTATTTATTTCAAATCACTGAAGAAAATTCATGTTATAATCTGCTGGCATATTTAGGAAATGAGGGGTATATTATGGATTACTTATTATTGGGAATTATTCTTTTCATTTTGTTTTTTTCTTTAAGAACAAATTATAAGATTTCAAATCTGGAAGAAAAATTGAAGAAAAACAATCAAAAGCAAAAAGAGGATATGGAAAAGACACTTTCAAAAATCAAAGTGATTAATGAATCAATGGAGAAAAAAATTGTGTTTTTACAAAAAACACTTAATGATTTCAGGGAAAATCAAGACAAATCAACTTTAAAATCCCAGAATGTTTTAAAAAAACAACTTGCAACAATCAAAAATGATACTGAACTGATTAAAACTCTCTATCTAAAACCCGATAAAAAGTTACAGGAAACTAATGACACTGTGGAATTAGGAAAAAACAAAGAAGCAACCGCCGTAAAAGAAACACCCTTAGAGGATTCTAATACTATTAAGCAAGAAGAAAAGTATGTTGAATTGTTCAGCGAAAAAGTTAAAGAAAAACTAAAAAAAATGAGTGGTGATGAAATATGGCTTTTAAAACAGTTGTTAAGTCAAGCGCCATTGCAATGGCAAAATGTTTCTGAAATGGAAGATGAAGTTTCTATGCCAAAATTTAAAATTCCCAAACTGAGTCGGCAATTTATAATCGATGGTTTACCTATTTTGATGATAAAACATGCAGGTGATAAGATGTTTGTTAAATGGGGAGAGGGATTAACAAGTGATAAGATAGTAGATGTTCAAAATGAAATCAGAGGTGATTGGTAATGCCATCCTTCGAAGAAGAAATAATAAGATCATTAAGAAATGGTTCTGATCTTCCTTTTGGTGCCGCCTCCAGAATCATACGCGGTCGAGAACGTGAAATCGATATCATCAATAAAGATATTGAGTTTGTCTCAAATGGGGGAAGTGCGTTAAAGACTTTTTTAGGTGATTATGGAACCGGAAAAACCCTATTGGGAAGAATTGCTCTTGAAAAAGGCTTAGAGAGTAATCTCTTGCCTATATATGTGTCTGAACCTCCTTTAAGCAAACCCGTTGAATCTTATCAAGCGATGATCAACGGAATTATTACACCGGAATTTATGGGCGATTCCCTTTTTTATCTCTCATCACAGTGGTCTGAAAAATTGATATCAGAGTTGGAAAAACAGGGAATAGAGAGAGGACAAGATGAAATATTTATTAACAGAATCAACGAAAAAGTCTTAGAATATGAGTTTACTAATGATTTCAATATGGCTCTATCTGCGTTTATCAAGGGGCATATTCTCAAACGCGATGATGAAAAAAAGAAGATCGTAGATTGGATGTCAGGAAGAAAAATTAGTTTTCATGAATTAAAAAAAATCAAAATTTCAAGAAAAGTAGAAAATAGGGAAGAAAGTTTTATCTTTTTAAAGGACATACTGAAACTTTCAAGGGCAATTGAATACAGTGGTGTTGTAATTGTTTTTGATGAACTGGAACTAATGCAAGATCAGAGAAAAAATACCGCAATGAAAGGCTACGAGTCACTTCGTTCTATCATGGATATGATATCTTCAAAAGAATTACCCAATTTATATTGCATGTGGTTGGGAACTCCTCAATGGTTTGAAAATAGCGAAAGAGGTGTAAATAGTTATTTAGCTCTTTATGATAGATTAAAAACCGAAATGAGTACTACCACTGAATCAACGGTTCAAATTCTTAAACCCGTTTCACCTGAAATTTACAAAGATTTTGTTTCAAGTGTTGTTGATGTTTATTCTTTGGCATACAATATTAAGCCAAAAGTTTCTCTTTCACAGAACACTGTGGCTACTCTACAGGAAAAACTCACTTCTCCTTTTCACAATGACAAATTTGTTGAAATGAGACAAGTTGTAAAAACAACTGTGGAATTCCTGGACATGATAAAGGATTCTAAAAGCGAAAAAACGGCTCTAGAAGAAATTGTTCCCAAAGAAAAGAAAGATGGTGAGGAACTCGAACAGTTTTGGGCATAAACAGGTGTTGAAACAAATTCCTTTAAAACACTCAAAAGAAGCCATCTGTGTGATATAATCCTTTTTGTTATTGAATAAATGTGGGGGGGCCACTTATTATCAGTGCATATGAAGATGTGCTAACATTCAATTCTTTTCAGTCTTTTGAAAACAAAAATATTTCAGCTGCATATTTGTCTCGTGTTGATCATAAGGGGCTACATTTATCATATCAAATTTCAAATTGTTTAAATCTCCCGCCATTTATCAACGAACAAATACCTCAATCACATGCGCTTAAAATCTTTCAAGAAAAAGAAATCAAACTGATCAATGAATTGCCACTCCGCTATATTACACAGAAACAGAAAAGTGTTTTCACAGAGAATATGATCAAGAAAAACATCACTGCTGTTTTAAGAATGCCTTTAGGCAAAATAGAAAATGTTACTTTTTTTCTTAGCATTCTTTCCGAAAATGATTATATCTGCAGCAGTGAGTTTGTAGAACAACTGTTAAAAGAAAAAGAGGCATTGATAGATAAAATTCAAGCCTTTTACAGTGCTTTGCTAACTATTAAAAATCTGTTTTTGAGTTATAGAAAAATACTTGAATTAAAAGGTGATGAAACCTTTGAACATATGGAAAGAGTGGCTGTCTATTCACATGAAATAGCATTAAAAACTTGGCATTTAGCTAATCAATTAGATTATCAAGATTTATTGAAAAAATTTTCCCCCTTTACTTTTGAAGTCCTGAAACTTGCAGCTACAATTCATGATGTTGGAAAATTAGCCATTCCAGAAAATATCTTAAATAAACCATCAAAATTAACTAAAGAAGAATTTGAAATAATTAAAACCCATAGCGTAAAGGGGATGGAAATTCTAAACACCGCCTTCCCAACAAAAGGTTATGTACAAGGTGAATTATTTTCAAAAGAACTATATGCTATCATAGATATTACAAAGGAAATCATCTGTCAACACCATGAAAGAATGGATGGAACCGGTTACCCAAATGGATTGAAAGGACATGAGATTGGATTATTTTCAAAAATAGTATCTGTAGCAGATGTATTTGATGCCATTACCTCTAAGAGAATTTATAAGGTAAAACAAAGCTCAGAAATCGCATTAACAGAAATGGTTAAAGAACAATACAGTAAATATGATCCATTAATTTTAGAAGCCCTTTTCAAAACACAAAATAAGTCATTGTTACAATCAATCCAATAATAACGCTATAGACCGTAATCACATTACTGAGCTTGAATAATTTATAGGGATAATGAATTTTAATCTTCTTTGAAAATAGGAAAAGGATAATTATTCCTAGCCCAAAGAAAACCGCGGGTTCCAACAGGTGTTCCAAATCAAGATGGTTTATGCTGGTAATTGTTCCAAATATGAGGCATATTAATGCAAGCAATAAAAGGGCAAAATCTTTTTCAAGAAAACCTTTCAATTTGATCGAAGGCTTAACTGAAAAGGCAAATTTCCCCACTGCAATGGCTGAACCGATAGTAGCAAAGATGAGTCCAACAGGGATGAAATCTTTTGAAAATATGATGATTTCATGTTTATAAAACGATCCCAAAAAGAAAGGTAATCCAGAAACCGAAAAATATCCTATCCAAATAGCAATAAACAAGGAAAGAGGAACAGGCTTTTTAGGTAGATCGATGTTTCTCGTACCATGTATATATTGATAATAACCAGCAGATAAAAACAATAACGCTTTAAAAATCGAATGTGAAAAGGCATATTCCGCACCATAATTATTCCAACCTTCCAAGATAAAACCCATTTGGGACATCGTGCTAAAAGCAAGTATTAATTTGATATCCTTTTGTTTGATTGACAAATAAGCACCAAACAAAGCACTAACAATACCTACATAGATTAAATATTGTGATATAAGATTACTATTTATGGCCTTATTGATTCTTAATACATGAAAAATACCGGCATTTACAATGACTCCGGATAAAATTGCGGAAATTGAACTCTCAGAATCTGAATGGGCTGAGGGTAACCACATACTGTAAAAGAAAATCCCGGATTTAATCAAAAGGGCAGTTATAAGGATTAAGAACGGTAAAGTGTAATGATGGTTTGCCTTGGATAAAAGTGTAATATTCAATGTTCCGTATTGATGATAAATCATTGCTGTTGCAACAAGGTAAATGTTAAAACTGATTGCGCTTAATATCATATACTTCAAGCTGGACCAGATTTGTCTGTTTTTTAATTCTATCGAGATTAACAAATAAGATATGAGTGACATTAATTCAAGAGTGACATAGATATTGAAGAGATCATTTGCTAAAAATAAACATGTTAAGTCAGATAATAAAAGATTAATTAAAAAATAAAATTTCCAATTGTAATTTTTTTTTGACGAATAAATGATAACGGCCAAAAAAACAATATAGGTTGCGGCAAGAAAGAGTAACGAGTCCTTATTAAAAAAGACTGCAACCCCGTTATGTATTTTCCAACCTCCAAATACAATACTTACAGGAAGAAGGTCTTTATTATTATAAAAAAATAATAGAAACATCATGAAAAGAACGATCTGAACGATCGGGATTTTTTTAGCATGTTTTTTTAGAAAAGGAATCAAAAATGGAAAGGCAAGACACAAAATAATGGAATATTGTAATAGCATAGTCTCCAAACGATTTAAGCCTCCTAAAATAAAGGGATTTCCATCAGGTACTTTAAGTTCGAAAAAAATTACCTTCTCGTTTTAAAAATAGGATGAAAAAGGGAAAACAGAGGCAAATAATGTGAATAATTGGATTCCTTTAGGATTCAAGTTCGCTCTTCCTCTCTTCCTCAACCAGTTTTTCTGTTTTATCTTCCTCAACTGTGTCATAGCTTTTTGAAAGGTACATGACAAAAACTAAAGATAAGGATTGTGTTGCAAAGCCAATAACTACTGCTGTTAACACCAAAGCTTGTGGTAAAGGATCGGAAAAGGATTGTTCTGCAATGATTGAATGAACAGATTGAAGAATTGGAGGCACTGTAGAATTTGTTGATCCAATAAACAGAAAAATTCCAATAGTTGCTACGTTCATCACTCCAAGCATCAGCAACTTCTTTATCATGTTTTTAGTATAATAAACACCAAAAAAACCACAAATAAAAGTAGCACAGATAAACAACAGCTCCAACTCTCTCATGAAACCCTCCTTTTGTGTTTAATCGAATATATCACAAAAAACAACAAAAAGAAAATCGTTTTATTTCTAACATATTTATTTTATGTTTGACAATAATGATATTATAATGCATTATATTAGTTGAGGTGATAATATGAAAAGTATAAGTGAATTATTTTGGAATGCTTCGTTTGATGATTTAAAAAGAGGGTATACCTTCGATAATGAAAATGATGCTTATCTTTGCTTGATTTGCGGCAAATCTTTTACTGCCGGCCATATTTACCCAGTCAATGATGAATTTCTAGATGCTCCCACGAGAATGGCTCGGCATGTTGAGCAGGTACATCATGGAATGCTTGATTTTTTGTTGTCAATGGACAAAAAATATACCGGTTTAAGTGATATTCAAATTGGTATACTAAAAGAATTCAATCAGAAAAAAGATGATACTCAGATCTCCAAATCACTAAATATCACAAAATCAAACGTAAGAAATCATCGATTTCGTTTGAAGGAAAAGGCCAAACAAGCCAAGGTGTTTTTCACTATCTTTGAAATGATTGAATCTAAAACAGATTCTGATCAAAAATTTATCGATTTTCATCATACGGCTAAACAAGTTGACGAAAGGCATGCAATTACAGAATCCGAAAAAAACAAATGTTTGGAGAAGTTATTTGATGACAAAGGTAAACTAAAACGTTTTCCGGCAAAGGAAAAAGAAAAGTTAATTGTTCTCATGCAAATTGTTAAAAACTTTAAAACCGGAGTTTCTTATTCGGAAAAAGAATTGAATCTTAAGCTAAAAGAGGTATTTCCGGATTTCCCGTTTCTAAGAAGATATCTATTAGAATATGGTTTAATGGATCGAAAAAATGATTGCAGTGAATACTGGGTGAAGACTAATACATAAAAGACAGGGGGGCAACCCTCTCTTTTATTGTTCTTTAAAAAAGAATGGAACAAAGATTTGCAACTTCTTCAAGAAAAAAACGATCTTCTTCTGTAAAGGGATTAACTGTATGTGAGTCTAAGTCAATCTCACCCACTACTTTACCGCCTTTAAAAATTGGACTGAGTATTTCTGATTTCACTTCGGGACTACAAGATAAGTAATTTGTTTCCAAGTTAACATCCTGAACGACAAAGCTAATTTCTTTTTCTGCAGCTTGACCGCATATTCCGTCACCAAATTTGATTCTTTTGTGGTCTGTTGGCGTACCTACAAAGGGTCCCAATATTAATTCTCTATCTTTTTTAGGATCAACGAGGTAAAATCCCACCCAATCATAATACTCAATTTCATCTTTTAGCAATTGGCAAATCCTTTGCAATTTCTCATCTTTTTCTCCTTGAGCATTTACTATTTTTTGTATTCTATCAAGACAGTTAAGAAATAAGTGATTATTTAACTTTATTTCTTCTTCAGTTATTTTATCTAAAAAGCAAAAGGCTCTTCTCATATGAGGTATAACAATTGAACCACCTACCATTGCGGCAATGGACAACGCTTCCTGAATCATTTCGGATGAGATATTCTCTTCTACACAACGAGTAATATGGTATTTTATACAGTCGTCACACCTTAACACTGTAGAAGCCACCAGTCCCAACAACTCTTTTTGTCCTTTATCAAGGACTCCTTCGCGGTACATTTGAGAATCCAAACTAAAAAATCTCTTTAATTCCTTTCCTGCATATTTCATAACATATTCATTTTGCTCGTCTCGTTCTTTCATAAAATCTGATTTTGCATTCATTTCAATCCCACCCCCAGAAATTTCATCAAATTATATCATGCATCAAAGAATACCCATCAAATCCTATTAAGAAAATGAATACTATATGCTATAATTTTCTTGAGATGAAAGGTGGGATTAAATTGAAAAAAGCCATTATTGCCTTGGATGTAGGTGGTACAAAGGTATTAGGAGCACTTTTTGATGATGAATTCAATATCATACAAAGAAAGAAAAAGTCAACCAAAGCCTTTGATGGTGTAGATAAAATTTTAAACCAGATTTCAAAAGTAATATCTAAATTGCTGGTAATAGCCAAAGAATCGAATATGGAAGTTGTTGCCATAGGCGCTGGTGTACCTGGAGTAATAAAAGAGGGTATGGTGTTATTCACTCCAAATCTTCCCTGGAATCATTACCCACTTGCAAAAGAAATTGAGGATCTTTTTAATATACCAGTTGTTATCGGAAATGACGCAAACGTCTCACTTTTAGGAGAATGGGGACATGGAATCGCTAAAGATACAGTCAACACTATCGGTTTTTTTGTAGGCACTGGTGTCGGTGGTGGGTTGATTCTCAATTCCAAAATATATACCGGTAATATTGGACTCGCAGGTGAGATTGGTCATATCACATTGAATCCAGATGGTATTATTTGTGGATGCGGTTCCAGAGGTTGCTTGGAAAGTTATTCTTCAAAAACTGGCATTTTAAAATATATTCAATCTCAAATCAGACACGGAAGAGATTGTTTGTTAAAAGATGAAATTGCTGAAGACAGTTCGGATTATATTCTTAGAAGTTCAACCATAAAAGACGCTTTAGACAATGGAGATGCGTGTGTGATAGAAGCTATAGAAATAGCTGCTAAATATCTCGGTATTGCTGTAGCATCTTCTTTAAATATTCTCAACCCTGAAATGGTTGTTTTTGGTGGTGGTCTTGTTGAAGCTTTGGGTACAGATTTTATAGACAAAATACAAGCATATATCTCTCTCTATTCCGTTCCTCACGCTACTGATAACTGTTCTTTCAGACTTTCCGTACTTGGAGATGACGCCTGTCTTTATGGTGCTTTGACAATGGTTGAAGATAGAATGGTTGATCAGAGGCAATAATGTTTGAAATCGCTGCAGTTATAAGTATTGCTTCGGAAGGAATCTATTTAAATATATCCGAATCTAAGGCCGGAGTTATTAAAAAAATTGAATATCTATACCAACCGTTAAAAATTGGACAGGAGACCTTTAGTTACGGTAGAATCAGTTTTAAGAAAGTTGATAAAATCTGTAAAATTTTGGATAATTATAAACAGCTAATAAAAGATTACGCTGTTAAAAATGTAAAAGTCGTAGGGACAACTGCATTAAGAGAGGCTAAAAACATTGCTTTTGTTTTGGACCAAATTAAAAGTCGAACTCATTTTGATGTTCATGTACTGGATGATCCTCAAGAAAAAGCTACCATATACAAGGCAATGCTGTTAAAAATAAACAACTCTGTTTTTAAGAATGACCGTTTATTTTTAGGGTACATAGGAACCGGGAGTCTTGGTATTGCCATTTGTAAAGACAGAAAAATAACTTACTCCCAGAATGTTCGAATTGGTTCAGTGAAATTATTGGAAATCCTGAGAAGTTTTCAAAGCGACTCGGAAAACGCTTACAGAATCATTAATGAATACCTAAGTAGCTTTGTAAAAACGATCAAATCAATTCCAGACATTCACAGAGTTGAGCATTTTATTACATGTGGTCAAGAAATCGAGAATATCATCAAAATGAGTGGTGGAAAGCCGGGCAGTGAATTTCAATCCATCCCTGTTAAAACCATTAACGATTTGTTTGATAAGATTAAAACGAATACCCCAGAACAAATTGGTCGTAAGTACAAGCTTCCTGATCATTATTTGGACTCATTACTACCTTCTATGGGTATTTATAAAATGTTTTTTAACATTATTGAAGTAAGCCCGATTATTTCTGTTCCGGTAAAACTCTCAGAAGCCATTTTGTTAGAAATGTTTTCAAACGATGATTTTAAAGAAATCAGTCAAGTTTTTGCAGAAAGTACCGTCATCTCAGCAAAAAACTTAGGTTTACGCTTCCTATACGATGAGGAACATGCCAATCAAGTTGAAAAACTAGCTTTGATTCTGTTTGATTTACTGAAGCCTAAGCATAAACTGGATAAGCGTTACAGATTACTATTACAATTAGCAGCTATTTTACATGATATTGGCAAATTTATCCAGTTAAAAAATCATTCGGAACATTCAGCCAACATTATTAAAGGAACAGAACTTCTGGGGCTTGATCAAAGAGAAACCGAAATTGTCGCATCGGTTGCTAAATACCACAGCACTAAATTTTTATTGTCCGATGATGTTAATTTACAGAAGATGGAACAAAAGGATCGATTGGTAATCGCAAAATTGTTAGCAATTCTTCGATTGGCTGATGCCCTTGACAGATCCCATTCAAGTAAAGTAAAGGATATTAAGGTTCAAATAAAGAGCAGGAAATTGAAGTTAAAGATCATATCCGATCAAAGAATTTTATTAGAAAAGTGGTCTATAGAAACAAAATCGGAATTTTTTGAGGATGTGTTTGGTTTAAAACCAGAAATAACAAAGGAGTGAGTAAGTGAATTTAGATTCGTACGACTATTATTTCAACAGGGAGTTAAGTTGGTTGGAGTTTAACGAAAGGGTTTTGGATGAAGCTTTTTCAAAAACCAACCCATTGCTTGAAAGATTAAAGTTTCTTTCTATCAGCGGATCAAATTTGGATGAGTTTTTCATGATTAGAGTTGCAGGATTAAAAGAATTGGTCTCGGTAGGTTATACGGGTAGAGATGCAGCAGGTCTTTCTGCAAAAGAACAGTTGGATGCCATATCAAAAAAAGTTCATCAACTGGTAAAAAAGCAATACGTTTGTTTAAATAAACTGCTACTCCCTAAACTCCAAAAAGAAGGTATCCATTTTTTAAGTGAAAAAGATCTCAACAATAGTCAATACGCTATATTAAATGATTATTTTAATTCGACTGTGTTCCCAGTGCTTACACCCATGGCTATCGATCAAGGTAGACCTTTTCCGCAAATACTCAATAAGAGTTTAAATCAAGCCGTTATCATTGAAAATGAAAAAAAAGAAAAACTGTTGGCTATTATACAAGTTCCCTCTGTACTTCCCAGGTTCGTTAAAATTTACGACAAAGATGAAGAAAAAAACATGAACTTTATCAGTATGGAAAAGCTGATCAAACTGTTTGCAAAAAAACTTTTTACCGGATATAAAATTCTTAGCATTCATCCTTTTAGGTTAACAAGAAATTCTGATTTAAGTATTGATGAAGAGGAAGCCAGTGATTTGCTGGAAGAAATAGAAAAATCATTAAGGCAACGTGAAAGAGGTTTTCCGGTGAGGTTGGAAATAGAAAAAAATTCATCTTCCATCATCAGTAACATTTTATTTTCAATGCTTGCGTTAAGTGACGATGAATTATATGAGATC
>JAYEGQ010000226.1:0-2068 GCA_034659095.1 Thermotogota bacterium
AATTAATCTTATTTTCTTTAATATACTACATATTTTATTAATTATTATACCTAACAAGATTATAAATAACAGACGGCGTAAATGAACAACAGAATCAAACATCGTTATAAACCTCGTCATTATTATTTTTAATAGGTAATTCATTTTTGTTTGATATAAGTCCCCATGCAGAAAAAGGAATATATGCTATAATTATCCATATAAGGAGGAAGTATGGAAAAAGAGAATATTTCCAGAAAAAGCAACCGAAAACGCTTTTTTCAAATAATAGAAGTCTTTTCTAAATACGGGTTTGGTTATCTTTTCAAGAAATTCCGTTTAATACAACATCCTGTTGATAGAGGTATCCGAATTAGGCACGCTTTAGAAGAACTTGGAACAACGTTCATTAAACTGGGGCAAATGCTTTCTACCAGATATGATCTTTTGCCTGTTGATATCATCAACGAACTGAGAAGATTACAGGATGATGTACCTCCCATAAAACACACGGATTTTATGAAACAATTAAAAAAAGCTATTCCAGAATGGGGAAATCATTTTTTATATATACAGGAAAAACCACTAGCAGCCGCATCAATTGCTCAAGTTCATAGAGCATTGCTATTGGATGGAACCGAAGTTGTTATAAAGATCAGAAGACCAGGAATACAAGAAGTAGTGAAAACAGATATAGAAGTCTTAAGAAGTATGGCAAACTTTGTAAAAAGATTTCCTGTTTTTAAAGATTTTGATCTCCAAAATCTCGTAACAGAATTTGGACTTGCTATCAACAGAGAGATGAATCTTTATTGTGAAGCCGAAGCCTTAGAACGGTTTAATCATTCTTTCCGGATGAATGATGTTATTTTCGCTCCCAAACCTTATTTTAAATTATGCTCTGAAAGTATATTGGTGATGGATTATATACCGGGAATTCGTTTTTCAGAATTACTGGATATGGATGAGGAAAATATCCCCATAAAAATTGATAAGTCTTTGTTGGTTGAAGTGGGTGCAGATTGCATGTTCCAGCAGGTTTTTATGATCGGTTTTCTCCATAATGACCCACATCCTGGTAATTTGATTGCAACAAAGAACAACCGGTTGTATTTTATCGATTTTGGTCAGGTGAGTGTAGTCGATAAGTATACCAGAAGATTTTTACTGGAAATGGTTCTGGCATTAACGAAAAGAGACGCGGAATTTTTAACACTCATTATAGCGGAACATTTTTCAATGGAAGATTCGGATAGTTTTTCGGAAGATGTAAAAGTAATGTTTTCCAAATATTATGGCAAACCCTTAGCAGAGTTTAGTATGTCGGATTTGATTATGGAAACATTCAAATTGATTAGATCCTACAAGATTCATGTACCCGGTCAATTACTGCTGATGGGGAAAGTGATTTTGATGATAGAGGGAATTGCACGAAAACTAGACCCCTCTTTCAACGCTATCAGATTTACAGAAGATTATTTGCGGACAAGATGGATGAGTCTTTATTCTGACAGAATGGATGCATTAGAAGATGAATTTCTTTGGAATTTTTTGATGTCGCCACGAAAAATCAAGAACATTCAAAAGATTTTTGATACGGGAAAGATCAAGTTGGACATAGAATCAACGCGTATTGAGCGAATTCTACATGGACTGAAAAACGGTTTAAACAGCCTTGCCATATCTATCATTATTGCTGCATTATTGATCAGTATTAAGAATTTTGATAATCAGTTTTTGGCTTATACAGGTGTTTTTGTTATTTACGAATTCTTAACGGAAGGAAGGAGGAAGTGAAATGTCACTATTTGATGATGTATTTTTCATGGGTGTTGGAGCAGCTTCTGAAATGAAAAAAAGAACGGAGGAATTGGTTACAAGAGGGTAACTATTCAGCAGGCTGAATAATTTCAAAAAAAGGAAAAAAGATGTTAAAATAAGAAAAAGAAAAAGAGGGGGGGAATGAAAATGATGAAAAGACCAACACGAGAAGAATTGAGAAGACTCATGGAAATATCCCCCGAAGTGATCATAGATTTAATCATGTCATTGTACGATCAAATAGAAGAGCAGGGGAAACAAATAAAAA
>JAYEGQ010000227.1:0-2064 GCA_034659095.1 Thermotogota bacterium
TCCGGGGCTTTTGTAATGTATATCTTTTCTATAGCCAGGTCGATGTCGTTTTTCATCATGCCGTTTTCTCGCTCACTCATTGCTTTAATCACGATTTTGGAGGGATCTTCCGGTTTTAGAGAAGTGGGAAGAAGTAATTTCAGGATATTGTGATTGAAAGGATTTTGTTTCAATGAGTATTGCTGATTATTGAAAAGTGCTCTGTATCCATTGGAGGGTTTGATTTGTTGGGTGAGTTTGTCTTTTTTCAGATAGAGGACCCATATGTCAAAATCCGCCATATTTAAGATTTCGTAGGCTGATTGGTTCTCGGTAAGCTTTCCCTCCATCCCTATTTGAGATAATATGATTTGGTCAGGCTTCACCGGTTCCGGTTCGGCTCCCTGTTTTTTGATGCAGGATGATGTCATCAAGATAACGATTAGGATGGTGATGATTACGATTTTTTTCATGTCTTTTCCCTCCAATTTATTTCAGTGTTTACGAGCCTGTTTCCCCCACCCACCAATTGGAGGGTAGGGGGTGTTTGTTTATTTTGCGGGTTCTTTGAGGTTTTTAGTATAGGTTTGGTTCAAACTGACCTTCTTTTATCTCTTGCTTTGTTATTTCTCCATCCTCATTGGGGATGTCGTCAGTTTGTAAAATATTGCTGTCGAAAACATTTTCCCTGAACTCATAGGTACTTTCGTCAACCGTGATTTTCCAAGTTTCAAGTTCCTGAAGTCTGTTGCTCATTTCATCCTTATACACTTTCACGGTATAGCTCCAAAATGGGGCGGACTCATTTTCGATGATGTCAAAAGCTGTCCCTTCTTCTCCCAGATTTTCAAGTTTATTTTCAATGATAAATGAATCGGATTGTTGTTCCGAAGGTGTGTAAAGACTTCCCTGTCCGTCTCTATCTGTTTTTATCGTTATGGTGCGCGGATTAGTTTGCTCGCATAAATATGGAGTTTGAACGATTTTTAAAATGATTGGTTCTTCGGCAGCAGTAGATATATCTCTTATCTTGATTTCCTTACCTCTCAACCGTGTCTTCATTCTTTGATGGCTATCCTGTCCTATCTCGTCATTTTCTACGCGTCGTTCTTGTCCGTTTATGGTGATATAAACTTCATTTAGGTCAATCGTTTCATCAACCGTGTAGGTGATGGTTCCGTTTGAGAAGAATTCTGATGGTGTGTAGGTGGCTTGGATTGTAATATTTTCTCCCTGATTGGAAGTTGCGATGGCAGGAGAAAGGGTAAAGGTTCCGTCTTTTGTTTGTGTTGGCTCTCTCTCAAATTGAATATATTGGCCTTCAACAAGATTAACGTCTCTTACAGTGGCTGCTACAACATCACTTATAAATGTATTGCTGGTGGCTCCATCCGTGTAGTTTTCAACATCTGCCTGTCTGGCATATGGCACATTGAAAACTTGCCAGAGGGCTTCTTCTTCGTTTTTCACATTGGAATTGATATCTACATAAACACCGTTGCCCTGTTTGTTTATCGTAATAAACATGTTATCGTACACAGTTGGTGTGGAGCTGACAACATCAATGGCTCTTTCTGTACCTCTAATTGTGTTATTATATATTTCAGGTTCGGAATTGGTCATATAAACCGCTGTGGCATTACTTCCCAAGTTGTTATTATTCAACAATGCATCGCTGGTTTTAAAAATTACAGCGCATTTATCAACATCACTGATGATATTGTATCTGATTTCTGGTGAGGCTGCTTCACAATAAAGGCCGGTAGCTCCTCCTGTTATCTTAAATCCTTCCAGAATGGCTTTTGTCTGATTACCATTAATTGTAACAACCGGTGAATCTTGATCCGCCGGAGCAATCACTGTACTTGCTGCCACATCCATATCTGTTGGCGTGGAACTGCTCAAATGGATTTCCTTGTCACCAAAATCAATGTTTTCCTCATATGTTCCTTGTGAGACAATAATCGTAGCTTCGTCTTCTGCTGCATTAATTGCATCCTGTACCTTTGAATAATTCCATCCAATATCTTTTACCACCAAGATGACCTGAAGGTTATCCGTGTTCACCCGTTTGTTCTGGAAGCT
>JAYEGQ010000228.1:0-10478 GCA_034659095.1 Thermotogota bacterium
GAACGGATACGGAATATGCCCATGATCTTTGTGAAACTTCTGATGGTGGTTTTCTTGTGGCCGGAATCACCAAATCAGCAGATGGAGATGTGACATTTTTTAGGGGAATCGAGGATGGCTGGATCGTAAAAGTCAACGCAACTGGGGATTTTGTCTGGCAAAAGACATTGGGAGGAACACAAACTGACAGAGCGTATTCGATATGTCCCACACATGATAACGGTTTTTTGGTTGCAGGAAGCAGTAAGTCCAGTAACGGAGATGTTTCCGACAATAACGGTGAAAGTGATTTTTGGCTTTGTAAACTGGATCATTTGGGAAATATCCTATGGGACAAAAACTACGGGGGTTCAAACAACGATTCAGCCTATTCAGTCTCACGTACATCCGACAATGGATTTATCCTGGCAGGACAAACCTACTCAACGGACCAGGATGTATCGGGACACCACGGCAATGCAGACGGATGGGTTGTAAGAGTGGACAGTAATGGCGTTTTGGACTGGGCCAAGTGTTATGGCGGAACTTTATATGATGAGATCAATTCGATTATTCAGACAGCAAGCGGCGAATATGCCTTTTTAGGGTCGTCAAAATCATCTGATAACGATGTGCCCGGAAATAAGGGAGATCGTGATTATTTGTTCATGCTTACGGATGAAACAGGCAATATAGAATGGAGTGAAAATTACGGTGGATCAGCAACCGAGATCGGCAGCTCACTTATAGAAACAACGGATAGCGATTATTTCCTGGGTGGAAATACGTATTCAAACGACGGTGATGTTTCCGGAAACAACGGGTTTAGTGATGGCTGGGTGTTACAATTAAGGTGTCAGTAATATTGAAGGGCAAACAAAAAACAACTGTCACAGGTGATTATGTTGAAATATGTCGTTTTAAAAAGCATTCCGGATCACAATGAAATACAAAACCGAGTGACATTAGAACTCTGGCCGGAGTTTATTTTACACGATCCTATATCCAATCTCCATTGGGGGGACTTGTTTGAAGACTTTCCTCAGTACCAGTTTTCTCTTGATTCACACGAGGCTATTATTGGTACCGGAAACTGTCTGCCTTACAGATGGGATTTACCCTTTGAAGAACTTCCTGAAGGGGGATGGGATGCTATTTTTAAGAAAGCTATTGAAGACAAACGTGCCGGTATCAAGCCCAACACGCTAAATGGCCTTCAAATAGCGGTTAACAAACATCATCAGGGGAAAGGGGTTAGTTCACTGGTCCTGAAAGAGATGGTTGCCATTGCCAGAGAAAAGGGCTTTCAATACGTAACCATCCCCGTCAGACCCAGCTTGAAAAGTAAATATCCACTGATCCGCATTGACCATTACGTTGATTGGCGCCGTAAAGACGGCCTGCCTTTCGATCCTTGGTTGCGTGTTCACGAACGATTTGGCGGGAAGATTGTCAAAGTTTGCCATGAATCCATGCGTATACCGGGCTCTATATCAGACTGGGAATATTGGACAGGTTTGAGGTTTTTTGAATCCGGTGATTACATGGTTCCACTGCAAAAAGGCTTTTCTCGATCCAGAATATACTATATATAGTATTTTTATCGGGTCTTTTATACATCATATAGTGGCCTAAATCTCGATATTTTTGTTTTTGCGGTGCAATCATTGAATGAATCAAAGAAAAATGAAAACTCTAAATAAAAAAGAATAAAGTGTTTATTATTAAAATATGGAGGGAAAATGACGACTATTCATGTAGTAAAGGGTCCACAACGAGCAGACAAGTCTATTTTTATGATTGACGAGTTATTTGATAAGCAAGTTAAATATGGTCCAATGAGTTATTTATTCCTTGGTTCTTCCGGAGGGTTTTTGCACGATTTTCGTGAACGATATGTGGAAAAGGCAGATGCTATATTCAATATTAATTTTAAGGTTATTAATCAATTTGTTGTAGAAGAATTAATAAAATACTATCCTAATAGAATTCACGTTGACCGTGAAATGTTATCAGCTCTTGTTTTAGATGTTCTTTCTGATAATGGAGAATTGAAGGAACTGCTCAGTTCAGGAATAGGTATTGTTGAATTGTTTCTTTCTTACTTTAGTATTGTTAATGAGCAGGATCCTGAAAATGTATTTGCTGAAGCGGATGGAACTGAAGATCATTTGATTAAATTGTTTGCCGGGTTGTATGCGAAATTCAGAATAGTACTTGAAGAGAAAAACATGTTTTCCACCTATGATGCGTATCGTATGATAGCGGAGCTTATCGTTGAGGGAGATTATGAGTTGGACCAGGGTAGACAGTTTCTATTTATTGATGGTTTTAACGATTTTCCAAAACCCATCAGAGATTTTCTTACCGTTTTTATCCCACTCTTTTCTGAAGTATATATTACACTACCAACTTCTTTAGATTGGAAAATAGAAGAGCCTTCTTTTAACTCTTTTCTTGAATCACTTCAAAATGGTGCGAACAAAGTAAAGTGTCAGATAAAAAACCACATCTTAGATAACAAGTCTCCAACAATGATCGACAGGGTTTGTGATCTGTTTATTCAGGATGATTCAGATAAAAGCGCATTAAATAATATAACAAACGTCTCAATTTTACCCTTATCTTTCGCAAAAACAACAAATCCACAAAATCAATACCGTTTGATTGGGGCAATTGTTAAGGATTTGGTATTAAAAAATGAAATTCCATTAGATGAGATTGGAATTGTTACCCGAGATATTAAAAAGGCGGGATTGTCCATTTCAAGGGTGTTTGAAAATATGGGAATTCCTTATCGTTTTGAAGCTGATGTTTCCATTCTTGATAGTATCAACATCAATCGAATGATATTACCCTTTAAGGTTTTTTACAGTGGATTCGAACCTGATATGATACTGAATTTTATTGAAATGGGATTTATTGATACCGCTGAGTTATCTTTTGCTACTCTCATGGAAATTTTTGAAAAAGCAGGTTTATCATACGGAAAAAGTTTTTCTGAAGAAGATTCTGCACGATTCGCAACCTTAAAGATCCGAAAGGAAAGCTGGAAAAGCAAATTAAATCGTTATGAACTGTTTATTCAAGAGAGAATTAACGCCCAATCTGATACTGTTGAAGAAGAGAGGGATTTATATGAAAAAAATAAAGAAACTATTGAGAATATACAAAAAATAAGATCGCTTTTGGACGATGTTTTTGAAACGCTGGGGATATTATTTTCTTCTATGCGGAAAAGAACATTTGAAGATTACTTTGATTATTTCAAGTTTCTTTACGAAAAACTGTCACAACGGGGGTTATTATCCAATGAAGCTTTTGAAGATTTATCCGTGAAATTATTTTTTGAAGATATTCTACCATCTTTAAAGCATTTTTTTGCTATTACACAAAAAGCTAAGAAACCTATGATTAGACCGACAGATTTTTGGAAATGTTTGAATATTTTCCTGGAAAATAAAAAACTTCATAGCAGTGAATTTATTGAAAACAAATGCTTGATTATGGATCTTGAATCATCCAGATACAGAAAAGCAGATATTAGAATTTATCCTGATTTCCTTGAAAATTATTATCCGAAAATAGTATTCAATAAGGTTTATGATTTGCTTTTAGTAAACGATACTCCGTTTGTTGATACCTATTTGAAGAGAGAGGAAAGAGATTTTTTGTTATCTTTGAGAAATACAAGAAAAAAGGCCTTTTTTGTATTTCCTCAAGGTGATATCAACGGTATTCCATACAATCGGTCTTTTTATGTTGATCGTTTTATTAAGATGTTGTATAAAAATGGTGACACCGAAGAAAAAGGCTTTATGAATATTGACGAGATTGATTATTTGAATCACTACTCGGTAAAAGATTACCTTATATCAAAACTTGACAAAATAAATATTCAAGATGAAAAATTCATCAAAATCTGTTCTAAATTCGGTTATGATTGGGATAAGATTAAGGGGAAAATCGCTTTGTTAAAAAGAAATAATGAAAAAGCTTTTTTAGTAGAAAAAAAATCATTATTGCCTTCTTTATTTGGTGATACCTTAAGTGCTTCAAAATTCGGCGTTTTGAAAAAATGTTATAAAGATTTTTTCTATCAGTATATTCTAAAAGTAAGAACGACTTTAGATGAAAAAGAAGGTTTTGATTATTTTGTTGAAGGACAAATCCTTCATTCTGTTTTACACGCTGTTTTTAGTGATTTAACCAAAAGAAATCAATTGTTGGAGAACCTTGAACCAACAGAGTTTAACGCTTTTTTTAGTAATATTGTTGTTGGTTTTATCCAAAATGAGGTTAAGGCCAAGATGTTTCATCCGGAAAGAATCCTGTATGAAGCCGAAGTGTCTTTTTTTTCAAATCTCGTTAGAGATTTCTTGGAAAAATACAGGGAATCGAAATATGTTTTTTCAAATCCGGATCCTGAGGAATATGGTCCATCCGTTTTTATTCCAAAAAGATTTGAAATAGAAATAACAAGAGAAGACAAAATAAAATTTCTTGAAGATAAAGATATTTATTTCATTGGAAAAATTGACAGGATTGATGAGAATCAAACGGGTGACTTTTTTATTTACGATTATAAACGTTCTGACAGCAGTGCGGACAAAAAATCATCTCATCAGCTAATGATGTACGCTTATGCCGCCAATCAATTATTTAAGCGTCCAGAGGGTATGGCTTTTTTACCCATTATTTCCAAAAAAAAGAAGATCACCGGCTTGTGTTTAACGTATAACACTGAAGAAGATGTCTATATCATCAAAAATGCCAGAAAAGATAAGGTGCTATCATTTGAAGATTTGTTGGATGAGATAGAGACAAAAATCGATGAGGTTTTTAGTGGGGATTTTAACAACACCGAAAAGGTCAGCTGTTACGGGTGTCCTCATAAAAAAACGGGTATATGTGAGATTAGAAAAAGGATTGATGATTGATGAAAGAGAGATTAAACACCGAGCAAACATCTATTATTAACAGCGATGGAGATTTATTTGTTAAAGCGGGTGCCGGTACCGGTAAAACACGAACCATCACTGAACTCTATTTCACAATGCTTTTGAAAGGACATTATGATGTAAAAAATATCTTGGCAATCACCTTTACAGAAAAGGCTGCAACAGAAATGAAGGATAGGATTAAGAACAGAATAAAGGACTTTACTGATGAAACGTCAGGTCAACGGAAAACTGATTTGATTAAATTGCAAAAAAGAATGAATTACGCTTGGATATCTACTTTGCATGCCTTTTGTTCGAGAATTTTAAGAGAATTTCCATTACAGTCGGGGATAGATCCGGTATTTGAAATTATTGACCAAGCTGAAAAAAGAAGAAGAATTAACTATACGATCAAAAATTATTTTAACCAATCCGGAGGTTCAACTAAGTTTAAGAAGATTAAGGACCTGGCTTTTCTATACCGATATGATAACCTTTTACAACTATTCCAAGAAGCTTTGGAAATAAATCAATATCCTTTATCCAAAATTGAGTTATCGTCATTTAAAACCAAAACGGATGATATTAAAAGTGGAACAACCATCAGGCAATTATTACCTGAGTTTCAAATTGCCTTTGAAGAGATGGCCTCAACTTATCATCAAAAGAATAAACGAGACAACAAACTTGATTATGACGGGCTATTATTCGAAGTCATCAGTTTATTGAAGCGTGAAGATGATTTACGAGTAATGTTGCAAAATCGTTTTAAATGCATCATTGTAGATGAATTTCAAGATACCAATCAACAGCAAAAGGAAATCGTTGATTTACTCAGTACTGATGAGAACAAAACGGTATTTGTTGGAGACCCAAAGCAATCTATTTATTATTTTAATGGAGCAGATGTCAGTGTTTTTAATCAAACAGAAAAAGCTTTTGATGAGGAAGAAAGTTTTGAATTATTTAAAAACTATCGCTCAAATAGTGAGTTAATTGAGTTCTTTAATTTAATTTTCCCGGAAATTTTTGTAAAAAAACCAGAATTGTCTTACACGATAACTTATGATCCTTTGTCAGCTGAGGCTGGAGAAAAGTCTGAACATCCGGTAAAGCTATTACCAATGGCAGATTCTTTTGAAGAGGAATGCGAGAATATTTGCCTTTACATCAGAAAGCGAATTTCAGAAGGGACTCCCTACAAGGAAATTGCCATCTTGATGCGTCGAATGACAAAGATTGAAATTCTTGAAAACGCGCTTAAAAGACATCAAATTCCTTTTCACATCAATGGAAGTCGTGGATTTTTTAAAAAAGCTGAAGTTGTGACTTTAACCTCCTTTCTTAAAGCCATTTTTGAACCCTCTGACGAAGAAAATCTTTTGGTTTTGTTAAGAAGTTATATCAGTCCTTATTCAGATTCAGAACTTGTTGAATTAAGAGTAAGAGATAAACGGTCTTTATTGAAAGCTTGGGAGCTTTATTCAAAGGATAATAAGCGTGATCACTTTTATGAGCATTATCGCTCTTTAAGAAATATGGCCAATCTTGTCACGCCTTCAAGATTGTTAAGAGAAATCATTGAGGTCTTTGATTATGAATTTATTATCTCTCAATTATCAAATCCTACAAGGAGGCTTTTAAATTTAAAGAAATTCCTGGAATTTGCCCAGCACTTTGATAATGAGATTTCCATTAGACGATTTTTAGCAGCTATTGAGGGAATGGAACAGAGTAATGAAGGTGAGGCTTCTGTTGATAATGAGAAAAGTAATGTGGTAAAGGTTATGACCATTCATAAATCAAAGGGACTTGAATTCCCTGTGGTTATTCTGCCGGAACTGGGGTATGTTAATTATGCCGGTCGGTCAAAACCGAATTTATTGGTGAATTACGAATCAAATCAAATCGCTTTAAAAGATCCTGTAGATGAAATTTCCGGATCGGATTATTCCAATATGCTCATGATAGAGCGATTAAAAGAACAGGAGGAAGAAAAGAGAATCTTATATGTAGCTTTTACTCGTGCTGAAAAAGAACTAGTTTTTAGTTATTCTCAACCCTCAAAAAACAAAAATAATGCACCGTATCGCAATGCCCTTTTGGCATGTACTATACTAAAAGAGAACGGAAAAGAAGATGTGTGGAATGATGACCCAGATGCTTCTGTGAAGAAATATCTTGAAAAAATTTCTCTATCTTCTTTAAAGAAGATAGAGAAACATCATGATGATTCAAAACAGTTTCAAGATAATCAAGAATCCAATTTACAGATACCGAATACCGTGTATGCACTTCAAGAACAGGAGTGGAAGAAATATATCAGTCCAACGGTACTCAACGAAAATAAACAAATTGTGAAAGTTCAGCGATCATATAAAATTGTCAGTGATTACGATTCAGATGAACATAAAAGTGAGGACGGTAAGCGTTTGGGAACTTTGGTTCACAGTGTATTGGAAGACTTGGGCGAAATACCTTTATCCTCTATAACTGTAGAAAGGAATTCTGAAAAGCTTGCAGGTGAACCCCATCTTGATAATGATTTACCCGAATTAAAAAGGATGATCAAAACACTTCAAAGAATTAAAACACCTTTAATCAATAAGATTGAAGAGTCTACGGTGATATACAGTGAAATGCCTTTAAGGAAAAAATTTGGAAAGTACATTCTTACCGGTACAGTTGATAAACTTTTTTTGAATAATGGTGAATGGGAAATAGTTGATTTTAAGTATGCAACCGGTTCAAAAATGGATGATGATAAATATACCTTTCAAATCAGATTTTACTTATATTGCCTTCAACAACTGCTTAAACCTAAACCGAATAAAGGTTATATTTACTATATTAAAAGCAATAAAGTGGTGGAAGTTCAACAAAGTTTGGATATCGAAAGAGAGATAGAACAGAAAATTTTGAATTTTGAAGGTATAATTTAAAGAAATTGTTTTTGAAAAAAGAATGGGGATTTATTAATCCCCATTCTTTTATTCCTCGTTATCAAAGATATTGTGTTTTTTTATACGTTTTGAAAATAATCCTTCTAAGATCAATGTAATTCCAATTAAGATCAAAATACCGGGCCAAAAGACGTTAAAATGAAAACATAAGGCCAATCCGATTAGCCAAGAGGAAGCGGTTAATGCATGCCGCCAGCCTTCTTTTAAGATACTGCCGGGTAGTATAGCAATACCTATCACGGCTAAAATCCATGGGAAAAATGAAATATCTTTTACCAGGATTATGACTGCCAATCCAATAAGAATCAACCCACCTGTGAGAGAACCTGCTGTTTGTTTTCTTGTCATTTTTGACACCTCTTTATTCAACAACTACGGCTGTGCCAGATGTACTAACCATCAGCATGCCACCGCTTGACCCTAAGACCTCATAATCAATATCAATTCCAACAACCGCATTAGCCCCTGTTTCAAGGGCTCGAGACTGCATTTCTTGAAGTGCGTTTTCTCTGGCTCTTATTAATTCGTTTTCGTAACTGTTTGACCGTCCGCCAACAAAATCTCTGATTCCTGCCATAAAATCTTTAACAAAATTAACACCCGTAATAACTTCTCCACAAACAATACCTTTGTATTCTACGATTTTTTTACCCTCTACAGTTGGTGTTGTTGTTAGAATCATTTTTTTCGCTCCTTATATTTTGTTTTTATAAAGCGGAAATTGCCGGCACATATCTTGTACCTGTTTTAATAGTGTTTCTTTTACATCCTCTTCGATTTCTCCATCCTTATTCATTGATTTGATTGCTTTAACAATAATATCAGCAATTTTTTGCATCTCTTCAAGACCCATTCCTCTTGTGGTTATTGCAGGTGTACCGATACGAATACCACTGGTTACAAATGGGGATAGTTTTTCATCTGGAATTGTGTTTTTATTTACTGTGATGTTTACCTCTTCGAGCCCATTTTCAACCGCTTTACCCGTTACATTCATAGGTGTAAGATCTACCAGCAGGAGGTGTGTATCCGTTCCGCCGGAAACAATTCTTAACCCTCTTATTTCCAATTCCTCTGCTAGTCTATTAGCGTTTTCTTTCACCTTTTTCTGATATTCTTTAAATGACGGTTTGAGTGCTTCCAGAAAACTAACGGCTTTTGCGGCTATGATATGCATCAAAGGTCCACCCTGTATTCCAGGGAATATGGTTTTGTTGATGGCTTTGTAAAGGTCTTTATCATTGGTTAAAATGATACCGCCTCGTGGTCCTCGGAGTGTTTTGTGGGTTGTACTGGTTACTACATGAGCATATTCCAATGGATTAGGGTATAAACCAGCTGCAACTAATCCAGCGAAATGAGCCATATCTACAACAAGGTACGCATCGATTTTATCTGCAATTTCCCTGAATCTTTTAAAATCAATAATTCTTGAATAAGCACTGCCACCGGCTATGATAATTTTCGGTTTATGCTTCAGTGCCAGTTGTTCAACTTCATCGTAATCGATTTGTTCGGTATCCAGTTTGACGCCGTATTGTACGGATTTATATATTTTTCCAGAAAAATTAACTGTTGCACCGTGTGTGAGATGGCCGCCATGACTGAGAGACATTCCCATGATGGTTTCTCCGGGTTCTGCGATGGCAAAATAAACTCCCATATTGGCTTGTGAACCTGAATGAGGTTGAACGTTGGCGTATTTCGAGTTGAACAATTCTTTCACTCTGTTTCTGGCCAGTTGTTCAGCTTGATCCACGTAAATACAACCACCGTAATACCTTTTTTTGGGATATCCTTCAGCGTATTTGTTTGTTAAAACACTTCCCATGGCTTCCATAACTGCTACGGAAGCAAAATTCTCAGACGCAATAAGCTCCAAACCGGTTTCCTGACGATTTAATTCTTTTTGAAAAATGTCATATATTTCGGAATCTTCTCTTTTGATTGTTTCCCACATAAAACCATCCCCTTTCTTTCAGCTTATGATATCGTAATCAAAGTTTCTCCTGTTTCAACATTATCGCCTTTTTTACAGTGTATTTCATCGATGATGCCAGTGATATCACTTACGATGTCGTTCTCCATTTTCATTGCCTCAAGTACTAGCAATTTATCACCAGGGTTAACGCTATCTCCTTTTTTTACTTTCAAATCAATTACCAAACCGGACATAGGTGCATCTATATTTGACTGTGAAGAGTTGCTATTTGAAACTTCAGTTTTTGGCTCTGGATTGATCGGTTTTTTTGCTTGTTGTGTTGATTGTGTGTTGTTATTGGGCAGTGTTTCATGTTTGTTTTCTGAACCGATTTCTTCAACTTCCACTTCATATGATTTTCCATTTACTTTGATATTATATTTTTTTACCATGTTCTTTTAACTCCTTTTCTTATGGGTCTCCAGATTTTTGGTTTCTGGGTTTTCCAGTGAACACCATGACTTATTTCTTTTTCTTTGATGTTTAAAATTTTAAAATCTTTTGTTGTGTACGAATCAATTGCAGCCGTTATTACGGCTACTAATTCTAAATCTGATTGTTGGGTATCTGTTGTTTTTGCTGTTTTTGCTGGATTATTGGAAGGAGCGCTCT
>JAYEGQ010000229.1:0-2042 GCA_034659095.1 Thermotogota bacterium
AGTTTTTATGTGTCATAATCCGGTTTGTTCATCCAAAACAGTAAACTGCATGCATGCTTTCATGATGATTCAAAGGTTCTTCTGTGGTCGATGTTTAGATTGTTCATTCACTCCTATGATATCATTCGCTTTTTTTGAATCCGCTCTTAATCGGGTCAGGATCGATTCATCTCGCCCTCTTGATGTTATCTCCGTTTTTGGAGTGTTTAATTAAAGTGCCACCACATCCAAGGATTTCATTATCCGGATGGCGGCTATGACCATGATTTTTTTCTTATTCTATTTCCTTTATAGGTACAAGTCCAGTTCTTTGCTGTCTTTCATATCCAGGAGGGCGAGGGAAACAGCGTCAAGTTTGTCGGCTTTTAAGGCTTTGACTTTTTCGTAGTATTTATATTGAATGTCAGGGAATTTTTTTAGGATCATTTTCCAGATGAGTTCCTCTTTCCCCTTTTCAATACCAATCTTTTCCCCTTTTTCAATACCAATCTTTTCCCCTTTTTCTATTCCTTTTTCTACTCCTTTTTCCTCTGCTACTTTCATTATATTTAACATACTCAGTTCCTCCCATATGTTTAATATTTTTTCTTTTGTGAGATATTTGTCCATCAAGACAACCATCATTGAGATGATTTTTGCTTTCATTTCTTTTGACGTTTTTATCTGTTTTGCTAATGCCAAGGATTGATCGATGTATGTTTCGTTTTCTTCGTCTAATTTTTTTAACGGTAAAAAGATGAGTTCAAGTTCATTGATTGCCTTTCCTTGTTCAATGAGTGTTTTTAACTTGTTATAATCTTCTTCCCAGTCTCCTTTTGCGAGGTTCAGAACGGTGACTTGATAATCAAAACTTCCAGCGTTGATTGTTTTCATGCTTGTATTCTGTTTTGTTAGTACCACTGTGCGTATTTTGGAGTGTTTTTTGCTGTACAGCATCAAATCAGTTTGTGCAAACCTCAGCAGGTCTTTTGAAGAGACGTGTGCTTCTTCTTCTATATGCAAGAGTGTTCCGTCTTCCAGCATAAAAATCAGGTCAATAAAGTTGTTTTTGGTTTCTATTTTGTACAGTTCGCTATCTTCTACACTGATTATTTTTGGTAAATCCAATCCCAGAAAGTCTAAAGTCTTGTTTTCAAAGAGTGTTAAGGCGTCTTTGATGACCATGTCATAGTTTTTGCAAATGATTACAAGACATTTCAGCAACGATAAAAACTGGATGCTTATCTCCGATGTTTTTGGGGCCTATTTTAAATTCCATTTCTTTTCACCTCTTTATAAAGGAGAACTCCTTCACTTGCAATTTGACTTTCAAAGGAATTTAGATTTTCTGCTCTTTGAGAAAATTCTGTATTTCCGTATATCACAATATCCATAGGGATATCAATTTTTCCGATGGTGGATAATCGAAGCTCTCTTAGCATCTCTATTTTTCTTTTATTGTGATCTGTTATAACACACATATCAATATCACTGTCTTCTTTCTGGGTTCCTTTGGCAAATGATCCGAATAGAATTATTTTTTGGGGATCTATTTGGTTTTTAATTGCTTCAATCATTATTTCAATTTTTTCTCTTGTGTTTTTTTCCATTTGACTCCCCTTTAAAAACATCTTTTTTTCTTAAGGATTTATTCTCTAACTTCCAGTAATTATTTTTTGCAAGTCCTTTTTCGGGTATAAACTATATAAATTGGTTATCTAACCCAAAAAAAATAATGAACCTTATTCCTCAGGCCAATTACCCTTTCTAATTAATTTATAAATTAAGCTCATGTATATGCTTTGGGAGTTGATACGAGTTCGACTTTTTTATTCAGCAATGCCTCAAGCTCCTGAACCAAAGGAAGGGTTTGAGCTAAACTTACAAATATTCCTCAAGGTCTTTTGAGTCTTTTATATCAAACAAAGCCATTGAGAGTGCTTCTATCTGCTGCAAATCCAGATTTTTTATTTTTTCATAATATTTGTAGTCCAGTTCCGGGAATTTCTTTGTGATTAAACGCAATAGAAGTTTCGCTTCTCCCTTTGCTTCACCTCTGGCTT
>JAYEGQ010000230.1:0-2036 GCA_034659095.1 Thermotogota bacterium
ACAGAATATTGGCTTTCAACATTATCAACACAAATATCAAAGCAACAAGTCGCGAATTATCAGCAATTATTGAAGATAAAACAGAAACTCAGTATGGCAGCTTAAAGCGAAGTTTTGAAACCATCAAAGAAAGTAATTCCACCAGTAAAGAAACGATAGAGAAAAATAATTTTCGGATTTTATTACTCATATCGATTACAATAGTGGTTAGTTTACTGGTTGCAGTTATTATCATAAGAAGTATCAAAAAACCGATAAAACGATTGATTGAAAAGTCAACTTTACTACAAAATCTGGATATGACAGTTGATTTTGAAGCAGACAGCGGAAAAGATGAAATCGGCCAAATCGAACATGCCCTTGCCCGAGTAGTAGTAGTTTTCCGGGAAACTTTAGGTGATTTTAAAAACGCGATAGAAAACGTAAAGGCATCGACAGACAAGTTAGAGATGGTAGCGGGAGAATCTGAAAACATCTCCCAAGAGTTGAAGAACCAAGCAGACCGGACGGAAAATGACGTACAAGACACGTCCGCTGCGATTGAAGAAGTAAGTTCCGGAGTAGAAGAAGTAGCAGCCTCGGCGAAAAACATCACAGATATCTCATCTGATTTGTATGAAAGGACGCAAGAGACATCTGAATCAGCGAGAAACGGGCAAAAAGAACTAACAAAAGTAGCGGATATTGTAAAAGAGGCGGAAGAACAGGCGAAAGCCACATCGAAAGTGGTAGAAGAGTTACAGGCAAACGCCAAGAACGTGGGAAAGATTGTAAATACCATCTCCGGGATATCGGAGCAGACGAACCTGTTGGCGTTAAATGCGGCGATCGAAGCGGCCCGAGCTGGAGAAGCCGGGAAAGGCTTTGCAGTAGTTGCGGATGAGATCAGGAAGTTGGCGGAAGAAAGTCAAAAGTCGACAGAAGATATTGCGAAGATGCTCAAAGAGATTGGCAACGGAGTAGGCGAAGTAAACGATGCCTCGGATAAGACGGTAGAGATCGTGAACAAGATGGAAGAAAACTCCAGAGAGGCATTGGAACAGTTTGAAAACATACTTGAACGGCTGAGTGGGGTAACGGATTCAGTACACAATCTCAACAGCACATCAGAAGAACAGAGTGCGGCGGCACAAGAGATAGCGGATGCGATGGACCAATCAGCACGATCTATGGTGAATGCCTCCGAACAGGTTGAGAATATGGTTAGACAACTTGAAAAACAAACAGCTTCCGTAAAAGATCTTTCTGAGACATCAAGTGAACTTTCTCTTTTAAATGGAGAGCTTGAAAAAGATATTAATAAATTTTAGCTTTAAAAAAAGGAGAAAAAGCAGGTTGTTAACGACCTGCTTTTTCTCCTTTTGATACATGAACATATGGTATAATCTCCTATCATTATGATATTGCAAGTCTTTTGAACGAAAAAAATCAAAAGTGTTGTGATTCTCAGGTTGAAAAAATAAACGCGAGTTTGTAAGTAAAGGCTTATATCATTGATTTTATAAAGGAGGTTTTTATGAGAAGAAAGATTATCTTAGATTGTGATCCCGGTCATGATGATGCAGTGGCAATTTTGCTGGCCGGTATTGCAGAGGAGTTGGAACTTCTGGGGATTACAACAGTGGCAGGCAACTCTTATGTTAAGAATACAACAAAAAATGCTTTAATTTTGGCTGAAAATGCACATCTTACGGTTCCGGTTTGTGAAGGCGCCTCAAAACCCCTTATCAGGAAGCAAATTGTAGCACCTGATATTCATGGTGAATCCGGTCTGGAGGGGGCAAATCTTCCAAATCCTACCATCAACAAAGATCCAAGAACAGCTGTTGATTTTATTGCTGAAAAAGTAAGCCTGTTTGAGGGAGAAGTTACGCTTTGTGCTGTTGGACCTCTAACCAACATTGCAATATTCTTGATTAACTTCCCGCATTTGCATGAAAAAGTGAAGGAAATTGTAATAATGGGAGGAGGCATTGCTTTTGGGAACACTACACCTGTAGCTGAGTTCAACATTCTGGCAGACCCTGAAGCCGCTC
>JAYEGQ010000231.1:0-2016 GCA_034659095.1 Thermotogota bacterium
TACGGCAGAAAGAAAAAGAAAAAGCCCAGCAGGGAAAATAAAATAATAGTTAATATAACAAAAGGGGCTGTCGCAATAGCGGTTAAATAGCCGTTAGTGCGCAGCCCATTTTTGTACCATTTTTTCATATATTATGGATATTAATGGGTAAACGATCAGAAGCCATTAAAAATTGGCACACTTGAATAAGCCTTATTCAAAAAGGCTATTCTCGGTTTGTGGGATTTTTGAACTTTCTAAATTATGCACTTTGTTTTTGCTTAAAAAGATGTGTCCCGGTTCTTCCAGACTGGATCTTGTTATGAAGTTTATTTATATTGTGTGCCATTGCCAACAAAATGCTTTCTGCAAGTACATTCTGGTTTCCTCTGCACATAAATCTCCGAAATCCCATGTCCTGTTTTAATTCCCCAAAGGAACCTTCGGCCTGTATGCTGCGGTTCATTCTGAGTTCGCAGCCTTCTTGGCTGATAATTCTTTCAAGATCTTCTTTTCTCATCCTGTTAAATAACTTTGATGTTTCAAGATTTTTAACCCTGTCTTCCAATGGGGTTTTACTATTGTTCCCTTTTATGCAGCTGCTTTTGTAAGGACAATTGCTGCAATCCTCACAGGTATAGGTGGTTTTCTCGCTTTGATATCCGGTTTTGCTTTTTCTGTTTATTACTTTGCTAACGGTAAGTTTTTTGTTATTCCGGCAAATATAGTAGTCGCCATTTTCGCAGTATTCCATGTTTTCTATACGGCTAATATCGTTCTTGTATTTCCTTGTTTTTGATATTTCATGATTTGCCGGTTTGATAAAGGCTAGCTGACTGTTATCTTCCAGATACACATAATTCTCTTCGCTTTCATATCCTGCGTCAGCAACGATTTTTTTGTACTTGAATTTCAGATGCAATTCCATGCTCTTTAGAAACGGAATCAAAGTTGTGGTATCTGTCGGCTGCGACCCGACGGTAAGCCATGTGATGTATTCAGAATCAACTCCATGTTGTACGTTATAGCCAGCCTTTAATTGACCATTTCCCATGGCATCTTCCTTCATCCTCATAAATGTAGCATCGTTATCTGATTTTGAATAACTGTTACGTTTCCCGCAAATATGGATTTTCTTGGTGTACTCTTTTAGCTTGCTTAGATATCCTTCCAGTTTTTCAATGGAACGCTGCAAGGGGGTTTTCCTTTTCCCGCAACCATGCACAAAATTTATGTTTTCCTCCCGTTTCAGCGCATACAGTTTCCTGCGCAGACTTTTTACATGCTTCATTTTAACCTGATTCTGATATACAAGCTTTATTCCATATAATTCTTCACATTCAGAAACAAAATCAGCAAGCTTTACCAGCAAGTTTGCCAGGTTTTTAGTAACTGCTTTTTTCCAGACGAAAGTATATTTATTGGCGCAGGCTTCAATTTTAGTACCATCAATGAATATGGCATCTCCTGATATTTCTCCGATGTCATAAAGGAAATTTGACATTTCCGCCATGATGCTTTCGGCACATGGTGCAAAGTGAAGGCTTCTGAATCTTGCAAATGTTGCATGGTCTGGCACTGGTGCATCTTCAAGAAGATACATGAAGTTAATATCACGATGGCATGAAGTTTCCATAGCCCGTGATGAATAACTGTGATTCATGTAAGAGTAAAGTACAATCTTCAGCATCTGACGTGGCGTTGCTTGATTTTCCCTTACCCGGGAATAAGTCGCATACAAATCTTTTAAATCCATCTCCTCTACAAACTGACTTAGCAAACGCACCGAATCATTTACTGGGATCATACAATCGATATTAAATGGAAGTTTTAATTGATAGGCATGCTGATTAACTGTATAATTATTATGTAAAATGTTTTTTTGCATATAAATATTTTACAATAAATCCCTTACTCTTTGGAGTTCGGGATTTATTTTTTTTGCATAAAAAAGGGCTGCGCACTATTCAATTAGTGCGACAGCCCCCTTTACTGAATGATGATGCTATTTCCAACCTTGAAATGAATCTACGTTAT
>JAYEGQ010000232.1:0-2005 GCA_034659095.1 Thermotogota bacterium
TTCTTGGCCGACAAAGGGCTAATAAAACGAATTTATCCAATCCAGCATCTACCTGAATATAATGTTTTGCCAGAAGAGATTGTTGACAAGTTCCATAGATTCTCCCGTTACTCCGATACATGGAAAAACTTTGTTTGTCTGGTTAAACGTTCGGAAGATTTTTGGCAGCATTATGATTTTGGGTTTTGTAATTCAGAGGCCGAAGCAATTGACGCAATCAATGCTGCCGTTGCTCTTCAACTTCGTGCCCATACTCTAATGGCAAACATCAGTGAATCTCCGCAATTTGTTTTTTGCTCTGATGATGGGCTGGGAAACAGTAATTCACAAACGGTCGAAACAGACTTAACGGTCGCCTCAATCATTCTCGACCAAATTCCGATCATCCCCGATATGCCCTATGAAGAGGTTATCGACTTCAAAGCAGATCCGATTACCAAGCGCCTCAACGAAAGACTCAAACTGTGGATTGCACAAGTTTCGACGAAAGAGCAAGATCAACGACTTGTACGCGCTGAGATAGAACAGGCGATTATTGATTATCGTGAGTTCGCAAGCCGACAAGCAAGCAAACTCCGATTACTACAGATCGAATTGTTTCTCAAAGCCCCCTTAGAGCTAATCGAATCACTGATCCGATTAGCTCCATCGCGAGCGATTGGTTCAATTGTTGACATCAAACGCAAACGAATTGATTTGTTTGAATCCGAATTGAAGGCTCCAGGAAATCAGTTCGCATACATCCGTGAAATCGAACAATTCGCTCCAGCGGACGCGCCAAAAACGGCGCGCCGCTGAGCTTAAAAGTTAGAAGCCAGCGGGAGTACATATGCAAAATCCACTGCTTATTTTTAGAATCGGATGGATGGACACTTATCAAGGTGTTGATGAAATACATGGCGGAGGGGCGCACGTCGTTGAACATGGAGAAGGCGGTGAGATGTGGAACTTTCGCGAAGAAGGCGGGAGATATTACGGCTATGTAATGACAAGGCATTTTGCAGGAATTGATCTGTCGAGGATATTGCCAGATGAAGAATGGGAAGACGGCGATGAATCTTCTGATATTGATATAGTATTCATTTCAAGGAGTCCTGAGCCAAGTATTGGGCAGGTTGTTATTGGTTGGTATAAAAATGCAACTGTATTTCATAAAGAATACAGGAAACGTAGAGGAAGTAAAAAACAAGGCGATTGGGATCATATAGAATATCTGTGCGAGGTTCCTGCTGAAAATGGAACGCTTTTAAAAGTTTCGAACAGAACATTTCAAATTCCACGAGGTAAAGGGTTTCCGGGTCAATCTAATGTCTGGTATGAAAATGACAAAAATCCAGAAATCATTCAGTTTAAAAAAAATTTACGTACTTATATCAATGCGGGTAAGGCAACCCAACGTAATGCCCCTAAAAAAAGTAAGCAAGGCGGAAAGCCAAATAAAAAAGAAATTCTTGCTATAGAACGTACTGCGATTGAAAAAACATGGGAGTATTATGAAAAACAAGGTTATGACCTTTCTTCGGTAGAGGCTGATAATGTCGGATGGGATATTGAAGCAACCAAAGGGGAAGAAATTCTGTTGATTGAGGTCAAGGGGCATAAAGGGAACGTGGTTCAATTTGAATTAACACCGAATGAGTATACACAACTGCAAAATTATAAGGATAAATATAGAGTCTGCGTCGTCCGAAATGCTCTTTTATCTCCTGATTTAACAATCTTTTCTCCAGAAAAGCATAGAGGCAACTGGTTTCTTGCCGAAATTGATGGAAATGAAAAGGTGAGACTTGATGAGCGAATAGCCGCAAAGGCAGTGCAGATTGGCTTCTAACAAAAAAATCCAGCGGACGCAAAAAGCCGCGCCGCTGATATTTAGTTAGCCTGTCAATACAAGTTCTTATGCCAAAATATTATAACAAGATGAGATTAAAGAAACTTCTTATAGAAGGAAAAGAAATTGATTCTTTGACCCAACATCTTGTTCTTGAGGGGTACTCATATGAAG
>JAYEGQ010000233.1:0-2001 GCA_034659095.1 Thermotogota bacterium
TTTTTCAATCGCTTTCTATTAATTGGCGATAACATGTTTAGAAAACTGAACATTTGTTTTTGTCTGTGCGTCTCGTTTGATTTCCACATTCAAATCATCTCCTGTACCGCTTGTATGACCCTATTATCCTATATTTATTGACAAAAACAATGTTTTCTCTTATCTTCTTTTGTTTGGATTATCTTACCCTTTTTGCAGTGGAACCATCTTTATGCTAGTTGTATTTTTGCCAGTCATTGTCTGGAGCTTTCGTTATTATGCGCTGGCAGCTTTGTTACTATGGCTGGCAATAATCGGAGTAAAAACATTTATTCAAAATAGGGAAGAAAAAAGAGGGTATAAAACAACGCGCGTTATTTTGAAAGCATTTGGAATGATGGTTCTAATCTTTGTGTTTACTCTCCCCGCAATACTGTTTCCCCAAAACAAGGTTGTAGTAGATGCCACAGGCGACAATCAGGAGTTAACTAAAACTTACACTTATATTGATCAAAATCGTATTGAAAGCTATACCGACACGGGTGAAAACAGAAAGCTCAATGTGCAATGGTGGTACCCTGAACATTTGGAACAAACCTATCCACTAATCATTTTTTCTCATGGTGGCCTTGGGGTTAAAACGAGTAATGAATCACTTTTCAATGAACTTGCCAGTCATGGCTTTGTTGTTTGCTCCATCGATCATACATACCAATGTTTTTACACAACTGACGAAGACGGAAAGACCACGTTGATTGATTTTGGCTATATGCAGGAATTATTTGCAGAAAATCCGCTATCTGACATACAGCAAAGCTATGAGTTTTATCAAAAGTGGATGAAAATACGCACAGAGGACATCAATTTTGTCATCGATTATATTGCTAAGGAGGCACTGACAAAGAATGCCGATTTGGTATACAAGCTAGTAGACATGTCAAGAATTGGTGTTATGGGGCATTCTCTTGGAGGGTCAGCAGCGCTTGGTATCGGTAGAATAAGAGATGATGTGCATGCAGTTATTGCATTGGAATCACCATTCATGTACGATATTGAGGGAATTGTGGATGATCGGTTTTTTTTCACAGATGAGATTTATCCTATTCCTGTGCTCAACATTTATTCAGACAGCTCTTGGAACATTCTTTCGCTACGACCACAATATGAAAAAAACTACACCATGCTTTCAGAAACCAACTCAACTGTTTTTACAGTTCACATCAGCGGTATCGGACATTTGGGCCTCACTGATTTTGCCCTTACGAGTCCCTTATTAACGCATATTTTAGATAGGAAGAAATCAACGACTGAAAAAACACTATATGTCCTCAAGACAATCAATAAGCTTTCCCTTGAATTTTTCAACCAATATCTTAAGGAAGACGGGGAGTTTACGCCAAAGCGATCATATTAAAGTATGGGTAAACATAGCTAAGCCGTGTCTGTTGATTGTTTAGTTCATTCTGCCCGATTGTGACATCATCTCTAATGCGACTGGAAAAACCTATGCTTTAAGTATCTTTATGCCCAAGGCGAGATTTTTTTGTCTTTGCATGCTGGTTTTTGTTGTATAATACCACTGAGTTTTTTGAAGAAGGTGAAGAATGCGAAGAACAATACAAAAAAAATTAATTTTAAACTTTTCAGTCCTATTTGGTTCTATTCTATTCATAAGCTTTCTATCTATCTATAATCTAAATTATCTCAGCCTTGCCATTGAAAACATCATGAAAGCCAATTACAGAAGCGTAGAGAATGCACAGAATATGTTAATAGCCATAGAAAGACAGGATAGTGCCGAGCTTGAATTCCTTTTTACTGAAAATGATGCGGTGATTGAAAATTATTATAAATACCAAACGGTGTTTATTAAAGAGTTGGGTAAAGCGGAAAGCAACATAACGGAAACGGGTGAAGAAGAAATCATTAATGCCATCTATACCAGTTATAACGCCTATACGGTGGCATTTGACGAACTCAGAAACACCTTTGCCAAAGAGAGAGCTTCAAAGGCAAAGGAAT
>JAYEGQ010000234.1:0-1998 GCA_034659095.1 Thermotogota bacterium
AATGGCTAATGAAATCACTGAGATTACAATGATTTACGTCTTTAATAGCAGAGCTGATATCGATGAAGAAGCAATAACCGAAGTTCTGCCGGAAGGAGGAGAGATTATGGAAACACTTGCAAAAAGATTGATTGAAAAAGGCGAAGCGAGAGGCGAAGCAAGAGGTGAAGCGAAACTTCTAATGCGTTTAATCACAAAGAAATTCCCTGAACTGGACTACAAATATTATGAAAAAATAAAAAATCTGGATTTGCAGCAGATAGAAGCACTTTCAATGGCTTTGTTTGATATAAAAGACTCAAAAGACCTTGAGGAATATCTTTAGGTTGAAACAACTAAGAAATCGAAGATATAGAAAAAAAGAAAGAAGTTGAATGGCATGAAAAAAAATCATGGTAATAGCCGCCCATCCGGATGATGAACTCCTTGGATGTGGTGGCACTTTAATTAAACACTCCAAAAAAGGAGACACTATCAAGACCCTCATATTGGGACAGGGGATGCTGTTGAGGGAGAAGATGAATCAATCCTGACCCGATTGGGAGCGGATTTAAAAAAAGCAAATGATATAATCGGTGTGAACGAACTCAGGTTTTTTGATTTACAAGTAACATCCCTCAAAAATCGGATGATCAATGAGGGCATAATGGCTTAAGGAGGTTACTTATGGGAAAAGACACATTGTTGGACTATATCAATAAAAAAAACGAAAAACTTAGAGAAGAAAAATTTGATGTAGAGAAAGAAAAAAAAGAATGGCTTAATGAGTTAAAAATACTATTTGAAAAAATAGAACGTTTTCTTTCAGAGATTGGAACAGAAAAAATAGAATATGAGATGAATGAAATCAATTTAAACGAAGAGTTTTTCCATAGTTATCAAGTTCAAAAAATGGATTTGATGATTTCAGATGTGCAAGTTTCCATAAAACCCATTGCACGTTTTGTAATAGGTGCAGCTGGAAGAGTAGATATTATTGGTCCAAATGCCACGGCAAAACTTGTTCTGGTTTCAGAAGGCGCAAAAGAACCAGAATTTAAAGTTGATGAGAATATTCCGAATGAAGCTATGGAAACTGAGAAAGGACCTGCAAAAAAAAGAAATTGGAAAATCGTTTCAACAAAACCAAAGATACACTATGTTGAACTCAATGTTGACACATTTTCAGATGTTCTTTTAGAAATTATCGGGGTATAAAATGCCTTTTGCGGATAATCAAAGTATAGACGAAATTGCAGATTATTATGAAGCAACAAAAATTGCTCTAAACCATTATAAAAACTCTATTAAAAAAGAAAGCAATTTAAAGGATTCGTTTTTGTTTTACAGTGAAGATGAGTTAAATGGGATATTTAAAAATTACGAAAATATTTTAGAAATTAATTGTTCTTTTAATCTTTTGAGCGCATTAGAAGCGTATTTTCGTATCGATTTTGAAACAAGAAACAGATTACAGCAAACCGATAAATTATCTAAGGAACTGATAAAAATCTATCCTAAAAAAGAGAGAGATTTTGTTAGCTTATTTCTTATCTTAAAAATATGGTTAAAATATTCTTCTTATAAAAATGAAATAGGTACATTTCAAAAATTAATTGATTATCGAAATTGGATTGCACACGGGAGATATTCCGAGTTTACCGATGACAAAAGTTTTAACTATCAAAACATCTTGATTTTTTCTAAAATAGTGGAAAATTCGATTCCATTCTTAAGTTAGTTATCATGAACCACTTTACAAAACATTATTCTGAAATAGACTATAAAAGTGTTGTGGATATTGATTATTATGTTGAGCTAAAATTTTGCAAAGGTTATTCCCAATATCTCTAAAAGTGTTATGATAACACCACCCAAACAATGATTTACCACTTTAATAGCAGAGCTGATATCGATGAAGAAGCAATAACCGAAGTTCTGCCGGAAGGAGGAGAAATTATGGAAACACTTGCAAAAAGACTGATTGAAAAGGGAGAAGCGAGAGGTGAAGCCAGAGGT
>JAYEGQ010000235.1:0-1991 GCA_034659095.1 Thermotogota bacterium
TTATGGATAAAAAGTAGTACTTTTAGAAGTATTTGATTGATAGTTCAGTGAAGCGAACATGATGGTGGCATAACAAATAAATCCCACACATAGTTCATAGCGGTGATTTACGTGCAAAATTCAGGTACTATGTTCTAATCAGGTAGTAATTACGCTATTTACTTCCGAAATGATTGAAAACGACGCCAAAAGAGGCGGTTTAACTTTTCTTGAAAGTAAACCTTTTGATGAACTGAAGGTTTATTGCGCTGAAAGGATCTGAAAACCATGGATCAAAATCCCAATCCGATTCGGAAAAATGGAGAGAGAAACGTCTTTTGCCCATATTATGGCGATTGCCTGGATCACGCGGCCAAACTCTACTGGGAGAATTGGGATTGTTCTAAGTGTCCGCACAAACTGACGCAACAACCAATAAGACCAGAGCAGACGGCCAGTAGTTTTTGCCCATATTGTGAGTTGCGGTTAGGAATGCACATAAACATTCGTGAAAGACTCTAATGTCTGAACAAAAAAGTAAGTCCGCCAGAGCCCTTTTAAGTAGAAAGGTTCATATACAAGACGCAGTGGATGGGACTTTTTACTTTCTGTCTTTGTCAACTGTGAACTTTGAAAAACCATCGTTATTTGTCATTTCGACCAAAGGGAGAAATCTTAACGGACTTGAATCATTAAGATTTCTCGTCGTTAACACTCCTCGAAATGACAAAATTCAAAGGTCTCCAACTGTGAACGGTTACGAGTCCGACCTATATTTCTTTAAAAAATATCTTGACATCGCTTTTCATTTAGATTATTAGCAATCCCTAATTAATTTAGATATATAAATTTTTATAAGGGATGTCTTACGGTTTTCCAACCGAAAAGAGGGAAAAAGTGAAGGCGTAACTTGGAATCAAAAGATTCAAGTTGCGCCTTTTTTTATTTCTTAAACAAGTTAGCCACAGACACACACAAACTCAAACGAACATTGCAGCCAAGTGATTTACATTTCTTATCTGTGCCCGTCTATGTGTGTCTGTAGCCAATTAAATGATTATCAGAAAATGCCATCGACACTTTTGCGGGGGAACATAGAACGATGTTACATAAAAAGAGACTGCTGTCAGTTTTGAAAGACTTTGGCTATGTGTACAGTTGCAGCTGCGGTCAGTTTCAAATCCCTCTAAATGGTGTGACGATATATGTGGATGAGGAGGAATTTCGTTGTCTGTTTGAAATGCTTCAAGAAGCACGCGACAAAAATGCCTCTCTGGACCATAAAGGCAAGCAGCTTACAAAAAAACGACTCAAGATAGTAAAATAACGAAGCTCCCCGCCGCAAGCGGATGGGGTATTGAAAAAACATACTTAAAACAAGGAGGGCATTGTTATGGCAAAAGCAATCGTTGTGTACGCTTCTGAAACGGGAAACACGGAATCTGTGGCCGAAAAAGTCGTCAAGGGGCTTGAAGAAGCGGGTTTGGACGTAACATTGAAGGATGCTGAAGATTCAGATGCAGAAGAACTGTCAGAATATGACCTGGTGCTTCTTGCTTCATCAACATGGGGGGAGGAGGAAAAAGAACTTCACGAAAGTATAGTAGATTTTTATGAAGACCTCAATGACATTAATTTTTCGGGAAAACCCGCAGCAGCTTTCGGATGCGGGGACACTGGATATACGCACTTTTGCGGAGCTGTTGATCTCTTAGAAGAACGTCTTGAAGAAAGAGGAGCCAAACTGCTTCACAACTTGGGTGATGGGTTCAGGGTTGATGGCGACCCGGATCAGGAAGTTCTTGAGAATGCAAAGACGTGGGGAAAGGAAATAGCAGGAAAGTTCCAGCAAAGCGCTTCAAGTTAGGATAGCTGAAAGATCCCTTTTATGCACGTCCTGACAGATATCATGAAAAACACTGATTGTCTGCGGCAGCAGATATGGCTCAACCAGGGTTATTGCCCAGTGGATCGCTGAGAGGCTCGGATTTGTCAGAATCCTTCTCTCCATG
>JAYEGQ010000236.1:0-1991 GCA_034659095.1 Thermotogota bacterium
CTTGCGCAAAAGGACCAGCGCTTTACCCTGGTCTTTGAGCCTTTCCTGAGTTCTGTCAGGACCTACGATAAATATATTGATTTTGAAGAATGATAACAGAGTCTCATCTCAATAAAGCAGAAGGGTCTTCATTCTTCACTTCTGTCAAGAATGAAGACCTGTCCCTTTCCAGTCCTTCTTCTGTCAAGAATGAAGACCTGTCCCTTTCCAGCCCTTGGAAAGTTTTTTCTTGAATCCCTTTAAAAACAATAGTATTTAAGCTTTTGATGGGATTGGGCTTTAGAGCTACATAACGTCCCCGTCCACGCTATGAGGTTCAAAAATAAGAAAATATACCTCGGAAGGATATAAATTGCGTTTTTTTCGGTGAGCAATGAGCATCAAGAGCAAGGCGCGAAGGTGCGGAATAGCAGGCTATTGCAAGCCTGAGCAACACAGCTATTGGTGTTCATGGCCAGCGAAAAATCGCAAGTTGTGGCCTTTCGAGGTATAGTAAGGAGGATGTATGCGAAAACAAAGAATTGAGTATGATTCATCTGTAGACGCTATTGTAGCTGTAGCTAAGCGTCTCAGCGTCTATGAGAATCGATACGGGATGGCATCGGAGGAGTTTTTCGATAAATTCTGCAAGGGGCAGATGGAAGACTCTATGGATTTCGTCGAATGGGGGAATGACTATCAACATTATATGGAGATTAGCCTCGAAATAGAAAGAGGCCTGCGCCATGTTGCTTGATTTGCTATCTCAATACCTTGGAGATGTTGCGGCCGAGGTTCGGGAGTTAGAAAATGCCAAAGTTGAGCGCTATGAAGAGGAGATTCTTGCGGCTAATCGTGTGAACTTGCGGATTCGAGTTCGCTTTCTGAGTGGATATCTGTTGGAGCTGAATGAAGCGGCTATTGTTGAAGCAGGACACATCAGGCATCTTGGCTATCGCTATCACTTTCAGAACAGTCAAAACATTCTTGTCTTTCGATACGACAATACCCCGCATTTTCCAGAAATTAACAGCTTTCCCCATCATAAGCATCTTAAGGATAATGTAGTTGCTGTTGATAAGCCGTCAATTCTTAAGGTAATCGAGGAAGCAAGGTTGTTGGCTCAATAAATCAGTCAAAAGCACACCAGATCCCTGAAGGAAGTAAAAAGATTAAGATTTGGGAGAAGGTAAAACTGAGCAGCTAATTGTCATACAATTTCTTTTGTATTCTGATGACAACTCAAGTATAATAATTAAATTCAAAGAAAATATATTTATTTAACACCTTGGAAAGTATATCTAAAAACTCGCAACATAACTAAACTCGCAACATAATGACCCTTTTCCTGAAAGAATAGAAACGCGTAATTTCAACCCCTTTTTTCGTCCTGGGAGGGCCAAGTTATAGAAGAAAGCAAAAATAACTCAACTACATTTGCAACATGAAAAGGCTTTTTGTGAAAAGCCTTTTAACGGAATCGGCATTTTTGAAAAAGTGCGATCTCGCACAACTACGTGCCAATGCCTACCTGGTATACTTTTAAATCCCTGGTTTTGGTATACTTCTTGATCCCCGTTAACGACCCTCCACTGTCAGGTGGAAAAGAGTTAATTTTAATGATATCAACCTATTAGTTCCCTCTCCACTGGGGGAGAGGGGTAGGGTGAGGGGGATTTCATGCGTTAGGGCTGGGACATATACGCCCGACTTGACAATTTAATAGACCATTATAGGTATACTTTCGATTCTTGAAAGGCAAATTAACACCTATAGGGTATAATGCCAAGAAAAAATAAATAACAAAAAGCTGCATCTCAATAGTCCAATGGTTACTCAATATTCCACTTGCGTATTATATCTCCGCAATCAGTGCAATATTCTTGGGGCATCTAATCTTGCTAATCTTGGCGTAATTTATAATTTTCGTATTGTAGAAAAAGAATCAAGCACGTTCTGCACGAACGTCCCGTAGTCCAAGATAAGAGCCTGCGGCGGATTGCCGTCTTATT
>JAYEGQ010000237.1:0-1984 GCA_034659095.1 Thermotogota bacterium
TTAAAAGCGAAGGATAATATAGGAGCCTCAAACATTAAATAACTCATTTTTGAAGGTTCACCATTTAAGTATTCTGTTAATATATTGTCTTGAACTACGTACAGTTTACTTGAATCTGTAAAAAAAGCATTGACTCTTTTGTCACTTATCCGTTCAAACGTACCGTTTTTGAAGAGGCTCATTCCAAGATTGTCAAAGATATAAACTGAATCGCCCACAGTTTCTATTCCATATGGAGTAGAGTTAAATGGGAATTTATGCCTGGTTAAATCATAAATGATCATGTTTTGTATATTAACAAATGTATCTGGGAATAAATTAGTGTTCCATTTTGTAGAGTTTGGGGTGAAAATTCCCATTTGTGTTGAACCATTCACTGCTTCATTATTTTGCTGAACAGGATCTATATCTTCTGAATTATTAATGGACTCAATAATGGAAATGGTTTTTTCAAGATTAGTATCCTCGCTTTTGTTATTTGAGATTTTTTCAGCTTGACTGTTGATTTCTTCTTCTATGTTGTTTTCCGTGGACTGAGTTCCCGTTGACTCATCTTTTTCATCCTCTTTTGGTAAGGTTTCCTTTTTCCAATCATCAAGGTCTTGAACATTATCTGTTTGTGTTGGAAGATTATTTTGGACTTTTTCAGCTTCTTCCTGAATTACTGTTGTAGGATTAAGTGTGATGGTGCTGTTAAACAAATCATTTTCACGTTCTTCACTTGAATATGTTTTAGTTGAATCAGAATTATCAAACAACCATTCTCTAAAAGTATCATCTTGATATTCCGGAACTTCAACTACTTCTATCCCTTCTTCTAAGTAGGAATGAATTAGTTGAAGGGTTTGCTGTTGAAGAAAAATGTCAAAAAAAGAATATGGAACAATTTTTGATAATACATTTTCTTTTTCATTTTCCGCTTCTTCTAAAGACGGGTAAATAGCACTATAAACTGATACTATGCCATCACCTTTTCCAGAGGTGTTTTCTGGATAAAACTTTGCAAATTGAGAGTCTTCCAACTCCGCGTCAAAATCAGGTTGGTTACCTCCAATGAAGAAATAGGAAATATCTTTTCTTAATGAATTTTCAAGGGTTTTTATAACTTCAGCGAAGGGTAAAATGTCAGTGTAAAAAACGTTGACGTTTTCTAAATAGCCCAAGTTATTTCTGGTTAAATACCTTATAGTATCTGAATCAATACCGTATATCTGAGAGAGAACCTGAGTGTCTTTCCCATATAAAAGATTTAGAAAAGACGGGTTAACAATATTAGTTCCGGTATTAGGAACAGAGATTAATACGATTTTTCTGATATTAGTAATTGGATAATTTTCAACAGCATACCTTGCAATGATGCCGCCAATTCCGTGGGCTATAATGTCGTACTCTTGTTCGCTTTCAAGTAAGTTGTTTGCAAGTTTTTCTGCTTCCAGTCTTATATAGCTTGTTTTGGAAATATCGTTGAAGAAGTTTTGTGCTTCTCTAACATAATTTGCACTCCTGGTTTCTGTTAGTGGATAGTCATATACCCAAATACTTCGGTCGTCAAATGTTACTTCCCATAGATTATTTCCTTGAGGGTTTGTATTGCTTATGGTATTTGGCAAAAAACCTTGAAAATTGATGTCAATACCGGGAACGAGTAAAAGATCTGGTTTAAGGTTATCAGGTTTTTCAATTATCTTTTTTAAACCTAATGACTGTTTAACAGGATTATTAACCCTAAGACCTACTAACGAACCATGAAAACCCTTTGCTCTTAAAATTGAGCGATTATTTTCCATTCGGATTATCTCTCCGCCGGAAAAAACCTTAACAACGGGATTTTCCTTATTTTCGATATACAATAATTCAAAATTAAAATATTCATCACCAAAATAAAATTCATTTGGAATTCTGTAAGTATAGGTCATTGGATCTAATGCTAAATCATTTCTACCATCATTTGGGCTTAATTCATAAATATCTCCATAGAAATTTC
>JAYEGQ010000238.1:0-41777 GCA_034659095.1 Thermotogota bacterium
AATGTGTGGTTTAAATTCCCCAGTTCCAGCATACCGATGTTTGAGTAAATCCTGCTAATCCACTCGATATATGGCAACATACCAATAACCAGCACTGTTGAGACAATAGGTGTTACACCGATTAGTGTGACTGAGCGCATTGAGAATATTTCGAAATTTGACAGCACGAGAAAAAAGTAGCCTCCCAAATTAAAAAGAGTGATTAACAAGGCGTGAAAAGTGAGTTCAATTCTTCTGTCGACGCCTGAAACCAATTGGGCTGTCAGATATCCTGTGATGATCAAAAAGAAAGAAAATGCAGAATGGGATGGAAAAAGCAAAATAAGAAATGAGGATAAAAAGATAGCTGATATCTGTCCCGCTCGCTTACCAAGTAAAACAGTGATGAGAGAGACTCCCAAAAAAGGTGACATGGATTGAAAGCCAATGTATTTACCAGCCAGTATGTTCAGAAAGCCTGTGATAAAAAGAAGAAAGTAAAACGTTCTTCTGTATTGTTGATGAATCTGAAAAAAACGAATCGTTTTTAATGCACTTTCGCTGACAATCAATTCCAAAAGGACCAACAACACAAAGATGAAAAAAAAACGGAAAACATCCCATTGCCAAATCAACAACACGGAGAAAAGACCCAGTAAAGACGCAACAATAAATGGATCTCCCCGAGAAGTAAAGAGTATACTAAACGTCTCCTTGATTCGCTGAAAGCCTGTATTCAGTGATATTCTATTTTGTTCTTTCTGCTTTTTCTGACCGCTCATAGGCACTGATAATCTCCTTAACCAAGGGGTGTCTGACAACGTCCTGCTTTCCAAGATATGTGAAACAAATTCCTTTGATATTTTTGAGGATCTGTTCACTATGCAGTAACCCGGATTTTTGTCCTTGTTTTAAATCAATTTGAGTAATGTCACCGGTTACAACAACCTTTGAATAAAAGCCGGTTCTTGTTAGGAACATTTTCATTTGAGGAATTGTAGTGTTTTGAGCTTCATCTAAGATGATAAAAGAGTTGTTTAAAGTTCTCCCTCTCATGTAAGCCAACGGGGCAATCTCAATGATGTTTTGATCCCGCAGATATTGAAATTTTTCAGGAGAAAGCATATCATACATGGCATCGTATAAAGGTCTAAGATAGGGGTCCACTTTATCCACCAGAGTCCCAGGTAAAAACCCTAAACTTTCACCAGCTTCAACGGCGGGACGAGTCAATATGATGCGATTTACCTGGTTGCTTTTCAAAGCTTCCACTGCCATGGCAACGGCAAGATATGTCTTTCCAGTACCCGCAGGGCCTATGGCAAAAACAACATCATTCTCCCGCATCGCCTCAAGATATTTTGATTGTCCAGAAGTTTTTGCTCTGACCTTTGCTTTCTTTAAAATCGTTCCTTTTTCTTTTATAACCGTTGATAATGTTTTGTCTTGTTCGCCTTTTTTTCCGTTCATCGTGCTCCTTGTTAAAAGATATTCTATTTCCATTTGATCTGGATAATGGCCACTTTGAAGAGCGGCTATCATTTCTTTGAAAAAATCCTCTGCTTTTCTAATACCTTCCGGTTCTGTTGACCTAATCCAAAGTTCATTTTCCACAAGGCTGATTTCCACTTCGAAAAGATCCTGTACCTTTCTTAAAAGTGAATCATGTTGACCCAGAAGATAAATGATTTCAACCTTGTCCGGAATTTTAATCTTCGCCATCTTTAACAACAAATCAACACCTCGTTATCTATGACTATTCCCATTCAATCGTACCAGGTGGTTTTGAAGTGATGTCATAAACCACTCTGCCAACATCTTTCACTGAATTAGTTATTCTTCTGGAAGCTTCATCCAACAGTTTATGAGGGATTCTCGACCAATCTGCGGTCATTGCCTCCACGCTGTCCACCGACCTTAATACGATGGTATAACCGTATGAACGTCTGTCACCAACAACGCCTACACTTCTCACTGGAAGTATAACGGCAAATGATTGCCAGGCCTTTTCTAACCATTGGGCTTCACGCAATACTTCTCTGAAGATATAGTCTGCTTCCTTTAATATGTTAATTTTCTCATCTGTGATTTCTCCAAGACATCTGACTGCCAAACCAGGGCCGGGAAAAGGCTGTCGGTGAACGATGTGGTCAGGTATTCCCAATATTTCACCAATCTTTCTGACTTCGTCCTTGAACAAGTCTCGAAGAGGTTCGATCAAGCCCATTTTCATGTCTTCGGGTAAACCTCCTACGTTGTGATGTGATTTGATCTTCGCGGTTTTTCCCGTTTTTGTACCGGCACTTTCAATGACATCGGAGTAGATCGTCCCCTGTACCAGAAAATCAGCATTCCCAATTTCTGACGCCTCTCTTTCAAATACTCGAATAAATTTTTCACCGATGATCTTACGTTTCTGTTCCGGATCAACCACTCCGGTTAATTCGCCGAAAAATTCATCTTTTGCATATACAAGGCGAAATTTAAGCCCCAAAGCACGTTTAAAAACCACCGGTACTTCTATTTCTTCATCCTTTCTCAGGAGCCCGTGATCCACAAAGATATTTGTTAAATTATCTCCAATGGCTTTGTGTACTAAAACCGATGCAACGGAGGAATCAACACCGCCTGAGAATCCACTGATCACCTGTTTGTTACCTACACATTCTCGGATTTCTTTGATCTTTTGCTCAGCAAAATCCTCAAGACTCCAAGAGGCTTTACAACCACATTGTTCAAACAAAAAATTACTGATAATGGTCTCACCGTATTCTGTGTGTTTGACTTCCGGGTGAAATTGAATCCCATATAATGATAACTGTTCATTTTCTGCGGCTGAAATTATACCACTGCTTGTTTGTGCAGTTTTTTTAAACCCGTTTGGAAGTTTGGTAACGGAATCGCCATGACTCATCCAAGTGATAAATGAGGATGGACAACCGTTAAAAAAGGATGTTTTTCCGTTGAGATGCATGCTTGTTCTACCGTACTCGGATTTTCCGGTATGTTCCACTATCCCTTTTAAGTGATGAATAATCAATTGAAATCCGTAACACACTCCGAGAACGGGGATAGAGCTTTTTATTTGATCAAACCAAACGGGAATCTTTCCCGCGCTTTCTTCGTATACACTTTCAGGCCCCCCCGAAAAGATAATCCCTTTTATTTCTCCTTGTGGAAGCGTTGATAGAGGAGAAACCACTTCTGAGAACACGTGATTTTCCCTAACACGTCTGGCAATCAGTCTTGTATATTGTGAACCATAATCAACGATAATGATTTTTTCCAATTTGTCTCCACACCTTTTAATGTTTTTTATGATAGTCCGAATAATTCCTTTATTTCATTTGGTGTAGCGATTTCTCTATTTAGGTTTTTAGCAATGGCAACAACTCGTTCAACCAATTCCGCGTTGCTTTTTGCCAATACTCCTTTGGAAATGTATATGTTATCCTCCATTCCCACTCTGACGTGACCTCCGGCTGCAATGGCGATAGCTGCCATATTTAATTCATGTCTTCCAATTCCCGCAACACACCAGGTTGCTTCTTTGGGGATCATGTTCTTCATATGACAGATAGTTTCCAGACTGGCTTCCATTGCACCAGGAACACCGATGACAAAATCGTAATGATAATGTTTTCTGTTAATGTAGCCCTTTTTCACCAACCAATTGGCAAAACTCACATGGCCGGCTTCAAAACACTCAAATTCGGGCATGATATTCTTTTCCGTTATCTTTTCAGCAAATTTAAGAATCATATCTTTTGTGTTCATGAAAATATCCGATCCGAAGTTGGAGGTCCCCGTAGACAATGTGGCCATGTCGGGATTGGATTCAAGGCTTTGCAATCTTTCTTCCGGTTTCATCCAGGTTGCCCCTCCTGTTGATACTTGAACGATGAGTTCAGGAGCTTTTTGTCGGATCAAGGCAACTGTTTTTTTAAAGATTTCCGCATCCTGTGTGGGATTCCCCTTTTCATCTCGAACGTGAAGGTGAACAATCCTGGCTCCCGCCTCAAAACACTTCTTTGCCTCATCAGATAATTCCTCAGGTGTTGTGGGTAAATAGGGATCCTGATCTTTCATCACTTCAGCACCGCATATAGCAACTGTAACGATTAATTTTTTAAATTCAGACATTCTCTCACTCCTCGTTCTTTGTTCTTTGTTTTTCTTTGGGAACCACACAAGTGCCACTGGCTCTGCAGACCAGTACTGGTTTTTCAAGCACGTTACAGGCACTGTCTTGGTCCTCAAGCCGGGCATTCTCTATGACTTTGTATGCCTCAAATTTCATCTTTCTGGAGGTGTTACCAGTCTTTTCTATCCAACCCATAGCTTCGATATAGTCACCTGCATATACCGGTGCCAGAAATTCCACATTGTCATAAGCTGCAAATAACCCTTCATCACCATCATTTTTAATCAAGAGTTCAGTGGCTACATCTCCAAATAATTGTAGCATCTTAGCACCGTCTACCAGTTCTCCCGCATAATGGGCATCGTGCATGCTCATTCGTAATCTGATCATCGATTCAATCATCTTATTTCTCTCCCTTAACGATCTTCATGATATTCGTATTCCGAGTCGCCGATAATGACTGTATCTCCTTCTTTTACTCCTTTTTTTCTTAAGAGGTGGTCCATTCGGCTGCTTTTCAATATCTTCATTAACCGTTCAAATCCATCACGGTTGTTTAAGTTTATTCTATGATACAGCATTTCAAATTGTTCTCCGCCTATTTCCCATGTGTTCTGATCAATTTGCGTGATCTCCAATCTGATTCTTTCTGGGACAGGGAAATCCAACGCCTTGATTTTGGGAAGTTTACCATCTTCCAAAAACTCATCATGTCCTTCTTTTTCCAATTCTTGCTTTTGTCTTTCAGCTTGTACCTTTGTATAAAGAAAATCTAACAATTCGTCAATCCCACGTCCTGTGACGGCTGAGATTACAAAGACTTTTTTATCCATTTGTTCAAATTGTTTTTTTGTATCTTCTATGACTTCCTCTATTGAGGCATCCGCTTTTGACAAGGCTATGACTTCTTCCTTTTGTGAAAGTTTTTCCGAATAAGAGAGTAGTTCATGACGAATGTTTTTATAATCTTCCATAGGATCAGGTCTTTCGGACAACGAGCAATCTACAAGATGGACTAGGATTTTTGTGCGTTCTACGTGTCTGAGAAAGTAGAAACCAAGGCCGGCTCCTTCATGAGCACCTTCGATGATACCGGGAATGTCGGCCACCATAAACGAATCCTGTCCATGATAATCCACCACACCCAAATTTGGTGATAAGGTAGTAAAATGATAATCGGCAATCTTAGGTTTTGCATTACTGATAACAGAAATCAAAGTGGATTTACCAACACTTGGATAACCGATTAATCCCACATCCGCAATCATTTTCAACTCCATTAGGAGTTTTTTTTCTTCACCATCGACTCCGTTTTCGCTGTAACGAGGTGCTCTCATGGAAGGTGTGGCAAATCTGGCGTTACCCCTGCCCCCACGACCTCCTCTTGCGATGCAGACTATTTTGCTGTTTTGATCCATATCCGCTAACAATTCGTCTGTTTCGCAATCTTTGATAACCGTTCCAACGGGTACTTCCAATACCAACGCTTCTCCATCAGCGCCGTGCTCGTTTGAACGTCTGCCTTTTTCTCCATCGGGTGCTTTAATATGTTGATTGTAGCGATAATCGATGAGTGAATTTAATCGGTTCGTTGCTTTAATGAAAACGTGCCCTCCATTGCCACCATCTCCACCGTTCGGTCCGCCTTTGGGCACGTATTTTTCTCTGCGAAAAGTCGAGGCTCCGTTACCACCTTGCCCCGCTTTGACAGTTATTTTTACTCGATCAATGATTTTTGGCTCTTTCAAATAAACACCTCGTTAGTTGCCTTCAATTTCTTTGCGCTTTTCTTCAAAACCTTTTCTTCCCATAAGGGCATAGGTATAAATCTTCCCATCTTCAACACCGGGTTGATCAAATGGGTTAATATGCTTCATATATCCCAACAAAGTGGTTGCCATTTCGTAGATAAAGATAAATTCTCCGATATGTTCTTCGTCAATCCTCGGGAATTCTACGGCCATATTGGGACGTCCGTGGTTTTTAACCGCATAGGCTGTTGCCCGTTGTTCAGCGTCAATCAATTGATTCAAACTTTTTTCTCCTAAATAGCTTAACGCATCAATATCGGTATGCAATGATGGTATCGTCATTTGATGATTGAAGTTTTCAACTTTTAAGAATGTAATCACTTTGTCATTGGGGCCATCATTGTAAAGTTGTACCTGTGAATGCTGATCGGTTGGTCCAATTGCCTTCACCGGCGTCAGACCGTAATTAATTTGATTGCCGTCATTATCGGTAGCCTTTCCAAGACTTTCCGCCCAAATTTGGCGGAACCAGTCCGCCCAATAAAACAGGGCATTAGAATATGAAAACATTACATTGATGGCCATCCCTTTTTCTCCAAAAAGCATGTGATGCAAGGCAATCATAGCTGCGGGATTATCCTTAGTAGAAGACTCAAACAAGCGTTTTTTGGAATTAACAGCACCTTGAACTAACTTTTCAATATCGATTCCGGCTGCAGCAGCTGAAATGAGTCCAACAGGAGTTAAAACGCTGAATCTTCCACCCACTGAAGGCGGGATTATAAATTTTTCAATGCCGTCTTGTTCAATAATCTTGTTTAAAACACCTTTTTCCGGATCTGTTGTAAAGACAAAGTGATCTTTTGGGGTTAATCCCTTTTCAAGGAGAAGTTGTCTTACAATCAAATAATTTGACATGGCCTCAGCCGTGGTTCCGGACTTGGAGATCACGTTGAAGAGTGTTTTAGAAGGTTCAATAACCTGTAATTTCGATTGAACAAAATCAGGGTCAACATTGTCCCAGACATCAATGGTGGGCAATCCATCCCTTTGAACTTTAGTCATTCGATTCCAATTAAGGGGCTTCAAGGATTTCTGAAGTGCAATATTTCCAAGGGCAGACCCACCAATCCCAAGCACAACGAAATGATCATATTTTTCAATAACGGATTCTTCCACCCATTGTTGAATTTCATTGACATACGATGCATCCTCCAAAAGTTGAACAAATCCCGGTGGATTAGTCTTTATTTCTTCAAATGACTTTTGGACTTTTTCTAAATGTGAATGGATTTCTTTATGAGAATTACCGTTCAAGCACTTTTCAACGGAAAAATTATTGAAATTAAACTTAAGCATGCATCAATCCCCCTTAATAATGAATCAATGAATCGATCTTGTAGCCGGACAGCTTTTCTCTCGGGTTTAAGAAGTCAAGCTCAATGAGGAACAGCATCTTTTCAACGATTCCACCCATTTCTTCTATCATCAAAGCAACAGCTTCCATGGTGCCACCGGTTGCCAAAAGGTCATCCACAATGAGAACTCTGTCTCCTTTGTCGATAGCATCTTTGTGCATTTCCAAACTTGCTGTTCCGTATTCCAGGGTATAATTCTTTCGATACGTCTCTGCGGGAAGTTTACCGGGTTTTCTCACTGGTATCATACCTTTGTTCATTCTTGCCGATAGAGCTGCAGCAAAGATAAATCCCCTGGCTTCCACACCAAGCAAATAATCAAAAGTATCATCTTTAAGATGATCTTCCATCACATTCAAAGTCTCATTGAATGCATTTGGATCTTTCAAAAGCGGCGTAATATCTTTAAAAACAATTCCCGGTTTGGGAAAATCCAAAATGTCCCGTATATAGTTTTCCAAATTCATGAAAATCTCTCCTTCTGCCTTTGATTTATTGACTAACGTACGAAACCCCATATGATTGACACCATTCGCTTTTCAGATTATACCATGGTTACTTTGTTCTTACCAGTCTTTTTGGAGATATATAACGCGCTATCAGCCGATGAGACCAAAGTTGATGAATGCCTTGCATCTTCTGGACAGGTGGCAACACCACAACTGATTGTAACGTGTAATCCATCCACATCGGTTTTAGCAACTTTTTGAATAATTCTATTGGCAATTTCAACCGCATTCAATTTATCTGTACATGCAAGCAATACAGCGAATTCCTCTCCACCGTATCTTGCCGCAATGGTATCCATTGGGATCGTATCTTTGATCACCTTTGCCACATTTTTTAGGGCTTGATCCCCCATTAAATGGCCGTATTTATCGTTGAAGGCTTTGAAACCGTCAATATCCATCATAATAAGTGACAGAGGTTGTTCAAAGGAGCTTGTTTTGATCAATTTATCAGCCTTTTCGTAAAAGGTAGTGTGATTGTTTAGTTTAGTCATCCGGTCTATCTTGGCTGTTTCCAGTGCTTTTTTGTACTTGAAGGATGTTTCAATCATCCTCCCGATCTGTTCGGCAAAGATTCTAGCTATTTCAGCATCTTCTTCTGTAGGCCTTTGACCGTTTAACGGATAATCAAGGGCGATATAACCAATGAGTTCATTTTCTGAATCCAAAAAGGGTATGAGAAACAAGTCGTCCGGATGCCATTTGTTTTTGTTTATCTTTTCTCCTTCGCTGTAAATAAAATTTCCAGGGTTTAATTTCTCAAACATGCGGCTTTCTGCAGGAATAAAGTAGGTACCTGAGAATTTAAATTCGGGTGTGAATAGATCGTTAATAGAATCAACAGTTATTACTTTCGATGCTAAGTCATCAAATTCACCTTTGTCCATACCATAATAACCGATTCGGTTGACTATTTGTTCATTTCTGTTGATGACTGATATCAAGGCCTCTCGATACCCTAACATTTCAGCGAGATGTTTTGTCGATTTTTGCAAAATGATGTTGATGTCTTCGGTTGATCTTACCAAATTCAGTCCGGAGAGAATACCTTTAAAAGCCTGTTTAAAATGACGTAGCTTTATACGTTCTTCCTTTTCTCTATCGTTGTTTTTCATGATAATTGTAAATAGAAGCAGTGTGATGGAAACAACCGGGAAAAGATAATAAAGGGTAAATATCTTGTCATAACCAACTAATTGTAAATCATATATAGTCTGTGACAAAGGAAGCAGCAAGATTCCAGGGGACAATTCAATAAAAAATGCTTGTATGTTTTTGAGCAACCCGTTTCCAGATTTATTGTAAAATACTTTAAAATATAATAGCATAATGATTTGATTGATGGCTAATACACTGAGGAGGTATAAAAGAAGTCCAAAGTATAGGGGGAAATCCAAATACATCAAATCAGCCGGTAGCGTGTACATAAGAAAATAAATAGCAGACCTTGAAAAGGCCTTAACAACGTACATACCCTTGTTTCTTGAGTGATTGATATTAATTCTAAACAAACTGATAAATGCAATTAAAGTACCGGCTGTGTAAGGTCCGTATCCTAAAATAATAACAATAGCGGGAATAATTGTCGATACCAGATTAAATGATCGATAATTGATACGAATGTTGTCAATAGAAAAAGTAAAAAGAATAACAAACAGAAATAACAAAAGACCGTTATATGAGCTACTAAACTCATATAAAATGTTTTGTCCAATATGAAAGGTAAAGAATATTATTAAACAGCCCAAAGAAAATATCAAGGAAAATAGATATTTATTTGTGTTCTTTTGCCTCCCGTTTGACGTTTAAATCAACCCCTAAATGAAATTATTATCATATAGGCTATATATGATGAAAAGAAAAAAGAACCTTCAAGCCTGGTAATTTTGCTTTTTTTCATAGTGGTTAACAACAAGAAAACCGCCAGCATACTCATGAATAAGATATCCGCCCAGTAATGGTCAACAATAACGCCTATAGGCTTGATAATAGATGAAACACCCAATATCAAACAAATGTTGAAGATATTTGAACCCACTATGTTTCCAATGGCCAAATTGTCCTGTTTTTTCGAAATGGCAGTGATGGATGTAACAAGCTCCGGAAGAGAGGTACCGATGGCAATCATGGTTAACCCTACCAAGGCTTCACTAATTCCCAATTGTAATGCAATTTCAGTTGCTGAATCTACCGTTAAGTTGGCACCAAAGACCACCATAGCCAAACCGATGATGGTTAAAATACCATTTTTGATTCGGATTTTTTTAATTTCTTCGTTGTCTTCTTCACTTAAAATGTTAGCACTTTCAAGTTTTTTTCGCTCCAGGTCACTTTTAGCCATCATCAAGGTGTATTCCATGAAAATGATCAGGAAAATGATCAAAACAAAGCCGTCATAACGGTCCAATCCATATTTTGCCCCACGTAAGAGCATTGCCATCAAGGCAAAACTGATCAATATATTAAAAGGTAATTCTTTTCGAACGGTTGTCTTACTAATTGCCAAGGGAGAAAGAATAGCTGAAAAGCCTACTACCAGCGCAATGTTGGCGATATTCGAGCCTACCACATTTGAAATGGCAATAGAACCCGATCCTTTCATAGCAGCAGAGATACTGACTGCCAACTCGGGAGCGCTTGTGCCAAAAGCCACCACTGTCAAACCGATAAAAAGTGGTGATACCCCGAAACTCGATGACAGGCCTGATGCGCCATCAACTAACCAGTCAGCGCCTTTTACCAGTAAAGCGATTCCGAGAATTAACAATACAAATTGCAATATCATTTTTTATGCAATACTCCTTTGTTGAGGGGCATCTTCCGCCTCTCCCTTTCTGACGAAAAGCATGCACACGAGGGCAGTTAAAAACGCCAGTACAGAAAATTTGATCATGGACGGGTATGAAAGTACATCAATTACGGCACCAACAAGCGGAGGTGCCACGATGGAAGCCATCATGGAAAAGAAATAATACATCCCGGTGTGGCCGCCAACCTTATCTTCCGTAACCATATCCACAACCATGGGCAGTGAATTGATGTTGATACAACCCCAGCCGATACCGGCAATGACAAGAAAAATCTGAATGATCAGGAATTCCGCCGATCTGGGGATTTTGTATACGGCATCCAATGCATTCATTGGTGTATTTGTCTGATTGATGGTAATCATACTGACTGAAAACAGGCAAATAATGAGAATGATTAATCCAATGATAATCGTTTTTTTTCTTCCAATTTTGCTACCGATAAAACCTGCTGGAATGGCAAAGATCATAAACATAAGGGAGAACAGACCCAAGGCAATGGCCGCACTTCCGGCTGTGATTTCCAAATATTGGGTGCCGTAGATGGTAAAAAAGGTTTCCAGGGTGCCAAAACCGCAAAACCAGAAGAATATAGCCAATAAGATAAACAATAGACTCTTGTCATCTTCGTTGAACAGGTTCTTTAAACTGGTCAACAATGTTTTAAAAGAACCGGCAAAGTTTACCCTTTCCTCTTTCAAATCCTGTTGTTTTACAACCGGTTCACGGATCAACGTTAAAACCAGCGACGAACTAATTAGTAAAGCAACGCCACCTGCCAAGAATGGGAGAGAATCCGATAGATCGAAGAGGATACCACCGATAAAAAAGGCCAGGAGACTACCAAATCCCCCCATAAAATTGATAACACCGTTGGCCTTACTGCGATCGCGAGAAGGAACAATATCCGGCATAAGAGCGATAACAGGGGATCTAAAAATGGCCATTGCAATATTCATGATGATAACTACCAGAATGAGCCAGAAAATATTTGAAAGTTTGGCGAAAGGAATCAACATGAAAAAAAGCGCTCCAAGGGGAGCTCCGATAAGTATAAAAGGCTTTCTTCTACCTATCTTTGTTCGAGTGCTGTCACTTAAAAAGCCGATATACGGTTGTAAGACAACGGCCAATATGTTGTCAAATGTCATGATAAAACCGATTAACATGGAACTAATGGCAAAACTTTTCAAGAAAATGGGTACAAAGGCGTTATAAAGTGCCCAGATGAGACTGACACCAAAAAACCCAAACCCCAAGACAAAAATTTGCGGATAACTCATCTTATTTTTTTGCACAAGAATCATTCCCCCCTCATATGGTGTTCATTTCCTGTTAAGAAGAAATGAACACAGTTCGCCAATTTCTTCAGCACTATTATACACTCTTAAAATCCTTTTTAATTCTTCTTGTGTGGGTTCTACCCATAGTATGTTCATAATCAGAATAATCAATTCGGTTAAATTTAGACTGATTGTATGGTTATCCTTTTGAGCCTGATCCAACAATTCTTCAATATCTTTGAATACTTCTCTTTCCATTTGGACTAATTGATTGGCCAGCGACCAGTCCAGGTCAATGATCTCATCGGCAATTCTTTCCATCTTTTGATTTAACTCAAGTGTATCATCTTGAGAAAAGAACCTGTTATTTACAATGACAAACAGGAACCTTGAGAAGATGAGCCAATCCAAATTATTACATATTTGAGTAGCAAAAAGTGTTAACGCACGAAACAACGTGAAATTGTATCCCTTGAATTCTTGAATAATATCCATGGCCAATGGCAAAGGCTCAAGATTAAAATTATCTGTAAAATCAACAAGCGGTTGCTGTCCATCCGCCAGATGAATCAGTCTGTTTTTCAAGTGGTGGGAAATATCATTGTAGACATCTAACGCCCATGATGCAAAGGCTGATAATGAAAAGACCTTGGAGTCGATACTCAGCTCTTTGTTGAGGGCATCTCGATAATCGGACATATCTACTGAATGATCCGATCTGGCAATTTCTTGAAGGAAGCCTTCGGCCTTTTGGAATTGTTGAAGGATGGCATAAACCTGCATCAAATGCCATTTGAGAGTCAAATCATCTTCTATTCCCAAACCTTCTTTCAGGACGACTAAAGCCTTATCAAAGAAACCGAGATTTTTATAGATGATACTTAGTTCATTGTAAACACTGACAACCTTTGAATCAATCTCAAGGCATTTTTTTAAATGTTCTATGGAAAGTAGGGGTTGTTTTAAACGCATATAGGTGAAAGCGATGTTGTAATGTAACTGGAAATTTTCGGTGTCCTGTTTTAAACCCCTTTCAAAAAAGACTTTAGCTTTCCCAAAATTCTGTTTTTTATTGTAAATAACTCCCAGCCTAATATAAGGTGGAACAAATGCAGGCGCAATCTCAATGGCCTTTTGATAAAAACCCATGGCTGCATTATAATCTGATGCCCGGTGAAAGATATCTCCACAAGCTACATATGCCGGTGTAAATCTTTTATCTCTCTCCAAGGTGTTTGTAAATTGTTCCAATGCGTTATCCAAATCATCCAGTTCAAAAAGTAATTGGCCCAATTCAAAGGTTACCATTGGGTTGGCCAGGTTCATGGCAGCAGATTTTCTTAATTCTGTTTCCGCCTTTCCAAAATCCCCCGTTTTTTTAAAAAACAAGCCGTTATAGAAATGAAATAGATAGTCTTCTTTTGAGTATTCAAGGGATTCTTGAAGTAATTGAGCCGCTTCACCCATTCGGTTGTTTTTTAAAGCTTCTTTAAAGTCTTCAAACACAAAATACCTTAAATATGAGGCATAATATGCGTCTTTTTTTGCCCGCCATTGGGCTCGAAGCCCTCTTAGAATAATGGCTAAGGGTATGGTATTTTCTTCTTCAATGCTCGGTAAATCTTCTGCCAGTACGGGCAATTTAAGTGGAAGATTCTGGCTCTTTGCAATTTCAGGTTTAAGGGGTAAATACACAATGGCATAACTCATTATCAATCACCGCTATATAGCCTGCATGTATTTTTGCAGAAATTCTTCCACTGAAAGTACAGTCATAATTACATGACCGCTGTCCATCATGATAAAGGATTGTGTTTCACTACCATACGTTAAATTGAGTATCATTTGTTCTTTATCTGCAACGGATTTGAATTTTTTTATGATGGTATTACTGGGAGAAAAAATTCCCTGTATTCTGTTTTTGACAATATAGGTACGAGATCCAATATCAATCAGCTCACCACCAGTCAAAGCTCGACCCCCCTAAGAAATTTTGCGGCATCTTCAGGAGGAGTAGGGTTGATATAAAAACCCGAGCCCCATTCAAAACCGGCCACTTTTGTCAAACGGGGAACAATTTCCAAATGCCAGTGATAGAAATTTTTCCCATCCCCGGTTGCGGGGGCAGTATGAAGCATAAAATTGTATGGCGGATCATCAAGTGCTTTGTATATACGTGCCAGTGAATTTCTCAGTATTTGTGCGAATCCCTGTACTTCCTTTTCTTTGATCTGCCCAAAATCATGATTATGTACCTTTGGTAATACCCAAGTCTCAAATGGGAAACGTGATGCGTAAGGGTTGATGGCGATAAAATCTTCCGTTTCTTCAACGATTCGTGTGCCTTCCATTCTCTCCTGATAAATGATATCACAAAAGATACACCTTTCTTTGAATTTATAGCGCATTCCGGAACCGTCCAATTCTTCCTGAACACGTTTTGGTACAATGGGGGTTCCTATAATTTGTGAATGGGCATGTGCCAAAGAAGCTCCTGCGTCTTTTTTATGATTTTTGAAAATAAGTACATAACGTATGTTTTCATCACTGGCAATAGCGTTGTATCGCGCTTTGTAGGCCCAAATGATTTCTTCAACCTGTTCCACTTCCAATGTAGCTATCGTTGCGTTGTGATCCGGTGTTTCGATGACTATTTCATGATGACCGAATCCCGTAACGGCATCGTACATACCATGTCCGTATCGTTCAAGTTTCAGGTTGTTTTCCAGGGCAGGGAATTTATTAGGTACCACTCTGATCCACCAGCCCGGTGTGTTGGGTTGTGTGTCCTTCGGTCGAAACGACAGGATTTCAGGTGGAGTGGTATATTCATTTCCATAGTCAAACGGACAGAAATTACTTTTTGGCTCCTCTGAGCGTGTTGAAAAATCCATTGGCCGTTTGGCCCTTTCCGTTGCAATAATTACCCATCTATTAGAAACAGGATCTCTCCTTAATTCAGGCATTAAAGTCCCTCCTAAAAGTTCTCTTTTTGATTGATTCCTTCCTGATAGACATACAGATATTCTTTTGCGGATCGTTCCCAGGAGAAATCTTCATCCATTGCATTTTTAATCAATTCAGTCCAATATTCCTTGTTCTGATAGGTAAATAGTCCTCTTAATATGGCGTAAAGTAATTCGGATTCTTTGTATTCCGAAAAGGCAAATCCGTTTCCTTCAAAGGTTTTGGGATTAAACTCTCTCACAGTATCAGCCAGTCCACCTGTAAGGTGTGCGATGGGAATAGTACCCATACGGAGGCTGAATAACTGTCCTAAGCCGCAAGGTTCGTATTTTGAGGGCATCAAAAACATGTCTGAGCCCACGTAAATTTGGTTGGCTAAGTCTATATCAAATTCGATGTTGGCTGAAATTTTATCCGGATATTTCTTTGCAAGTTCTTGAGCCAATTCTTCGTATTCAGGTTGCCCGGTACCCAAAATAACCATTTGAAGATTCTGCATGAACACAAGATCAGAAATCTTGGAGAAGATGTCCAACCCTTTTTGTGAAACCAGGCGGGTGATAATTCCAATAACTGGAATATCGGATCGTTGGGGTAATCCCAATTTCTTTTGGAGCTCAGCTTTAGCGATGGACTTACCGGTCAGGTTATCTCTGCTAAAAGGATGTTGTGTGATTTGTGTAAGCTCCGGACCAAACACCTCGTAATCAATACCGTTTAGTATACCGTAAAGTGCTTCGCTTCGGATACTTAATACACCTTCAAGATGTTCACCAAATCGATAGGTTTGTATCTCCTGAGCATAAGTCGGACTAACCGTAGTGATGATATCCGAGAATAAAATACCACCTTTCATAAAATTGATGTCTCCGTAAAACTCCAGCGCATCCACATTAAAAAGAAAATGCGGTAAACCTGCGAGATTCAAGTATTTACTGGCAACACGTCCCTGGTAACCCAAATTATGGATAGTATATACACTTAAAACGGAATGGAAAAGATGATCTTCCTTATACAGAGTTTTCAAATAAACTGGAATCAGGCCCGTTTGCCAATCGTTTGAATGGATTACATCGTATTTTTCGTCCAGGTGTTTAATTGCAGCAAGTGACGCGGCAGAAAAAAACACAGCCTGAGTGGCGGCGTCTTCATCCCCATAAACTTCTTCCGTTGAAAAGATGTTTTCATTGGCGACCAAATATACTTCGCAATTTGAGCCGGGTAGATGTGTTTTGTACAGAGAAGCCTTCTCATTAGTTTGAATGAAGGGGACCTCAAATGCATCGTGTACTTTTTCAATCGTATAATCGTATTTTAATGAATTTTTGTCTACAATCTTGTGATAAGGCATGAATATGTCCACGTCGATGTTATTTCTTTCCAGGTATTTTGGCAGTGAGCCAATGACATCAGCCAAGCCCCCAACCTTTGCAAAGGGAAACACTTCATAGGAAATCATAGCAACTTTCATACTCATTCTCCTTTCATTTTTTCCATTTGGTTATTTCTGATGATGTAAATTCTCCGACAGGTAACCGATGATCGATTTTGCCGCTTGCTTTCCTGCACCCATGGCTTCAATGACAGTGGCAGCACCGGTCACAATATCTCCTCCGGCAAAGATTCCCTCTACAGAAGTCATAAGGTTTTGATCGACTTCTAGAGTGCCCCATCGGTTCAATTTCAGTTGCGGAAAAGATTCCAATAATAATTTGTTTGGGGTTTGACCAATGGCCTCTATGACAGTATCGACATCAAAAACTTCAAATTTTCCGTCAATGGGAACCGGCCGTTTTCTTCCGGAATTATCCGGTTCTCCCAATTTCATATGTTGTACCTTTACAGCTTTCAACTGACCGTTTTCGCCAATATACTCAACTGGATTTTTTAACCAGTGAAATTCAATGCCTTCTTCTACTGCATGATGATATTCTTCGATTCTTGCGGGTATTTCACTTTCAGTTCTTCTATAAACCACTTTCACATGATTGGGATGATAAGTATCATGATCGGAAAACTGGATAGTTTGACCAATTCTAAGTGCACTTCTTGCTGAATCCATAGCCACGTTACCTCCACCAACAACGATGACATTTTTCCCGACTCTGACAGGTGTATCATGTCTGGGAAAATCGTAACTTTTCATCAGGTTAATTCTGGTTAAAAATTCACTGGAAGAGTAGATTCCAATGAGTTCAGAACCCTCGATTCCCATCATACGTGGAGTTCCTGCGCCGATGCCTATAAAAATGGCGTCAAATTCATCTCTTAACTCTCCGATGGTGATGGTCCTTCCCACAATATAATCGTTTTTTATTTGAACGCCAAGTTTTTCAATATCACTGATTTCACGTTTTAGGACGTCCTTAGGTAATCTGAATTCGGGGATACCATAAACCAGCACACCCCCGGAGAGATGAAGGGCTTCGAATATTGTGACCTCAAATCCTCTTTCAGCCAAATAAGCTGCAGCTGTTAATCCAGCCGGTCCACTGCCCACGATGGCTACTTTTTTATGCACAGTTCCAGTGATTTTGACTTCTTTTTTTGAATTTGTTTTATCGCGATTCCAATCAGCAACGTATCGTTCCAATTTACCGATTGAGATAGGTTGAAAACCTTTCATTTTGTTCATGATGCAAGCTCCCTCGCATTGGGTTTCCTGGGGGCAAACTCTCCCGCAGATAGCGGGCAGATAATTGTATTGCTTCAATATATCTCCGGAAGTTTTATAATCTTTTTCGGTTATTTTTTTGATAAATCCCGGAATATCGATATTAACTGGGCACCCTTTTACACATAGTGGATTCGTACATTGCAGACATCTTTCCGCTTCATTAACCGCTTCAGCTTCCTCGTATCCCAGATTTACTTCAAAGAAATCTTCTTTCCTTCTTTGAGAGTCTCTTTCATGGGTGGGAATCCTTAGTTTTTTTCTTTCGTGTGCATTCATTATGATTCACCCTCCTTTGACTGAGAAGGGTTTATTCCACCAAGTTTACACACGTGCTTGGATTCTGATTCCTCTTTTAAATATTGCTTTTGGCGGTTCATAAGTATATCCCAGTCCACATATCGACCATCAAATTCAGGACCGTCAACACAGGCATACTTGATGGTATCTTTCACCTTAACTCTGCATCCACCACACATACCGGTTCCATCGATCATAATCGGATTAAGCGAGGTCCAAATCAACAAGTCTTGCTCTTTTGCCACCAACGAACAAAACTTCATCATAATGGTGGGTCCCACAGCCCAAGCGGCATCGAATTGTTTGCCGGTTTCAAACAGAGCTTTCATTCCATCGGTAACCATTCCTTTTTTTCCGGTGGAACCATCATCGGTATATACCAAAGTTTCATCGGCTATTTGTCGAATCTCATCTTCCAATATCAGATGTTCACTATCCCTGGAACCAAGAATGGTGGTGACATGATTGCCCTTTTCCTTAAGCGTTTTTATAATCGTTAAAATGGCGGCGATTCCTACTCCGCCCCCAATCACCAGTGTCTGTTTTCCACGGGGAATCTCGGAAGGCTTCCCCAATGGACCTGCACAGTTACTTATGGCATCCCCTTCAGCTAACCGTGCCAGTTTTTCAGTAGAAGTTCCCACAACCTGGTAGATGACTCGGATAGCTTCTTTTTCATCTGTATCCGCAATGGTAAGGGGAATCCTTTCCGAATTTTCATCTGCCATGACGATAACAAATTGCCCTGCTTTTGCATGAGTTGCTATTTGAGGTGCTTTTATCCATATATCGTATTCGTTGGGTGCTACTTGTGCCTTTTTCAATATTGTGTATGACAAAATAATAACCTCCAGAACCAATAAAACTTGCCTTGCTATTGATCAGATGATTCTTCTTTATCCAAATTCGGGTAAAATTTTTCCAAAATAGCAGCGCATCTGGGACAGGTGCCGGGGTATTTTCCATTGCTGCCCGTATCCTCATCGTAATTCCAACATCTTTGACATTTTTCGCCCTTGGCGTGTTCCACCAATATATCTAATCCATCTTCAGCATCCGTTTTTTCGCATCTTTCAAGTCGAACTTGAGAGACGATAAAAAATCTTTCCAACATCTCCTTTTGGCTCTCAAGCAAATTATATATTTCTTCTGATGATGTTTTCAGAGTACAATGAGCATCAAGAGAATGACCAATAGTACCGGCTGTTCGGCTCTTTTCCAATGTATTATTGACCTTTTCTTTGATCTCCAGTAATTCCCACCATTTTTTCTCAAGTTCAAGGTCAACAGCATCTGCATTGTATACCGGCCAATCCATGGCGTGAACTGTTTCAAAAACCCTGGCACTTTCAGGGAAATAATTGTAAACCTCTTCAGCTGTAAATACCAAAACAGGTGAGAGCATAAGCGTTAGAGCCGTCATAATCTCATACATAACAGTTTGACCTGATCTTCTAACAAGGGATTTTGTCCCTTCCACGTAAAGTCTGTCTTTTAAAACATCCAAATAAACATTACTCAAATCAGAAACAATATATCGGTTAATGGCTTGAACTCCTTTGTAAAACTCAAAATCATCGTAATTGGTCTGCACAGTTTTGATTAAAGTATTTAATCTGGATAATGCCCAGCGATCGAATTCCAGCAACTCTTCTCTTTGTACAGCATCGCTTGTGGGATCGTAATCGGACAAGTTGCCCATTAGGAACCTCAATGTGTTTCTGATCTTTTTATAAGAATCTGTATATTGTTTCAGGATTCCAAGTGAAAAGTTGATGTCGTTTCTGTAATCAGAAGAGCCCACCCACAATCTAAGGATATCAGCACCGTATTGTTCGATAACCTTTTGAGGTGAAATATCATTACCCAGGGATTTACTCATTTTATATCCCTTGCCATCCCTGATGAATCCATGGGTGACGACACTTTTAAAGGGGGCAATACCGTGTTTGGCAACAGACAGGAAGATGGATGAATTGAACCAACCTCTGTGCTGGTCACTTCCTTCAAGATAACAGTCTGCCGGATATCTCAGGATATCTCGTTGTCGAATCACACTTTCAAAGGATGATCCAGAGTCAATCCAGACATCCAGTATATCTTCTTCTTTGCCAAAATGAGTGCCTCCGCAATGGGGGCATTTAAAACCGGCCGGCAACAACTCTTTCACGTCTTTTGAGAACCATGCGTTTGTGCCTTCTTTTTCAACGATTCCAATCACATGATCCATGGTTTTTGCATTCATAATGGTTTTCCCGCAGTTTTCACAATAATAAGCCGGGATAGGAATTCCCCAGGCTCTTTGTCTGGAAATACACCAGTCCGGTCGATCACTGATCATAGCTGTAATTCTGTTTTCCCCCCAATTCGGGATCCATTTCGTCTTTTTTATCTCATCTAAAACCTTTTGTCGCAGGTTGTTTTTATCGATGTTGATAAACCATTGCTCGGTGGCTCTGAATATAATCGGCTTTTTACAACGCCAGCAATGGGGGTAGGAATGCTTGTACTTTTCCGCCAGAACCATTTTCCCCATATCTTCCAACATAGCGTTTATTTTTGCATTTGCTTTAAAAACGAATTCACCCTTCATTTGTGGAAATTCTTCGGTGTACTTTCCTTGTGAGTTAACAGGCGAATAAACTTCCAAGCCGTATTTAATACCCGTGAGATAGTCGTCAGCACCATGTCCGGGAGCGGTATGAACACATCCCGTCCCTGTTTCCAACGTGACGTAATCAGCTAAGACAACCAAGGATTCTCTGTCTAAAAATGGATGAAGGGCTTTTTTGCCTTCCAATTCTTTTCCTTTCCAGGTTTTCTCAAAAACAACTTCTTCAGTTCGGCCTGTTTTTTTCAAAAATTCAGACGTTAATTCTTTCGCCATGATCCATTTTTCCCCGTCAATATCAAACTGAACGTACTCAAAATCCGGATGAACAGCAATAGCCAGGTTAGCCGGTAATGTCCACGGGGTGGTGGTCCAAATGATGATATAGGTATTTGGTTCGTCTTTCATAGCGAATTTTACATATATGGAATCGGATGTCTCATCCGCGTATTCGATCTCCGCTTCTGCGAGAGCTGTTTCACAACTGGGACACCAATGCACGACTTTTTTACTGCGATAGACGTTATCGGTTTCCACCAATGCCTTCAAGGTTTCCAGGACTTTTGATTCGTATTTTGGGTTCAATGTTAAATAGGGGTTATCCCACTCTCCAGCAACTCCAAGACGCTTGAAATCCTCCCGCTGGATATCAACATATTTCATGGCATATTCTGCGCATTTTTCCCTGATTTCCAATTTGCTCATGTTGTTAATTTTACTGCCCAACCCTTTTGAAACGTGATGTTCAATAGGCAATCCATGAGTATCCCATCCGGGAACATAAGGGGATTTGAAGCCACGCATAGTTTTGTATTTGATAATAATGTCTTTTAATATCTTGTTTAAAGCGGTCCCAATATGGATCTTACCGTTGGCATATGGGGGACCATCGTGCAGTATAAAATCCTCTGCCGTTTTTCTGTTGTTTAACAAATAATTGTACAAGTCTAATTTTTTCCATCGATCGAGGAATTCAGGTTCTTTTTTTGCCAACCCGGCTCTCATGGGGAATTTCGTTTTTGGTAAATTTAATGTTTTCTTATATTCCATCTATTGAGTGTATATCATCTGTGATATACACCTTAACACCTCCCGGCTTGTTATTTGTTTGTATTAATATTTTTTAGCAGCTGAATCTTCAAAGAACATTAAAAATCACAATAACTTTTGGATCTCCTGTTTTAAAATGTTGAAATCAGAACTTTTTACCACATAGGCATCCGCTGCCCAGGAAGATAAGTCAGCTTTGTAATGGCTATATGCAGTCAACAGGATAATTTTAACAGGTGAACTCTTTTTCCTAATTTCACCGGCGAGTTCAAGCCCGTTCATGTCAGGCATTTCAATATCCACTGTGATTAAATCATAGTCGTTTTTATCAATTTTTTCAAGACACTCTTTTGCGTTTGCAGCTGTGTCAATTTCATAACCCTCATCTTCAAGTTCTTCAGAAATTAAAAAACGCATATTGTCTTTGTCTTCGACAATCAATATTTTGTGTTTTTCCATGGTCTATTCCTCCCGTTCTGACGGTTTTATGGGTATTTCAATGATAAATACCGTGTATTCTCTGTCTTCTCTAATTTCCGTTTCTATGGTTAAACTTCCATTATGTTCTTCCTCAATAATCTTTTTGGTAATGGGTAGTCCCAAACCCGTTCCGGATGTTTTTGTTGTAAAAAAGGGTGAGAAAATCTTATCTTCCGTTTCCTTATCCAGAACTTCTCCGTCATTTAAAAATCTAATTTTAAGCGATTCGTCCGTTCGTTCAGTTACAATTTCTATATATCCTTTACATTCATCGATGGCGTTTTGCATAAGGTTAATCATGGCTTGTTTTAAACGACTGACATCTACCATGACTTCTAAGTAGTGGACTTCTTTTTTTAGCTTTATACCTTTCGAATCAATTTTATCTTCATACAAGGTAACAAGATCTTCGATGACTTTGTCGATGTTAACCATGTCAAATTCCAACCGTTTCATGGGACGGCTGAATTCCAAAATTTCTTCAACAATTTTTTCAAGTCGCTTGACTTCATTTTCAATGATATTCAGGTATTTAAAAGTTCTTTTTTCTTCGCCCGCTTCCAAAGATTTGGACATCCTTTGTGTAAATCCACCGATAACCGAAAGGGGATTTCTGATTTCATGAGCCACTCTGGCGGACATCTCCCCTAAAGTAGACAATTTTTCACGCCTTCTGATCTCGTTTTCCATAAGCTTCTTTTGGGTAACGTTGTCAAACATGATGATAATACCCTCTATCCGCTCTGAATTCGTATAACGCAATGGGGTGAATTTGATATCAAAAAAGGTGGTTTCTCCCTTGACCTTCATCTCATACTCGGTTAAAACAATGGTGTTCTTCGTTTCATAAATTTTTTCTGCAACATTTTCAAGGCCTTCAAAACCATGTTCGATATTGTCAAAACTTAAACCCAAGACTTCTTCTTTTCTGTGTTTAAATACTGATTCAGCACGCCTGCTCCATTCCCTGATTTTGTCCTCTCTGTCCAAAACGATAATTGCCACATCTAAGCTTTCAAGTATGCTGGTTGTGAATTCCTTATGATAATTCAGAAGTGATGTTTGGCGTTCTAAAGATAAAGTTTTTGATTTCAACTCTTCATAGTTTTGAACGTTTTCAATCGCCAAGCCTGCATTATCCGCAAATATTTTTAGCACATCGATTAAATTAACAGAAATCTCTCTTCCGGAAAATCGATTGTCAAGGATTAATACTCCCACCGTCTCAAAACGCCCAACCAAAGGAACGACAACAAACTCCTCCGTTCCCAACAGCGCCGCCAGTTCACGGTATTCATTGCCCCATTCTTCAACAATTTCGGGGATGACTTTAACGATCTTTTTTCTGGCAACCACTTTTTCAAATATGATATGACTTTTATAAGGGAAAACGCGGTTTCTAATGGCGTGATCCGCATAATCGTCAATATCCATTGTCAATGCCTTTTCCCTCAGGTATTGCGTGAAGTTTCCCAGTCCGTAGTGTTGATTTGTTGAACTGCCGATTTTCAAAGCCATTTCATCCTCACTCATGATTCCCATCCAGTATTTGGCTACCAGCGTCTGATTTCGAGCGTTTTTTTGTAAAAGTAAAGCCCGGTCAAAGCCTATACCCCTTTCCGAGGTAATGCCCAGGAGCATAATACTTTGAATATTCTTCACATCGTAACTTTCCCTCATGGCGCGGTTGATGTAAGTCATATTTTTCAACCATTGAACCTGTTCTTTCTGTTGGGACAATAATCTTTCATTGGCGAGGGTCAGTGCTCTGAATTTTTTGTTTTCCCTGGATAATTCGGTCACGTATTTTAATTTTGAGATTCCCAAGGAGGTTCTTGAGGCAATATCCTCCAACAAAGCTAAATCAATTTCATCAAAGTGTTTGTAAGGCCTGTAAAGCGGTTGGTCTTTACGGTTTATCAAAATGATGACACCGTAGATATCGTTATCATGATACAAAGGGGCCGCAATAGCAGATTTAATATCAACTTCCAACATATCTAAAGCGGCTCGTGGATCCTTTTTGACTGAGATTGAGAGTACCGGTTCTCTGTTATCAAAACACCAGCCCACCATGCCGTGATTGACGGGAATCGTTTTTCTTAGTATTTGTTCTTCACAGATACCGTACCAATATTTTATTTCCAGCTCATCATTATCGTTCTTAAGCCAAATGGAGGCGTTTTCAACATTTAACATACTACAAGTCATATTCATGGATTCTCGGTAAAGGGTTTCTTCATCTCTTGATTTGTTCACTAATTCATGTAAACGTGTAAGAGAGAGTAATTTACCTGTATTTTCTTTAAAAAGCCGATTTTCAATGGATAATTTGACGATTTTCCCGATGGAACGTAATAGATCTGTCAGATTAATTAGATTCAAACTCTCAACATCATTATCATAGCCAAATACGATCATTATAACAAATTGTTGATTATCGACGACCGGGAAAAGGGATAATTTTTGTGACTTGAGAAAATCAAAAGCATCCCTACCCGATTCATCTTCGATTTTTACGATATTTCCCCTTTTAAGTTGTTGATAATTTGGGATTTCTGCAATCTTTATCTTTAAAACCTTTACCAATGATTTATCGAGAGTTGAAATTCCAAACAATCGAAACGCCTGTTTTTCGTTTTCAAAGATGAAAACAGCACATTCATTGGCTGAGAAATTGTAAGATAATTCCTCTGCAAGTTCGTTAACGCCCTCATCAGAATTCACAATATCAAGATTCAAAAGTGTTTTAAATAACCTTAATTGATTAGTCAACTGATCACTCATAAAAAAACTCCCATTGGCTATTTAGCCATTCAAAGGGTAAAAAATCTACTCCGAAACATATAAAATAATGAGTGTTCCGGTCATGGGAATTATATCATAACCTGGTTATTTATTAGGTTGTTATGCAATTAATTTCAAAAGGGAATGTGCTTGATAGAGAACTTCATTTATGAGAGACAGGATGATTTTATTGAAATAAATCAAATGAAAAGAATGAAAACACCACACAAAAGTGATTAACAAGGTTTTTAAGGTGTTTCATTATAATTGTTAACACTCGACAAAGACCCCTTTTTTTGTTATTATATCCTTGAATAAGGTTTAAGAAAACAATAGGCGTTAACATATTAGGAGGGATGGTAAATGATCAAAAAAAATTACATTCTTGCACCAGGACCCACACCAGTACCAACAGAAGTATTACTTGCAGGCGCACAGGAGACAATTCATCACAGAACACCTCAATTCGTTAATCTCCAAAAGGAAACTTTAGAAAAGGCACGAATCCTTTTTCAAACTAAAAATGATGTTCTGGCCATGGTCTCAACTGGAACAGGAGCCATGGAAGCTGCTGTAGCAAACACAGTGGCCAAAGGGGACAAGGTTATTGTTGTAGATGGAGGAAAATTTGGAGAAAGATGGGCACAATTATGTAAGGCATTTGAAGCGGAAATTGACTTGATTAAATTGGAATGGGGAGATTATGTCAAACCTGAACAGATTAAAGCCGCGCTCGAGAAGAACCCGGATACCGTAGCCGTATTTGCCACACACAGTGAAACATCAACGGGAACAGTAAACCCAATTGAGGAGATAGCAGCAGTTGTAAAGGATTACAAAGCTTTAATGGTTGTAGACTCCGTCAGTGGCTTATTGGCAGAACCCCTCAAGATGGACGAATGGCATGTAGACATTGTTGCAACAGGGCTTCAGAAAGGTGTTATGCTTCCTCCGGGATTAGCTTTAATCACTTTAAGTGAAAAAGCACTTGCCAGAGTCAATGAATGCCCCAACAAAAACAGATATTACTTTGACTTGAAAAAATACAGCAAAAAATACCCGGATTCTCCATACACAGCCGGCGTTAACCAGATTTACCAACTCAGTGCCGCTTTAAAAATGATTGAAGAAGAAGGTATGGAAAACGTTTGGGAAAGACACCGAATTCTTGCAGATGCCACAAGAGCAGGAGTAAAAGCAATGGGTCTTGAATTGTTATCCAAAAAGCCAGGAAACGTAACAACTGCAGTTTTTGCACCGGTTGATACCGGAAAACTCACCAAACTCATGCGAGACAAATACGGTGTGACCATGGCCGGAGGACAAGATGATTACAAAGGAAAGATATTCAGAATGGCACATTTAGGATATATGAGCAAATTTGACACGATAATCGGATTAGCAGCACTTGAGATGGCATTTAACGAGATGGGGCACAAGGTAGAATTGGGTTCAGGCGTTAAAGCTGCAGAAGAGGTATTTTTGAAAGAGGGTGTTTGATGTGGCTTTCAAAATCCATGTGAATGATCCGTTAGATCCCAATGCCATGAAAAATCTGGAGTCTTACGAAAAAGCAGAAGTCACATCAGAGCATTATGATCAAGGTGTTTTGGTACAAAAAATAGCCGGATACGATGCCATCGTTGTTAGAAGTGCAACAAAGGTTACCAAAGAAGTCATCGAAGCCGGTACGGACCTTAAAGTAATTGCAAGAGCTGGAACGGGACTGGACAACGTTGACCTTAACGCTGCAAAAAAAGCCGGAATCACCGTAGTCAACACTCCAGGCGCAAATTCTGTAAGTGTTGCAGAGTTAACGATAGGTCTTATGCTTGGATTATTCAGACATATTCCCAGGGGGACCAACGGATTAAAAGAAGGACTCTGGGAAAAGAAGAAGTTAAAGGGCTGCGAACTTTTTAAAAAGACAGTTGGGGTTGTAGGCTTTGGAACGATTGGTAAACAGGTTGCTGAAAGACTATTGGCTTTTGATTGTAAAATTTTGGCCTATGATGTTGTAAAAGACGCCGGTGGATTGGATGTTCAATTTGTCGAATTAGATGAACTATACCAAAAATCTGATATCATAACCATTCACACCCCTTTGTTAGATGCGACGAAAGGTCTTATCAGTGGAAAGGCTTTTGAACAAATGAAAAAAGGCGTCTTTATCATTGATGCTGCTCGCGGTGGCATTCTTGACGAACAGGCACTTTGTGACAATATCGAAAACGGAAAAGCCGCAGGAGCCGCTTTAGATGTATTTGATGTAGAACCGCCAACTGATGAACTGAGAAAAAAACTCATCGGCTTTGAGAATGTGGTTTGCACACCTCATATTGGTGCATCTACTTACGAAGCGCAGGAAAGAGTTGGAGAACAAATCGTTGAAAATCTTATCAAGGCATTGGAACAACTGTAAAACTGGAAGTCATTTTTGCTAAAAAACCCATAAAACAAAAAGGTACTCCTCTTCCGGATTAACTTGGACACTCTGTAATATTCTTGGAGACGGTTATCTGGGAACTAACCAGGATGGGTTTTATATCCCCAGAATGATCAAAGAAATACCAACAGTTGAAAACGGATTAATCCAGATGTTGGATAACGGTGGCATGGCGATTACTTACAATATCAGAAAGGGAATGAAATGGCATGATGGTGTGGAAATTACCGCCCATGATGCTGCATTTCAGTGGGAAGTGATGGTGTCTGATGCACCAGTTACATCCAATTATTTTGAAAGAATGGTTCAAAAGGTAGAAGTGAACGACGATTACAGCTTCACCATATATTTTGATCAACCCATGGCAGACGGTAAGTTTGGGTCATCCGTATACGGTTATTATTTCGGGTGGTTCCAACTTCCAGAACATGTGTATCGGGATCCATTTGAAGAGGCAAAGGCTTCCGGAAAATGGGATGCTTTTGCAAATGACATCACCAGAAACCCCGTATTATCGGGACCATACAAGTTGAAGGAATACAAAGAAGGTCAGCATGTGGTGCTCGAGGCCTTTGATGACTTTTATATGGGTAGACCCAATATTGATACTGTTGTATTTAGAATCATTCCTGATTCCGATTCTATCTTTGCTTCAACGCTGAATGGTGAAATTGATGTGGGAAGATATACATTGAATCTCAAGCAGAGTTTACAGTTGAGAAATCAAAAGTCGGATATGTTCAACGTTTTCCTGACACCAAATGTGGCTTATCGATGCATCGATTTGAATTTCAGAGACCCGAAAGACTTATCAAAACCAAATCCATTGTTTAGTGACATACGTGTCAGACAGGCCTTCTTGCATGGTCTCAATAGAGAGCAAATCAATCAAATAGTCTTTCAGGGTGAAGCGGGGATTGTTGACACTTGGATAACAGAACTTCATATGATGAGAGAAGCACTTAAAGATCCCGCAGTTAAGCATTATGAATACAATCCTGCCAAAGCAAAACAGCTGATGGAAGCTGCAGGCTGGAAAATGAATAAAAACGGTTTTTACGAAAAAGACGGTATGATCTTTGAGTTCAATCTTGTCGGCGGGGCAGGCAATACAGAGACTGAAATTCTTTCACAGCTTATCCAGGGAATGCTCAAAGGAATAGGGATGAAGGTTAACATAGATTTGAAACCTTCTCTTGTCCTTTGGACAGAGGTTATGCCTTACGGCAATTTCGATGCGCTACTCACAGGTTGGGGTTACGGAATCAACGATGAAGCCTCCAATTACTGGGGATCAAACAGTATTCCAAGTGAAGCCAACGGGTTTGGCGGAACCAATTATACCGGATGGTCCAATGCAAGAAATGATGAAATATTAGACGAATTAACAAGAACCATGGCTGCGGACAAAAAACTGGAACTCTACACCGAACACTTTAAAATTTGGACGGAAGAATTACCGGTTATTCCATTAATGGCAGATCCTACGCCACATTTTGCCAAGAAATATATCAGAAGTTTCAGTTCCACTTACGATGGTGGACTGGGCTGGACCATTCAAAACTGGTATATCGAGAAATAACTTTCTTTAAAGGCGGCCTTGAATGGCCGCCATTTCAAATTAAAACTTTAAAAGGGTGATAATGATGGATTTTCAGAATCTTGTAAAAGATATTCCCGATTATAAGCGTTTTTACACTGTAGACGAGATGGACGAGCGGTCCAAAGCATTAGCTGAAAAGTACCCTGATACGGTAAAATATTATAAAGCGGGGGAATCAAGAAACGGACACGATATTAACGTTCTTGAAATTGGCAACGGATCAAAAGATGCCTTGTTGTTTGGTTGTCCACATCCTAACGAACCCATCGGAGCTATGATGTTGGATTTTCTCTCTGAACGACTGGCCACAGATGATGAATTACGAAAAAAACTGGATTACACCTGGCATTTGATTAAGGTTATAGATATTGACGGAACAAAATTGAATGAAGGATGGTTTAACGACAGTTCGTCCATAAAGAAGTATGCTCAAGATTTTTATAGACCACCCGGACATGAACAGATCGAATGGACTTTCCCCATCGATTACAAAACCCTTCGTTTTGACAAGCCTCTACCGGAAACGAAGGTATTGATGAATTTGATGGAAGAAAAGAAGCCGCAGTTTATGTTCTCACTTCATAATTCAGGTTTCGGAGGGGTCTATTATTATATAACAGAAGATGCCCCTGAACTTTATCCCATTTTCAAGGAACTTCCCAAATTGGTCAATCTCCCCTTGTCCCTTGGGGAACCGGAAGCCCCTTATTTGGAATCTTACGCACCAGCTGTCTATAATTTGTCTTCCATTACACAGGAATACGATTATATTGAAAAAAACAGCGATATGGATCCGGCTCAAATCATTACTGCGGGAACCTGTTCCGATGAATATGCGGCAAGAGTTGCCGATACATTTACACTGGTTTGTGAAATGCCTTATTATTACGATCCCAGGATTGCAGATTTATCTGAATCCGATATAACGAGAAGAGAGGCACGGCTTTACAACGTGAGAAAATCCTTGGAGAACAACCAACTTCTGCAAAAGATTCTTGATGAGGTTGAAGGAGATTTGACCATCAAGGAATCTTCTCCCTTTTACCGGGCGGTATCTAACGGATTGAAAACCATGTTGCCGTATTTAAAAGCAGAAGAAAAGGAAATTATGAATAACAAAGAGATGGAAAGAGCGGCAAAAGTATCCGAAGTATTTGATAACAAGATCGTCTCCCAGTTTTATCAAGGGCTGATGTTGGGGATGTTCAGACGAATGCTTCATGAAAACAGTGTAAACGGCTCTGATAAAATAAAAGCTAAACAGAAAGAAATTGACCACATCTTTGATGAACACTTTGAATCACTGGAAAAGCAGCTGAATTACAAACCCATTCCCATCAAAGACCTGGTAACTGTTCAACTTCTGGCTGGTTTGAATGCAGCCGATTATGTGCAAAAGAAAATGAAAAAATAAAAATCTGAAGGGGTAAAAACATGAAGAGTTATTTTTTAAAACGTACCCTTGAATTGATACCAATCTTTTTTATAATTTCCTTTATCATCTTTATGTTACTGAATGCCATGCCGGGCGATCCACTTTTGCAAATGAGGATGGACAATCCCAGGGCATTTGCCCAGGATCCCGAAAGATTGGCGGAACTACGTGAATACTATCAGCTGGATGACCCGCTAATCGTGAAGTACTTCGATTGGTTGAAAAATATTCTGATTGGAGATTTGGGTTTTTCCAGTCAGTACAAGATTTCCGTATCGGAGTTGATTTTCTCCAGATTGCCAAATACTCTGCTGCTAACCGTAACGGCTTGGGTCATCGGAATTGTATTAGCGCTTCCTATTGGTATATATGCAGCTGTCAAGAAATATTCCGTCTTTGACTATTCAACAACGGTATTTGCCTTTGTAGGTATTTCATTACCACCCTTTTGGTTTGCTTTAATGGCCATTATCCTATTTGGTGTAATCTTACAATGGCTTCCCATATCTGGTATCGAAACGTATGGCATTATGGGTTTTTGGAACGTTTTCGTAGATCGGTTCAGACATCTAATCATGCCAGCCATTGTGTTGGGTTTTATACAAGTAGCTTTTTGGGTCAGATATATCCGTGCAGCTTTGTTGGAGGTTTTGGATCAGGATTATATCAGAACGGCGTATGCTAAAGGCGCAAAGGAAAGAAGGGTGATTATGCGTCACGCCCTGCGAAATGCCATGATCCCCATCATCACGATTATCGCATTGGATATCCCCTATTTTTTTGGTGGTGCTTTGATTGTTGAAACCGTTTTTGCCTGGCCCGGTATGGGGCGGTTGATGTATAACGCCGTATTGGCCAGTGACTACAATTTGGCTATCAACTGTCTCATGTTTCTCGCCATCATAACGTTGTTGTCAAATCTTCTCGCCGATGTGCTTTATGTTGTGGTTGACCCCAGAATTAAACTGGATGAAAGGAAGGGGGGGTGAGAAAAATGGCTTTTTCATTAAAAAAGAAATACGATGATTTGGAGCAGGAAATCTCGGGTCTTCCTGTGAATTCCTATAATCAACTGGTTTTTAAGAAATTTCTCAAGCACAAATTAGCGTGCTTAGGTGCTGTTGTACTAATAACGTTGATCATATTCACCTTTTTAGGACCCCTTTTTTTTGAAACAGCTTACGATGATATGGATTTTTCAGCTATTTTTGCGCCGCCACTTTCTGAAAACCATTTTCTAGGTACCGATGAAATCGGACACGATGTATTTGTTAGAATCATGTATGGTGGTCGTATTTCATTACTTGTGGGTATCGTATCGTCTGTTGTTTCCACCATCATTGGGTTGATTATCGGTCTAGTTTCGGGATTTTTAGGTGGCGTTTGGGATAAATTATTAATGAGATTTGTGGATATTATGCTTTCCATTCCTTTATTTCCCGTTTTACTCATACTCAGTTTGGTCTTCGGTTCGGGTGTATTCAGCATTATTATGGTTCTTACCGTATTTGGGTGGATGCGTGTGACCCGATTGGTTCGAGGAATGACCTTGTCCCTAAGGGAGACTGAATATGTGATGGCCTCTAAGACCATGGGGCAAAATCGTGTGTTGATCATTTTAAAGCATATTCTTCCCAATGTCATTCCAATTGTCATTGTGACCACAACCTTGAATTTGTCCTATGCGATTCTCGCTGAATCTTCCCTGAGTTATCTAGGTCTTGGGATTCAGCCACCCATGCCTTCATGGGGTAATATGCTGCAAGGTTCCATGTCTTATATTTTAGGTACAAGTACGGGGTATAATCCTTGGTGGCTGACATTTTTTCCTGGATTTTTCATCTTTATTACCGTGTTAAATGTAAATTTCCTTGGTGACGGACTGAGAGATGCGTTGGACCCTAAATTCGTAAGTGAGTCGTGATAGTATGGAAAAAATATTAAACGTTAAAGATTTGTCCATCAGTTTTAAAACGGAATTTGGCCTGGTCAACCCGGTCAACGGGGTTTCATTTGATGTCAAAAGCAATGAGATTTTAGGAATAGTGGGTGAATCCGGATGTGGAAAAAGTATTACCGCCTATTCGGTAATTCGATTGTTGCCGAATAATTCCGTGTTAGGTGAGCATACAGAAATAACCTTTGAAGGTGAAAATATCCTGAATTACAATAAAAATGATCTGGCTAGAATCAGAGGCGATCGCATATCCATGATTTTTCAAGAACCTATGACTTCTTTAAATCCCATTTATACAGTTGGATGGCAGTTATCCGAAGCCTTTACACTGCATCGGGAGATGAGTGAAGAAGCAGTCAAAAGAGAATCAATCGCTTTACTTGAAAAAGTCAGAATACCGGAACCTGAAAAAAGGTTGAAAGAATACCCGCATCAACTCTCTGGAGGGATGCGCCAAAGGGTGATGATCGCCATGGCGTTGGCCTGTTCTCCCAAGCTGCTCATTGCCGATGAACCTACCACGGCTTTAGATGTGACGACGCAGGCCCAGATTCTAGAGTTGATTAACGGGCTCAAACGGGACATGGACGCTTCCATCATCATGATCACTCATGACTTGGGTGTCATTGCTGAGATGTGTGACAGGGTATTGGTCATGTATGCGGGAAATATTGTTGAATCCGCAGAGGTTTTTGAATTGTTTGACAACCCCAGACATCCTTATACACAAGGGTTATTGTCTTCTATCCCCAATGTTGAGATCAATAAATCCCAGCAGAAGAGACTGACCACCATCAAAGGATTCGTTCCCCATCCGGCCAATTTTCCCAAAGGATGTCGATTTCATCCCAGATGTCCTCACGCCTTTGAACGCTGTGTTGAATCTAATCCCCAATTGTTATCAATAAAGGGGAATTCAGAACATTTTGCTCGATGTTGGTTAGATGAAGCGGGTGATCATCGATGATGAATAAGACCGACAATCTTTGTGAGATTGTAAACGTCAGTAAATGGTTTTCCAAAACCAATGGGGTTTTTAACAAAACAACGTCACATTTAAAAGCTGTAGACGATTGCAGCCTTTCCATAAGGCGTGGAGAAACTCTTGGGTTAGTTGGGGAATCCGGCTGCGGTAAGACCACATTTGGAAGAACATTGGTGAGAATTTACAACCCCACCGCAGGTCAATTTTTTTATTCTCCTAGTGGGTCTGTTTTACCCGTTGATATCTTTTCTCTGAAAGGGAAAGAACTGAAGGAATATCGAAAGAAGATACAAATGATTTATCAGGATCCTTATGGATCTTTGAATCCCAGGATGAATATTGAGAATATCATCATGGAAGGGTTAAAAGTTCACGATATTGGAGAGACAAAAGCAGCAAAACGGGATATCATAGCCAATCTCTTGGAAAAGGTGGGATTGCGTCCGGAATACATGCGGCGTTACCCCCATGAATTTTCAGGAGGCCAGCGACAACGAATAGGCATAGCCAGATCTTTGGTTGTCAATCCGGATTTTATTATCTGTGATGAACCGGTTTCAGCTTTGGATGTATCCGTTCAGGCCCAGGTTATTAATATATTAGAGGATTTAAAGACCGATTTCAATCTGACTTATCTCTTCATCGCCCACGATTTAAGCGTGGTAAAACATATATCTGACAGAATTGCCGTGATGTATTTGGGAAAGATCATCGAATTAACTCAAACGGATGAATTGTTCAATAATGCTTTGCATCCTTATTCAAAAGGATTGCTTGATTCAATCCCCATTCCAAATCCTCATAAGAGAAAAGGGGGAAAGCAGTTATTGACAGGCGATGTTCCATCACCCATCGATCCACCTCAGGCGTGCCGATTTGTTTCCAGATGTCCGCAAGCCTTTGACAGATGTAAACGGGAGATTCCCAAGTTAAAGGAGATTCAGCCTGGACATGAAGTTGCTTGTTTTCTATACGATTAACAAACAAATAAACTGAAAAAACCCTCCTTTTGAGGGTTTTTTCAGTTCTTCTATCGTTTTATATTTATTGATACTTCAACCGAAAAGCCAAACCAACCAAACCGGGGCCAACGTGTACCAACATGGAAGGAACGATTTTCCCCTCCAGGATATTGGAAACCCCTTTTTCTTTAAGTAAACTTTTAAGTTCTCTGGCAAATTGTTCTGTATTTTCACCAGTGCCACTGGTATAAATGGCCGCTTGTTCAATCTCACGGTCCGTAGTCACCTTTTCGAATAATTCTTTCATCTTTTTAACGGATTTTTTCATTCCACGGGCCTTTGCAGCTGTGTGATAAATTCCGTCGTTACCTACCATGATAATTGGTTTAAGGTTTAGCACCTCTCCGATAGTTCCGCTGACCTTGCCTATTCTTCCTCCGGCTTTCAGGAATTTGAGCGTGGGGATCACGTAATAAACATCCAAATCCTGAGGTACATATTTTTTTAATTCTTCGACCATCTCATCAAAGGTAAACTCCTTTTTTCTCAGTTCTACAGCCTTACTCACCAGTAAACCTGAACCAATGGAAATACTTAAAGTGTCAATGACCTCTATTCTCAATTCTTCATCTTTGTCCATCAGTTCTTTGGCAACGATCTGAAATACACTATGGGTATTGCTGATATTATTGGAAACGTTGATGGCGATTATTTCTTTGAAGCCTTGTTGAAGGAGGTTTTCAAAACCCTCTTTTACCTCATTATAAGGTGTCCCTGTTGTCTTTGCAAAATCTGTTTCCATGAACTCCAAACATCTTTGCTCATCTATTTCAACGTCATCTTTATATTCACTTTCTCCAAGAATGACTTTCAGGGGTACAACTTCAATCCCCTCTTGCTTGATCAATTCCTGTGGGACATCGCTGGCTGAATCGCTGATTAATCCAATCATATTGAAAAACCTCCCTGCTATGGTACATTATATACCTATTATACATGAAAATGCTGAAAATCTCGAAAACCCTTGTATAAAAAAAGCCACGGTTATTAACCCGTGGCTTTTTTTATGAAATTTATTATTTCTCGTATTCTGACAGCCAACCATCCACGTCATTCATCACTGCAGGTACATTAATCAGAAGTGCATCTTGGGCGTGCTTAACGGTATAGGAGACTTCTTTTGACTCAAGGACTTTTTCTTCGTTATCCATGATTTCAATATAAAGCGTGTGTCTTAAATCCGTGACCACACCCTTGTCCATTCCCGTGTGACCATCACCAGGTTTTCTGATTTCTAATGATTTGCTTCTGTCCAAGATGACCCTCACAAATTCATAGGCTTCATAGGTCTTACCATCGGTAGTAAAGGGTTTATTTTCAACATAAATGGTCTTTTGATTGTTTGCTACCCAACCTTTTGCATCGTGCATCAGAGCGGGAATATTCAGCAAAAGTTCTTCAACAGTATTCTTGACTTTAAATTTAGCTTCTTTGGATTCAATCACATTATCGTCATCATCCAAGATTTCAACAAGAACTTTATGATTGAGGCCTGTTGTTGACACCTTTGCTCTTCCCAGGCTTCGTCCACGGGGTTTTTTGATCTCATCCGGCTCTCCGCCATCAAGGGTTACCCTGACCAGGTCATAGGGTTCATAGATTTTACCGTCAATGGTAAAGGTGTTATTCTCTACGAAAACAATGTGTTCTTTTCCTATGACGTAAAGAAAAACGGCCAGAACAATGATACCAATAATTAAAACACTTTTTATAATCCAACTTTTCATTCAAATCACAACCTTACTCTGAAGTGCCTGTGGCTTCTTCTGTGTCGATTCTCAAAGAACGTCTTGCAAACTCGGCTTCTTTATTCTTTCGCCAGGCATGCAGCGCCAATGCGATGGCGATGATGGCATAAGAAACGAATACCCTGAAATATTCTCCGATTTGCGCTTCTCCCATGAGGGTTTTTCCTGCCCTTGGAGCGACAACAAACATGATATGGAACAAAACAATACCCACGAAAGCGTTCTTAATGCTGGCTTTGGCAACTGACGCGCCCCCTACAAGCAGTGCTGCGATTGAGAACATCCCTATCTGCTCATGACTGTTGTAGGTGTTCATGGTTCCAATGTTCTGTAGGAAGATGATTTGTCCAATACAGGCCAGCACTGTTGATATGACAATGGCCAATATTCTGGTTCTTTCTACAGGGATTCCAGCGTTTCTGGCCACTTCCATATTTTGTCCGACAGCTCTCATATCCTGCCCAAGTTTTGTTTTTCTGAACCAAACGATGAACACACATAAGATAGCCACCAGTATGAAGGTCATAACCGGTATTTCAACCCCACCAATCTCAAAAGGAATCAATCGGTCTACGGATTTACGAAGATTAACCAAATCAATGGCATTTCTGATTCCATACCCTCTGGGAAGTACTATTTTACTGTTGCTGATGGGAATAATGGCTCCCATGCTGTAAAGAACAAGTAGCTGATAGACCCCGTTGATGAAAAAGCCCAGTATATACGATGTTACCATTTCACGTCCCCTTGCATGGTTCAGAGCAATTCCTGCCATCCAACCCAAGAATACTGCCAAAGGCATGGAAATAATAATGGCCAGGAAAAATGCGGGTACGCCCATGACGTTCCAATCCATAACAAAAATAAGTCCAATCTGTCCAGCCATGGCTCCCAAAACGATACCAAAGTTCATCCCCATTCCCGCTATAACGGGAATTAAAAGTGCCAGAACCAGGAATGAATATCTCGCCAATCTGGTAATCATTTCAGCAATGAGATATTCGATAGAAAGATTTGCCATGGGAATGGCCAATACGGCGAATAAAATAAATAATATGGGTACCGCATTATTGACAAAGAATCTTGATACTTTACCTTTATTGTCTTTTGATTTTAATGTACTCATGCTTTCACCTTCGCACTCTTAATCGTAATCGTCCTTGTTAAGGCATAAAGAATCAACCCATTGGACACGATTATTCTGATTGTTTCAGACATGTCTGTTTGTATGATGTTATTGATAACGGAAGGAGTCATTGTTAAAATTCCTTGGAACAGGAACGTACCAACGATGACGTTCATAATCGTTGCTTTATGCACGGATGCCCCACCCAAAAGTATACCTGCAACCGCCGGGAATGCCATCCAGAAGGGTCCCAAGTATAACTGGATGAATCCGAAAGACTGTTCGTAAACGATGATACCAACTGCAGCAAGGACGGTTGTGAGAATAACTGAAATGATCCTCATTTTGTTAACATTTATACCGGAAGCCCTTGCGTACTCAGGGTTAGAACCGGCTGCAGTCACAGCAGTGCCTGTTTTTGTATGGAAAAAGATCCAAACCAGGAAACACATAAATGCAAAGAAAATAATCATCCCGGTTGGGAAATAAAAATGTTCACCTATCTGTATCGTCCAGATATCATTTAATGCATGATACCAAAACTTTTCAACACTGATAGTTGTCCTCAGCCCGGAACCTCCATAAGCCCATATCATGTCAGGGCTTTTATAGGGTAATTTTAACCATGCCATGGACATAGCGGCTACTGAAGAAAACCCAACATATAAGGCGATTGTCATTTCGTCACCCTTGACTTTGTTTAAAAGGACACCGTATAGTAATCCTAATCCAATTCCAAAGGGAATGGCAATGAGAACAGCTGAGAAAAACCCTCCCAGACCGGTTAATTGCAATTCAACACTGGTAACCGCTCCCAAGAGTCCGGCTATGATTCCAAGCGGTAAACCGAAATTCAAACCACAACCACCCTGAACCATTGGTACCATTGCAAGTACGAGTATACCCCACATACCAAACCTGACAAAGACGTCACTGAGTGAGGTAAAGATGTTTACTTCAACAAAGGGTGCCGTTATGAAAAGTGCCAATAAAAAAAGCCCGATTATCAGCCTTGGCCATCCGGCCGCTTCTAAAAAATCCTTAATTTTTTCCATCATGATTTATCTTCCATCCTCTCATACCTGATCTGCTCATGCTTCCAACATCAAAGCACCAAATTCTTTTAACGGTGCTATTGGTGATAGGATTCCTGCAATCTTTCCTTCTGATACAATAGCTATTCTATCACTGATGCTTCTCAATTCTTCCAATTCTGATGAGCAAACAATTATCGTGATACCGAATTTTTTGTTGTATTTGTGTAACGTATCGAGAACCAATTGTTTGGCTCCCACATCGATTCCTCGAGTAGGTTCGGAAACAAACAGTAAATCTGGTCTTACGGCAAATGCCTTTGCGAGACAAACTTTTTGCTGGTTACCTCCAGATAATTCCTTTGCAAGTTGCCGTGAACTGGTGCATCTGATTTCCAACAGGTCGATGTATTCCTGAGCAAGTTTTGCAATGGCCCTGTCATCTCTCCACTTAATCAATCCACCCAGGATCTTTTTGAGGTATTTTTCCTGTGTTTGCATGACAGTAAATGAGATATTCCAGTCAATGGGTTCTTCCAGAAGTAATCCAACCTCTCGTCTATCTTCGGATACAAAAGCCATCCCTGAATCAAGGGCAAACCGAGGATTGTTTAATTTAATCTTTTTACCCTGGAATTCAACTTTTCCACCGGCAGGATAGATGCCCATGATTCCATTGGGAATCCCTAATTTCCCTTGACCTGCCAGTCCTCCAACTCCAAAAATCTCACCTTTTTTAATATCCAAGTCGACGTTTACAACACGTTCTCCGGGCATATCCACCCAAAGGTTACGCACCTTTAAAACAGTTTCCATCTCTTCTATTTTTTTAATAGGTTCTTCTCTGTCAGGACCGCCCCCAATTTCTCGGCCTACCATCCATTCACTAATTTGTTCGGGGTTTGTTTCCTTCGTTGGAACCTCTTTTACAAGCTTCCCGTCTCTTAAAACGACTAACTCATCACAAATCTGCATAATTTCTTTCAACCTGTGAGAGATAAAAATAACGGAAATCCCCATGTCGGCAAGTCTTCTTACGACGGATAACATAATCTCGGCTTCTGATTCCGTTAAAACGGCAGTCGGTTCATCGAGTATAAGCAATTTGGTAGCTTCTCTGTCTATTTCTCTTGCGATTTCTGTGAATTGCTTGTGGGCAACAGGCATTTCAGAGACCAAAGTCTTTGCATCCAGATCCACACCAACGGTGTCGATTGATTTTTGAGCCCTTTCAACCATGTCTTCCGTTTTTAATTGGCTCAATCTTTCCCCGAAAACCTCAACCCATAAATTACTTTGTATTAATTCTCTATTTAACATAATATTTTCAGCAGCTTGGAATCCGGGAATCAGCATAAATTCCTGATGAACCATACCAACTCCTGCGTCAAGGGCATCAAATGGTGATTCGAAATTACAAATCTCACCATCTAACTCTATCTCACCTTCGAACCCCCCCGTTTCTTTAATAACAGTGGAGCCAAAAAGTATATTCATCAAGGTGGATTTTCCCGCACCGTTTTCACCTACCAGGCCTATAATATGTCCTTTTTTAAGTTCCATATTAACGCCCGTAAGCACTTGGTTACCGTAAAAATCTTTTGTTATATTCTTCATTTTCAATAAAATCTCATCTGGCATATTTTGTTCACCTCTTATTCCAAAACAAAGGGGAACATTGAAGAGTTCCCCTTTGTTTTTAAATATTAGTATTGTCTATTAGTCGATATAGAAGTATTTCTCTGGAACTTCAACCTGTGTCATACCCAAGTATCCACCCTCGGTGTAAGGATTGAAAACGTATGTATCCTGGTAGATGAGTACGAAGTTATCATGTTCGATACCATCGGCATCAACATAAAGACTTCCGTTCCATCCTGCACCTGGAGTATATTTCATCAAAGCTTCCATAACATCATCGAAATTGGTGATCTCTGAATCGCCTTCGATAACTCTTTTGGCGTGTTCGCCTAGTCCTGCTGAACATGTGTAACCCAAGGAGTATGCCCATGTTCCCATTCTGTTGGCACCACCCTTTGCAACAACGACTTCCTGAACTTTTGCAGTAATTGCCGGCCAGTTACCCTTTTCATCCTCAGTGAAAGTTACACCAAGAGCACCGGGGTACCCCATTGTTGGGGATGGAAGGTCAGCTTCGATGAAGTATCCGCCCATTTCAGCGATTCTCTTGAGAAGAGGTTCTGTATGTGCATCGTTTGTACAGAAGAAAGCGGTGTTTGGTCCGTACTGTTCGAGCCATGCAGGAACTTTTTCAAGGATAAACTGCTGTGCACCGGCGATACCGATATCACTTGTTGGGTCTGGTGAACCCATGTCGATGAATTCGAGTCCGAGATCGTTACATGCTTCTTTCATGATATCTCTTCTTCTGGAGAGGAGTTCGTAACCCATGTGTCTTGGGAATGAGATGTGCATGAATTTGTCTGCACCAAGTCTTTTTGCAGCGAGAATGATTAAGTATCCTCTTGCAACGTTGTCTGGGTAAACTGCCAAATCAAATGTATCAATAACCATGTTTGGGTCCTCGTGAGGATGTCCAAGAAGAAGGATGTCAGGTCTCATTTCTCTGACTCTTCTGAATGCGGCAACGGTTCCTGGAACTGCCTGGTTAACAACGATTGCCTTCATGAGTGGGTCATCAGCCAAACCAACGATCTGAGCGATGGTCGTGTCGACTTCCTGCATGAAGTTGTCAGGATAGGTAACGTGCTGGATGTAACCGCCATCTTCAACACTTCCGTATTCCTTAATAAGCTGTTCCGCACCTCTGAGGTCATCTTCACTCTGTGATACTGTTCCCGTTACAATTCCAATGTGGAATGGAGCAGCGGCAAACAAAGCAACACTAAACACAACTAACAACGATAAAATAAAAACTTTCTTCACTAAAACCAGCCTCCTATGAGTATTTTTTTGCCCGTTTGGCAAAATTTTACATTAAATGCCTACTGAAGTTGTTTTTAAAACATTTTATAACAAGTAATCAGATTAAAAGCTTTGAAGCTATTTTAAGCCGAGATAAATGATCATAAGTCTTCGTTCATTAAAGATTATAGCACTTTTTTTAAAAAAAGCAAATGTTCACACCTGAAGCCTGGAATAAACTCAATGCAGAGATTAAATATTTTGAAAGCAAAATATTTTTTTTAATCACTAAATATTTGAACACTGCAATGTGTTGCACCAATAATGTTACTATAATGGTAGTATAAGGTAAATCAATTGTGATAAATGATCACCGCCAGTTTTACTTTGAGACCCTTATCCAAAAAAGTTTTCATTTGCCATGAAAAGGTTCCCAAATACGTTGGTGCCCCAAAAATGACACTATCCATAGGGACGGAGGTGATTGCAAAAATGATTTTTTAAAATTGTTTATCGAGAAAGATTTTAGGTTCAATCGCTTGGATTTTTGATTTTTAAAATCCTTACTGTTTCTGGAAATGATAAAATCAACATTTGCTTTATAAGCACAAACAGAAATCAGTTCATCTTCAAAATCATTGCTTTCTGCATCCAAAGCTCGAAAGATATCATCCGAATTAACGTCGATGATAGTCAATATTTCCAGCAAGAGTCTTATGTAGTTGTAAACTTTTTTGTAATCATTAATAGAACGTTTTAAAACGTAAAAAATATT
>JAYEGQ010000239.1:0-1964 GCA_034659095.1 Thermotogota bacterium
CCATCAAGTAGGGAAAACCAAAAAAAATGGTGTCAGGTCTATTTTCATAATGACTTGAACATCTAAGACAGCACATTCACGGGCAACCTAGTTTCATCAGGTTGCCCGTCTTTTTTTTGGAAAATTATTTTTTTATATTTTGCTTGTCAATTTTATAAACATTGACAGCTATTATAATTTATGCTAATCTATGGAATCTTAGTTGTACACTGACAACATTTGTAGCAGTTTGGTTATTCGGTTTTGGGTATAAAAAACAAAAGAGCAAAAGGGAGGAAAGAGATGAAAAGAGCGTGGTTAGCGGTTTTGTTGGTTGGCTTGTCGGTATCGGTGTTAGCTTTATCCACGGCTTTTGCGGAGATGACGGTAAAGAATACCTTTCAGTTGGAAACAGGGAAAATAGAAGTAGAATACTCCTCTGAAGAAAATGTTCTGATTGTAAGGTATTTAGGCAATAAAGAAGATGAGCAATATCATTTGCAGTTTACTACTATGGCCGAAAAAATGGGACTGTTGATAAAAGTTAATGGTTCCCGGATTAAATACTCGGTAGAGTTTCTTGAGGGATACGGACAGTTGCAACTTGATGATTCGGAGGAAGAAAGCTATCAAAAAAGGATGAATATTAATATTCCGGGTTGGAGTATAATCATAGTTGAAAAAACAGAGCATAGTGGTTGAATTTCAGAAATAAAAAAAGAAAAAGGAGGAGAAAGATGAAAAAGAAGAGGAATTTGTTGGTTGTTTTGGTTGTTGTTCTACTTTTGATAACTAGTTTGAGTGGTTTTTCTCGAAATTATATCTTTGAGGCCAGCGGGAGTGTTATTGCTTTAGATTTTACTTCCACAACCTTTATGGTTAATTTCAAGTTTGTAAACGGATTGGCTCAATTCAATATCAATGGGCCAAATATTCAAAACAAGACCACTATTAGTAGTCAAGGTAGGGTAATCGGAGGATTTGACATAACATTAGCCAAGTTCAAACAGGCCGTCAATTTACTTGATGGAGGGAGTCTAAGTTCTCGGGCCACGACTTTGCCGGATACATTAATATTACTCCAATTTGATGGTAAGGGATTTAGTGAGATAACTATTTCCACTGATGATTTACTCAAGGGGAATACTCATCTCTTGGCCTTGTTGGACGCTGACTATGTCTGGATTTTGGTCAAAGACGACAAACCAGAACCAATTGGCCCTCATCCTATTTTGCGAGTGGTAGCTGTAGGTAGTGACGGGAAACATGTCCGTTTGGTAATCAAAAACTTTGGTAGCGCTCCGGCTTCTGGAGACACAACATTGACTACCAAACTTTCCTACAAAGCAAAGTACTGGATAGGTGATTCTGATATTGTTCTTTTCAGGCTTAACTTCGGTAGGACCAGGATTTTGCCTGGAGATATAGGGGTCTATCAGTTCACTATTCCTGATCAGTTGCCTAGCAAACCATTCGAGCTCTTTTTGAAAAGGAGAGGTCTGTTTGATAGTTTTGACTATCCAAATCCTCCACAGGATTGTTTTGACTTTTGCCTTAGTATAGGCGGAAAGACCATAGACGCTTTCTCGCCTGTTCATATTAACGAACATTAGGCTTAAGCACAATCAATAGGCGGTTATTCCCCAATGACCGTCTTTTTTTTTAGAAAATTAGTTTTTTTGTATTTTGATTATCAATTTTATAAACATTGACAGATTTTGTATTTTATGCTAATCTATGAGAGATTAGTGGTTCGTTGGCAATAGAATAAAGAAAAAAACAAAAGGGAGGAAGACATGAAAAAGATGTTGCTGTTGGGATTGGTGCTTATCGGCCTGTTTGTCTTATGTTCAGTGCCTATAATGGCTGAAACATACGACAACCTTTTGGTGATTTATATGCCAGGAGGGGATTATTGGGCATTCACCTTTGGCAATTCAGAGCCACAGGTTAATTGGAGCATTCAAGGCAATGCCTCGGTTTCA
>JAYEGQ010000240.1:0-10009 GCA_034659095.1 Thermotogota bacterium
ATGGCTTCTTTTGCCGCTTTTTGTTCCGCTTCCTTTTTGCTTTTTCCCCTTCCCTCTCCACATCTTTTTTCTCCTATTACACATTCCACAACAAATTCGGGATCATGTGAGGGGCCAATGGAATCGATCAATCTGTATTCAGGAAGGCTTTTCAATTTTGATTGGGTCATTTCCTGTAGTTTTGTCTTGTAATCCAATAATAAAGAATCACGCATCACCACATCAATGTATTCGAAAATATGATGGATGATAAACTGCCTGACTCGTTCCAAGCCCTGATCAATGTAAATAGCAGCACAAATGGCTTCAAAGGCATCAGCCAGGAGGGAATCACGATCCTTTCCACCAGACACCATTTCACCATGGCCCATGAAAATGTAATCCCCGAGAGAAATCTTTCGAGCTGCTTTGGCTAATATGCTTTCGCTTGCAAGAACGGATTTTGCTTTAGCCAGGTCTCCTTCGGTGTTTTTGGCAAAATGCTTGAATAAATATTCCACAATTACCAAACCCACCACAGAATCACCGAGAAATTCCAACCGCTCATTGGATAACAGCAACTTATTCTTAAAACGTGCTTTTTCGTTTACATACGAAGTGTGCCTCAAAGCGTGAAAAAGTAGTTTTTCATCGTTGAAATTGATGCCGATTATATTCTGAAGTCGTTCAATTCGCTTTTTTTCGCCTGTTTGTATGATGGCCAACCCTCCGAATAATTTTTTCAAGACTTTGCTTAAACTTAGTTTCAATCATATTATACCATTACTTCAAGATTGATGGGCTTTATGATATAATTTTCTATGATTAAAATAACTTATTTCGGCTCTTTAAAGACAAGGTTTGTTAAAAGCGGCGTAGAACGTTATTGTAAGTGGTTGAAGCCCTATGTAAATCTATCTCTTTTGGAATTAAAAAGTGGTGGTGACATCAATCGGGAGCAGATCGAAAACATTCAGAAAAAGGAAGCGGCTGCTTTATTCAAGAGGATAAAAAATGAAGAGTTAATCATCTGGGATGAGGGTGGCGAAGCATTAACCTCAAAGGGATTTTCAAATATTATCAAAAACAGGCAAATCACTTCACGGGAATTGCTTTTTGCCATAGGTGGTTATACGGGCTTTCATGAGGATGTAAAACGTTCCGCTTCAAAGGTTCTTTCTCTTTCGAGAATGACTTTTACCCATGAAATGGCTTTGCTTTTGCTCACAGAGCAAATATACAGAAGTATGAAGATAATCAAAGGTGAAAAATACCATTATTAACATTCGAAAGGACGGTGGGGTTTCAAGTGGAACCTGAACCTTTTAGTAGCAGCTCATTGATTTTGCAATTTTTCTTATTAGGAATTATGTTATTGTTATCGGGCCTTTTTTCGGGCTCTGAAACAGCTCTTAGCTCCATGACCAAGCTCAGATTGAAAGAATTGGCTGAAAAAGCCGACTCCAAGGAAAAACGTAAGGTCGTTGAAAAGGCATTACATGAACCAAACAAACTGTTGACGACTATTTTGGTCTTTAACAATTTCGTGAATATCTTTGCCTCGTCTTTGGCAACCTTGATCGCTTTAAACCTGTTACCTGATAGCAATGCGGGAAACGCAACCGCGATTGCCACCGGTATCATGACCATGCTGATCCTGATTTTTGGTGAGATTACACCCAAGGTTTTTGCCACCCAAAATCCTGAGAAGGTTTTTAACTGGATCATTCGTCTGATCACCTTTCTCAGTATTGTCCTAACCCCTTTGATTTGGTTATTGGTGAGAATCAGTAACGTTTTCATCCGAATCCTTGGTGGTAAAGTTGTAACGGACACACCGTTCATCACCGAAAATGAAATCGTTTACGCTATGCAGGTTGGGGTGCAAGAAGGCGCCATAGAGATTGAAGAAAGTAAAATGTTAACCCGAGCACTCGGACTCAAAAAGACCAACGTCAAGGAGATCATGATCCCAAGGGTTGATGTGGTTGCATTGGATGAAAACACGCCACTTTCAGAAGCACTATCCTATGTAAGGGATGAAGGTTATTCCAGATTCCCAATATATACGGATAACATCGACAATATAACCGGCATCCTTTACGCAAAGGATATTATCAAGGTGATTGATGAAAGGGGAACGGATATTTTAGAAAAGCTTAACGTCAGAGAAATCAGTCGTGTTCCCTATTACGTTCCGGAAACGAAGAAGATTGACGCACTTCTTCAGGAGTTTAAAGACAACATGGTTCATATGGCCATCGTTGTTGATGAATACGGTGGCACTGAAGGTCTGGTTACCATAGAAGATATTATCGAGGAAGTCATGGGAGAAATTATGGATGAATTCGATGAAGGGGAAGTTTTTGGAATTGACAAGCTCAACCCCAACACCTATATTATCGATTCAAAAGTCCCCATTAACGATATAGAAAGGGAGTTGGATGTTACGTTCCCGGAAACCGACTTTGAATCAATCGGTGGTTATTTGTTGGAACTATTCGAAAGAGTTCCAAAAGTCGGAGAGGAAATGAAGGTCAACGGATTTTATTTCAGGATTCTGGCTGCCAGTAAAACAAGAATAGAGAAGATTAAAATGATCGTTAAACCTGAAGTCAGGATGAAGAGGTACGAGGATGACGAGGATGAAATATTCAAAAAAACTATAGAAAGGGAAGGGGATTATCATGATAAAGAAAATTAAAGAAGAGGCTATAAAAATGCTGGAATACAGTTACAGCCCATTTTCTAAACTCGCTGTAGGTGCAGCTATATTGACAAAAAGCGGTAAGATATACACTGGTGCCAATATTGAGAATTCCTCCTACGGATTAACGATTTGTGCTGAACGTGTTGCTTGTGTAAAAGCAGTTTCCGAGGGAGAACTGGAGTTTGAAGCAATAGTCGTAGCTACTCGATCAGAAGAACCCGCTTCACCCTGTGGGGCATGCCGGCAGTTTCTTTGGGAGTTTGGAGATATGGATGTTATATTAATCAATACACAGGGTAAAGAAAAGAAATATAAACTTTCCCAGTTATTACCCGATGGATTCAGACTTGAAAAGTGAAAATAGGTGGTGAAAAGAATGACAGAAAAAAGATTATACAGGTCAAGGGATGACCGAGTCATTGCCGGCGTTTGTTCCGGTTTGGGAAAATATCTGGACGTGGATCCGGTTATTATCCGACTAATCTGGGCAGCAACCATCTTGTTAGCGGGAGCCGGCATCTTTCTTTATATCGTAGCTTGGATCATTATTCCGGAAGAACCCTTAAAAAACAGAACAACTCAAAATCCAGAGGAAGCAAATTCTGATGTTTACGATTCTGAATTTGATCAACAAACCGGAGCCTATAACAGCGAACAAAGGATAAAGGAACAGTTGGAAAAGGAACGTCGGGGCAAGTTAGCCATTGGCGTAGGGATTGTAATTGTGGGAATCGTCTTTTTATTCAGTCAACTATTCTCATTTAACATCTCCTGGAGGGTCATTGTTGGTATATTGCTGGTATTAGCCGGTGGCGCTGTTTTATTACGTTACTTCAGGGAGAAAAGGTAATGCCTCTATTTTTTGGCATATTGCTGTTAGTCATTGGCGTTTTATTGGTCTTTGGCTTGTTTGACGTCTCTATTTTCTCTACCATTTTTGAGAATTTCTTTTACCTTTGGCCCTTCATTCTGATTCTGATAGGGCTGTCTATCTTGTCAAAAATTAAGGGACTGAGATGGCTTCGTTTCATCAACGCCATCTTCATCATATGTTTTGCACTGGCTTTGATCTTTTATCCTACTGATTTTCTTTCGGATAAAATCTACGAAGAATATCAGTTTCAAGTTGCATTGGATGAGACTGCTGATATAAACATACTGGAATTGGATGTGCCCACTGTGTATTTGGAAGTGGTCAGTGATAATAATATTCAAAATATGATTATCGGCACATATTATTCGAATGTAGATGATACGGATATCAGGGTTTCCGGAAACAGGGTTCGTATCACACGAAAAGATGACAACAAATTTTTCCTTTTTGTCAAACCTAAATACGAACTGCATCTACGCATACCCCAGCAAGCCAACCTTGAATTGTTAATCGATTCAGCAGTATTAAAGGGTGACATTATTCTTGAAAAAAATACCTTAGAAATCATAGACATCAACACCGCTATTTTAAATTTGGAATTAACCGTCAAGGATTTCTCAATCCCCCTTGAAATCATTTGTGAATCCGCGATTAACAATTTGGATATCATTGCACCGGCTGATATCAGATATACCAAAACAATGAAATCAGCAATCAACAAAATTTCTGTCGATGATGTTTTCAAAGAAGTCGATTACGAAGCGGATTTGGAAGTTGAGGTCAGTTCGGCTATTAATAACTTCAATCTAAAAACATATGTTGAATAAAAAGAAATTGTATTTAACTGCAAGTGCATTATTTGTTTTTTTTGCGGTTTTAATCATCTTTTATATTCTTTTTTTTACACCCATCAACAGTCAGGCCAACATTAAAGTTGACTGGATTTCTTCTTATTTTTCTCAACCTGATGAATCAGATCAACAAGAAGAAAAAAACTTCGTAATGCCAGAATTGAGTGAATTAAATTTTCCGTTGGAGATTGATCAAAGAGGACCTATCTTCTTTAATCTTTACGGAGAGGTTGAACTCTCGGACAAGAAGGCACCAGGTCTTTTAATCCCCGCTGTACAAGGCGCTCATGTTCAGGTTATTTTCAACGGTCAACTGATTACAGATACCGTGTTTCCCAAAGATTTCGACAAACCCAGTCAACTCTTGTACTCATATATCGAACAAATCAACCCCGAACTCTTGGAAGACGTTAATAAAGTCATCATCCAATATATGGGTAGGGATAAGCTGGAAATTTATACATCCCCTTATTTTGGGGATTTTATCAGTTTAAGAATTCAAATCAATGCCATCAAATTTCTAGGGCAGGATTTTTATCTCATCATATTCGGCATGGGAGCTTTATTATCTGTAATTCTCATTTCATTGGGAAAACATGTAGCCACCAAAAAAAACTCTTATGTAGCAATGGGAATTGCCATGATCTTCAATGCCTTGGGGAGTTTTTTGTACATCCTCAATTCTCCAGATTTCTTTGTTTTCTTTTCTTCTGATCAATTATTTACTGTATTACAACCCATCAGCTATACCCTTTTTATTTACTTTCTGGTTATCGGTATTGAATCCTATTACAATAGTGATTCCAAAAACAATATCAGTCATAAACTACTTTTCCCAAATATAACCGCTTGTTTTGTCATCTATTTGGGCTTTGATATTGCACAATACATCATCAGCTACATCAACCTGAGTTTTATGGTCTTTTTGTCTTTTAACCGCAAGACGACTGAATTTATCTACCCAGTTTCTGTTTTAACGGCCAGTACCATTTATTTGTTAATCGTTCAACTCATAGGGGTTATCATTCCTTTTCCGGTCTATGCATTATCTTCAATGATCATCATCTTCAGCTTTGGGATTATCATGGTGAGAGATTTCCAGAAGACCTACCAGGAACTACAATCCACTTCTAACGAGCTTTACGCATCCTATGAAGAATTGACAGCTATGAATGAGGAGCTTGAAAGTTCTTACAATGAACTGGATCGTAAGGTTGAAGAAAGAACTTATGAATTAAATAAAACAACAGTTGCGCTTAAAACGTTGCTGGATAATACGGAGGAAGGCTTTCTAACCTTTTCTGAGTCCTTGATTATCGATCCGGAATATTCCTTGCAATGCGAAACCATGTTCGGTAAAGAAATCTCAAATCGGTCCATCTCAGCAATCCTTGGAAACGAAAAACCTGAAACTACTGAGTTTTTGGATAAGGTCTTCACAAAAATCATGCATGAAGATAGATCTTACGCTGTTGATATGTACATCTCCCTTCTACCGGAAACAATCACATTAGGAACAAAAACAATCCAGTTAAATTATAAATTGATTGATACCAATTCTGAAGATCGAAAGATAATGGTGATTCTCCACGATATCTCCGAAAAAGTGGAGTTACAGAATGAAATTGAAAACGAGAGAAATATTCTGAAAATGGTCATTAAGGTTTTAAATTCCAGAGAAGATTATCTGGAGCTTATCAGGGATTTCAGTGATTTCACCATGAATGGCATGGAACAAATATGCAACAGCCAACTTGAATCAGAAGACAAGATCGCAGAAATTTTTAGAATGATTCACACCTACAAGGGCAGTTTTGCCAACTTCGACACGATTAACGCCGTTGCCTCTCTTCACGATTTTGAAACAATCTTAAACGATAAAAGAAAGTCACTCTTAAAATATACTAACAATCAACTGGTTGATTTTTTCAACTCCTATGATTACAACTCCTGGATCAGAAAAGATATTGACATTATCAGAGGGTTATTGGGATCTGATTTCTTTTCAATGGAGCAAAAATTATCCATCGATCCTGAACGAATCTACGAGCTGGAAAATAAGATTGCTGAAAGTGAATTGGGAGAAGAGGGCCGAGAATTCCTTATTGAATTAAAACGCTTGAGATACACTTCTTTTACTGAACTTCTTTCTTACTACAAGAATTATACAAGCCAACTGGCTAAAAGAATGGGCAAATTCATCAATCCGGTTATCATTGATGGTGAAGATATTCCAGTAGACAGGGAGCTTTACAAGTCATTAATAAGATCTCTCACACACCTTTTCAGAAACAGTATTTATCACGGGATTGAAAACCCTGAAGAACGTGTTAGAAAAGGGAAACCCGAATACGGACAAATCAAAGTTGAAGTCAACAAAAAAGGCGAACTGATAGAACTTATCATTCATGATGATGGCCGAGGTATTAACCTAAACGCCGTTTGCAACACTGCCATTGAAAAAGGCTTTGTAGAAAAAGAACAAATTGAAAAAATGGACGAAAGCGAAAAACTAAAATTGATTCTTAAAGATCGTTTAAGTACCAGCAAACAAGTTTCGGATATTTCCGGCAGGGGTGTCGGTTTGTCAGCACTGAAACATGAACTGGAAAAATTTCAAGGTGAGATTGAAATTCAAACGAAAAAGGACTCTGGTACGACCTTTAAGCTCATCATTCCTATCAAAGAAGCGCACGAAATGCCAGAATTACCCATAAAGGCAATTCTGGATATGATAAAAAAAGAAGTGGATGATTTTCTTGACACTCAAAAAATTGCATTAAGTGAATCAAATCAAGAAGAGTTTTATGACGGGATAGAATTATATAGGTATAACGCATTGATTCGACTAAGTGGTTCTGTTTACGCTACGGTTTTTTTATCTGCAGAAAGAAAAACCGCAGAAATATTTGCATCCAAGTTGTTAATGGATATTGATACCAGTACGTTGAGTGAAAAAGATATTTCGGATGGTGTTTGTGAACAGTGTAACATCTTTGTAGGAAACGCCATGAGAGAAGCATCCAAAAAGGAAGCGGTTTTGTCTATCAGCTCTCCGGTTTCTTTAAAATGTAACGATGGCTGTTTAAATTATCCGGACAAAGAAAAACACATTTACAGCCTCCAAACAGAATATGGCATGATGAAATTCGGGGTTATTGAAAAATAAACGTTATTTAATAAATTTTGTATTTCCACCTGAATTTTTAATCTTGTCTACCAAAGGCTTTAAGGCGAAACTCATTTCATCGGGATAATCACAGGCACTTAAATCAAAATAGATATGGACATTCGGCATAGAAAGCAAACCCTGTATGGTGCCTCCCAACCGTAAATACTGTCTGTTGTTCAACGTTGTGAAAAGAGAGATGTAAAAGACCCCATCGGTGTTCGAAACTTTATAAGGCATCTGGGAATGGGTGTCCGTTTTTTTGGCTTCGCTTTTCTCTTGAGACTCTTGATCGTGATCACCCTGTTTATCCTCCGGATTGAGAACATGTTGAATTGCTTTTAACACAGCCGATACTTTGAAAGGCTTTACAATATAATGTTTCGCACCGCATTCCAAGGCCTTAAACACCATATGCTTTTGATCTAAGGCTGAAATCATTATGATATTGGCATTTGGATTTTCTTCTATAATAGTCTTAACCGCTTCTATCCCATTCATTACAGGCATGGTGATATCCATGGTAACCAAGTCGGGTTGATGCTTTCGGTAAAGATCCACGGCCTCTTTTCCGTTGGAAGCCTCGGCCACGATATGATAACCCGCTTGCTTCAATATATTCTTAAGATTTCTCCTCATCAAAACCGAATCATCTGCAACAAGAATGTTCACATCAATCAACTGCCTTCCCTTCTGAAATCCTTTGTTTGATTATTAGCAAAAACACCTCTACTATTTGAGGATCAAATTGTTTTCCCTTGTTTTGTTCCATTTCTTTGATGGCGTTGTTTAAATCCAAGGCCTTTCTATAAGCTCTGTTTCTCGTCATTGCATCCCATGTATCCGCTACAGATAAAATTTTGGATATGGGGGGGATCTCATCGCCTTTCAATGAATCCGGATATCCACCCCCATCGTATCGCTCGTGATGAAATCTTACATTCAGGGCGATCTTAGAAAGATATTTGGATTGTTTTAGAACCTCATATCCCCAAACGGGATGCTTTTTGATTATATCAAATTCCGATGAGGATAATTTACCTGGTTTGTTTAAAATAGAACCCGGGATTAAAATTTTCCCGATATCATGAACCAACCCCGACCAATAAACCTCTTTTATCGTTTCTTCATCGTATCCCATGGATACGGCAATCTCCCGGGAAAGCTCCGCAACCATCTCGGAATGCCCTCGAGTATATTCATCGTGTATTTCCATCATTCGAATATTAGATAAAATAATCTCTTTTTGAAACTCTTCATGTACCTGATTTAAACGCTGAAAGGCCATGAATGTGGCTGCAATATTGCCCAATGCACCAAACATCTTTAACGATTCGTTTGAAAAAACACTTTCACTTTTTTGAGAGGTGTCCAGAGCGATGGTCCCGGCTATGTCTTCGCCTATATCAATCTCCATGATGGCGGTTTGAAAGGTTCTTTTTGTGGCTTTGTAGAAAATCGGATAAATATCATCGGGAAGTTTGTAATTACGCCTTTCTATACCATTTATGACAAAAACATTGGAGTCAAAATACATGGTATCATCGGAAGTTCTGGGATCAAGAAAAAACTCCCTTTTCAACTCCAGTGAATTGAGGAGTGCAAAATCATGACCGATGGCATGTACATAGCGCCAATCATCATCCTTCATCAACACAACACTTCCGTAGTCTGCCTCGGGAATGATGGCCACCGATTCCTCCAAAAGCTTTCTCAAAAAGGTTTCATCCGAATCGGATTGAGAAGCCATTTCTATTAACCTGGAGGCGGCTTGTATGACGTTTTCATACAGTTCAACGGTATTATACAGTTTTTGGGTTTCCATTTCCGCTTCGTTGGAACTCACCGTCAATTCATCAACCTTGGATATCAACCGTTTCAACTCTTCTTTATTCGCTGGGTTGTTCTTTATTTTGCTTTTTAATGAACGGATCACAACTAACAGATATATTGATAAAGAAAGAAACACGAATGTCAAAGTGATAAACATTAAATCCCTCCAAAAAAAACGGGCTTATTAACGGGATAACCAAAGACGTTCAGTAAGAAAAACTCAATGGATTATAACACAATTACCTGTTATTTTTTGTTCTTTTTCTTTCATCATTCTTGGGATTTCTTTATGCTTTTTTAGATATCTTAACATAAACAAAAACAACAAAATACAAACCCAGTTGAATGAATTGAGTATACTGAATCTTGAATTGGTTGTAAAAACCCACACAAAAAACGAATTGGACCAAATAAAAAAGAAAAAACCATCCCCTGATGCTTTTTCGCTTCCGATTGTAGAAAATGGTTAATAAGGTGAAGAGGATAAACAAAACCGGTGATAACCAAAGAAAAGACTGATAGAACAGAGACCATATTAGCGTGTAAATGGTGGATAAAATGATCAGGGCAGTAACTTTTCTCTCCAGTAAAAA
>JAYEGQ010000241.1:0-1958 GCA_034659095.1 Thermotogota bacterium
CTGCTGAACTTTTCAATGAGCTAGCTCACGCCATATGTGTCTTGTCCTTCTGCCAAGGTGGTATTGAAATTTTTGGTGAACATTTTGATGGCAGTCTATATTTCAAAAAATAAATCATGAAAAGGTAACTACGAAAGAGCTTGATATTGCACATCAGATGTGCTTAGGTATGTGGTGAAAGGGATAAATTTTCTTATGGATTATCGCAGGATCCGAAACAATCAAATTTTTAACAATAGTTTAGGGTACACGAGACAATACTTCCCAAGTATTGCGCTGGGGCTGCGATCCCCCTCTTGTGTGCCCTAAACTGTTTTTAACGCTATGAAATTTAAAAGGAGGTGCCTTAATGGAATTTCATGAGATAGCAGATATTTTTCCCATGATGGAAGAAAAAGAATTGATGTTATTGGCAGAAGATATCAAAGAAAACGGCCTGTTTGAATCAATATATTTATACGATGGTAAAATATTAGATGGGCGCAATCGATATAAAGCCTGTAAAAAAGCAGGGGTAGAACCAAAATTTGAAAGATACGCAAAAAATGATCCGCTTGGTTTTGTTATCAGCTTGAATTTAAAACGGCGACACCTCAACGAAAGCCAGCGGTCTATGATAGCAGCGAGGGTGGCAAATATGAGACAGGGAGAAAGGACAGACCTTATTCCAAATGGCATAAAGTTATCCCAACCGGAAGCCGCTGAAAAACTTAATGTAAGTATACACTCTATAAGTCGAGCGCAACAAATTTTAAATACAGAAGATGAAGATCTAATAAAACAAATTGATACAGGAAAAAAAAAGGTATCAGTAATGTCCCGTGAGTTAAAGCGTAAGGCTGATAGCAAAGCCATCCAAAACAAAACTTTTCCGGTTATAGAGGGTAAATTCAAAACAATTCTTATAGATCCCCCTTGGGATTATAAAGCAATTTCTCTCGCTGGTAGAGGACATCCAGAATATTCGACATTGAGCATAGAAGAATTAACAAAACTAAATATTGGGCAATATGCTGAAACCGATTGTCATTTGTATTTATGGGCGACAAATAATTTTCTATATGAGGCTCTAAAACTTGGCGTGGGTTGGGGTTTCTCTTATAAGACTGTCCTTACTTGGGTTAAACCATCAATGGGAATGGGAAGTTATTTTAGAAATAACACCGAGCAGCTTTTATTTTTTGTGAAAGGAGCATTGCAAACCAGGACAAACAACACGCTTACTCACTTTGAATCGCCACGTGGCAAACATTCTGCGAAACCTGAAATATCATATCAAATTATTGAAGCAAATAGTTATCCTGCCTATCTTGAATATTTTGGCAGAAAGGAAAGAGAAAACTGGGAGGTTTTTGGTAATGTTTAAAGATGACCTACAATTAGAAGAACGTTTTTACAGTGAAGTTTTCAAACCTTGGTTGAACAACAGAGGAAGTGATTCGATTTTTATCCGATTCAATTCAGATAATATAGTTTATGAGGCATTACAAAAAAAGAACGATATTGATGTTGTTTTGGATAACGGAAAGGAAAACATCAGCCTTTCCTTAAAAACTGTCCGTCGAATATATGACAGGATATTCTTTGAGACCATTTCAAATTGCAATAAAAATACTCCTGGCTGGGGCTTTTATTCTAAAGCGGACTGGATAATTTATAGTATGGGCAATTTTAGGGATGGGTTTATCAGTAGAAGATTTCAAATAAAAGATGTTCCAGATGTTAACAACTATTGCAAAGGCTATGGCGAAACCAAAGATAAACACGAGGCATTGCTTTACAAGACCGAAGGCAGGTTGATTCCTTGGATAGACTTCAAAAATATATTACTTTTTGATACGAGAAAATGGTAAGCCCTCAAACTGAAAACGGCTTCACAAGAATTGCAAACGAGCTGAATTAGAGCTTGACATTTAGACTTTATGGCTTTATGCTAAGGGGTGAAAGTGAGATAAATT
>JAYEGQ010000242.1:0-9996 GCA_034659095.1 Thermotogota bacterium
ACGCTTAAAGCTTCCTGTTGCCGCTCTCGCCTCCAACACTCGGTTACGGGCTGGTGGTTAGCCTTTGCCCGACGGGATTTGCACCCGCTTTATGTAACGACCTTGCTCAGCCGCACGAACCGTCCCCATTGATTTCCCCATTGATTTGGTTTAAGGTTCAACTTAATGTGTTGATAAGTGGTGAAAACGTGGAAGAAAAAAATTAAAAACAAAAGGATACCCGTTGCTGTAGGTATCATTCATAAAGCTGACAAGATAATGATAACAAAGACCTCAGCTGCTCTATTAAATGGGCTGTGGGGTTTCCCAGTTTCGGAAGGAACCAATGCGGAAAACGCAAAAGAGCAATTGTTAGGTTATTTAAGGGAAACGTTGAAGAGCGAAATCAATTCAATAAAAGAAATCGGATCTGCCAAACACATCTTTACTCACAAAACCTGGATGATGACTCTTTATGAAATCAACTGTCCGGAACAATTGAAAGAAGAGGTTATACAGCAATATGATACCGAAAAAACCCTGAATCAAGAGAAGATTGAATGGGTCACAAAAAACAACCTTGCTAAATACCTTATGGCTACAGCGTTTAAAAAACTGTTGACAACTCTTTAACCCATCGAAGCTGATTTCCCATTTCCTGATTGCTTTACCAGCTTCATCACCTTTACACCACTGTAAAAAAGATAGAAGGCCACAATCATACAACCAACAGCATCAACATATTGGGTTGCAGGATGGTTTGGAGCAACCAAAACAGTGGCTAACGCACTGACAACCGCCAGGTCTACGCACGCCTTTGCCCGATATAAATTTCCTTGACCTTCAATCACCGAATCGGGAATCTCACGATTCATACTCCAGTATCGCCACCAAAACCAGGAATTTGTTATCAGGCCCAAAATGGCGATCACCAAACCCAAAATCACTTTTCCGCCAATGTTGAAGACAAACAATCGAACAACGCCAACAATAAACATGGCAACTCCTGAACAGATCATAGCAATTGAAACCGTCAGATTTGCGATTCTTGACATTCTATTTTGAAAGATTTTATCTGAAGAAGTGTCACGTTGCATTTTTCGAAATACCCACCAGGCAACAAATAACGCAACTAATTCCGAGGAACGTCTCAGGAAATCGGCAATCTGTGTTGCTGATTGACTGGAAAGCGCTGCAATTCCAGTTAACAAAGGCCCCGGTGAGCTAAGTAAAAATGCCACAAGCATGGTCTTTTCCCGTTTGGCTGCTGCCTTGTTGAGTAGTACCATGTTAAAGTCCTACCACTGAAAGCAACTGAATAACACCGTAAGTGGGAACAGCTGTAGCCAACGGAACGGTAATTGTATCCATTCCATTATGGGAAAACATCTCAACAACCGCACTAATAGGGGCAATTAAGGCTGCTGTTAATAAACTGACATACCATGATAATTGAGAATACATGATCAAACTCAAAAAAATGGCTACAAATGCCACAACAGACATGGCGATGGTTCCCTCTCTGGTTTTGGTCTTTTCAACCAAACGATGATTGATCTTGTTACGTCCTAAATTTTTACCAATAATTGCAGCAGCTGCATCTCCAAATCCCCATGCCATGACGGCTATAACCGTAATAAATTTCCATGATTCTCCCAACAATCCCCAAAACACGGTAGTTAAAAGCGCCATCATCACAAAAACCAACACAAGGCTTGAACGAATTTCTCCCCTTTTTCGCTGATGAAAAGCGCTGATCACCTTTGGATACCTTTCAACAATAGCGATCACCGGGTAAACGAAAAGCGCAAAAGCAAGTACAACCGCTACTGAGATATACCAAGTTTCCATAGCATATTGAAGGATTAAAACAGACATGGTACAAGCTATGTGAAGCAGTTTCCGAAAGATTTCCATTTGTCGCTTAAAAAGAGGCCTGACCATCAGTATAACTAATGCAGCTAATGCATAATATAATACAAAGGTTGAAAACCCAAAGATAAACTCATATATCATTATAAGACTCCTTTTGCTTTTATCTCATTTTTTTGAAAGCTTCTCCTTAAGTATATCACTATTTTAAGAGAATACGATAAGGAGTAAAATAAACTCAGGGATTTTTCAGTTCTTTCTTTAGCAAATGCATTCGTGCCCCTTCATTTTGTTCAAACGAAAGTTCTCCCAAATCAAGATAGTCTCGTTTTTTGAACCATTCTAAAGGACCATTTGGGAAAACAACGCCTTCAGAAGCGATGGTTATTAATTGTGTATAACGCAAACCAGGCAATTCAACCTCCAGTTTTTCAAGGAGATATGTTTTATAATCCACCGTTTCACCGGAAAGATACGAACAGGTTAAAAAGGCTATATCTTCCTTTTTTGGGATATTATAAGGGACAACCAAAGAAGGGATAAACTCAGCACCGCCCACACATTCACCATCAACATAATGAAGGTATCCTAAGTGTCTTAAATCAAATCGCTCCCTAATATTTTTACTCCAGGCTGATTTTGAAACACAACAGCTTTCACCAAATGATCTTGAACATGGTTGATAGGTATCAAAAACGGTTTTCTCATCCAGGGGTTTAAGGATTCCCTTGATGACATCATCACTTTGGTCAACTTTATATGGCTTCCTGTATGGTATTTCACCCTTCTCAAAAGCTTCAATTTGTTCTTTCTTGATTGGTCCGTTTCACCTGAAGGTATCATTAAAAACTAACAGTGTTGGAGAAAAGAGATTCATCTTCTCAGCTGATTCAAAATCATCTGAAATATCGTGATATTTGATCTTGTAACGTTCATCATTGCTGTAAACATCCAATGTTTTCTTGTTTATATCATTGTGAGGGCAGTGTACTCTTTGCAAAGAGTACCAAGTCTATCGCCAGATGACCCTGTTTCTTCCTTGGGATTTAGCTTTGTATAGCATTTCATCGGATTGCTTTAAGAAGGCTTCAGGATTATCATCGTCTTTTTCATGAGTGACGCCCCCTAGGGAGATCGTTACAACATCTGCACAATCTGATTTTTCATGAGTGATAGCCAAACTCTCCACTGCCTTCCGGATTTCCTCAGTTTTTTTTGTGGCAGCTGATTTTTCAGTACGAGGCAATATCACAACAAACTCTTCCCCGCCATATCTGGAAACTGCATCTTCGGGACGATTTAATTGATTGTTGATCACTTTCGCGATTTCTTTCAAAACCGCATCTCCGGCTCCATGACCGTAAAAATCGTTATAATTTTTAAAAAAATCAACGTCGATCATAATCAGTGAAAGAGGTTCGTGATATCGAAGGGTTTTTTTCCATTCTTTATGATAAATCGTATCAAAACTACGCCGATTGTTTATTCCACTTAAACCGTCAATCCCGGCCATTTCCTCCAGCATTTGTTTTTGCTCAATGAGTTTGATCTGATTTTTTACCCTTAATTTTACAATACTCGGGTGGAAGGGTTTAGTGATAAAATCAACTGCTCCCAAGTGGAATGCCTTTTCTTCATCTTCAATTGAATCAAGCACTGTGATGAAGATGACCGGAATATCCTTTTGATCATCTTTATTTTTCATTCGTTTTAATATCTCATACCCATCCATATCCGGTAACATAATATCCAGCAATACCAGATCAATGATCTGTTCTCCATTTAATCTTTGAAAAGCTTGAGTAGCATTTTTGGCGAGTACAATGTCAAATTCATCAGCTAATAATTCGGAAAGCACCTTTCTATTAGACCGTTCATCGTCAACAATTAAAATCCTATATTTTTTTTGCATAATCCACTCCTCATAGCTCTTTTTGTATAGTTTTGATTAGACCAAGCGCTTCTTTGAATTCCAACTGTTCAATCAAAGACTTTAGCTCTGTTAGCTTCTTTTTCAAACCAAAATCTGCATATTTTTTTAATAACTTAACAACTATCACTTCTGCCTGATATCTTCCTGCCTTTACAATCGGAAGCAGAGCATCTAATCTTTCCAAAAGCGTACTCTTTTCTTGTTCACTGAGTTTTAAAGATAAATGCAGCTCATTGTTTTGTTGAAATAAATCAGAGCTTTTAAAATCGTATAAAAGGGCGTTTAATTCGTTCCTTAAGGGATGAACCAAGCACTCGAATTTTTCATTGTCTTTTTCTCTTAGTGACAACTCCATTTTAAGGGCAACATCATATATCTTTTCGAACCCAAGCATTTGGGAGGTCCCTTTCAATGAATGGGCTTCCAATTCCGCATTCTTATAATCACCTTGTGAAACAAAACGGAGGATTTTCTCGGTATGATTTGAATAGGTTTCAAAGAAATCTTGAAGGAGACTTTTATAAAAGTTTAAATCACCACCGGTGTTTTCAAGCCCTTTCTCCATATTCAAGCCACGGATCATACATATCCCCTCTATCATTTTACAGTTAACACTTCTATATGGTTCATTATATCATTGTATTCTTGAAAACTTTATAATTTTAAGCTTTTTGTGTATTAGTATAAAGTAATCTAATGCCTTAAAATCCATAGGTATGATCTGTCCATCATTGTTAATATCCATTTGATCTGTTTTGGTGCTGACATATTCTTTAAATGATAGGGGAAGCATTTCTATTTCAACGTAACGTCCGGATAAAAGCGTTGAAATTTCCCCTGAAAGCATCTGAGCATTTGAACCAGTGATGTAAATATCAACGTTGTCCTTCAAAAAAAGACTGTCTACTACTTTTTGAAACTGATCCACAACTTGAATCTCATCCAAAAAAACATAAACCCCTGTGGGAATTGTACGGAAGAGGGAGTATTTTTGGACCGAGAAAGGCCTAACGAGAAGTATTTCAAGAAAATGAACTGTTGAAAATAAAGTATAATCACTCTTATATCATCGGGAAAAATTCTTTTGAGATTCAACAAAATAGCGTGTATAATGAATTTCAGGTGCATTTTTGACGATTGAACTAACGTCAGGATGCCTAATTTTTTGTAAAAGGAGTTTTTTATAATGAGCGAAGAAAAAAAGGCTGATCTGATTCTCTTCAATGGTGTGTTTTTTACACCGAACAATGAATCATTAGAGGGATGCCTGGCGATTCGCGGTGGAAGGATTGTTTACATGGGATCCGAGACTGGCAGCAAGGAATTTGTGGACAATAACACACAATTTGTGGATTGTCACAACAACTCCGTCTTGCCGGGTTTTTTTGACAGTCATTGTCACGCCTTCATGGGGGGGCGCCTCATGAATTCATGTCTGCTCACCTCCGGTAGGACTAAAGAAGATTACTTCAGACTCATCAAACAATACGCCGATCAACATAAGGAAAAGGACTCTATCCTTGGTTTTGGCTGGTGTCATATGCCTTTTGAATCCATCGGACCGTCAAAGGTAGACTTGGATAGGTTGATACCGGACAGGCCGGCCATCTTTCTTTCCATTGATTACCATTCTGCTTGGGTGAATTCAAAAGCACTTGAAATTGCAAACATCAAAGAAAACACCCCCGATCCCTCGGGAGGCCATATCGAGAGAGAATCCGGTTCTAAGGAACCTCACGGTTGCCTGAGAGAGATGCCCACCATCCGGCTTGTCACCACAAACATCTCACAACCTGATAAAAAGGAATGGAAAGATGCCCTTCAAAACTACATGAAACGTGCAGCAGAGAACGGTATCACCTCCATCTTTGATGCCGGTATCCTCAACTCCCAACAGGAACCCGGATTTTCCGCTGCTGTTGAACTGGACCAGGAAGGGGCATTAACCATCCGAATGCGACTCAGTCATTTGTGCATACCCGATCTGGGAAAGGGACAAGTGACTAAGCTTGTTGAGGCAAGACAAAAATACCAAAGTGAAAACGTCAGCCTCAATGTGGCCAAACTCTTTATGGATGGAACGATAGAAGGGCATACCGGCTTTTTATTGGAACCCTATGAGGACCGGCCTGGGTTCAGGGGCAAGCCGGTTTGGGAGTTAGAGAATTTCAAGGAGACAGCCCTGGAATTGCAAAAAAACGGCTTTCAAATACACGTTCACTCCATTTCGGATGGAGCAACGAGAAACACCATAGACGGTCTGGAATATGCACAGAGTGAGAACGGTGGTAAACAACTGCGTCATACTCTGGCTCATCTGGAACTGGTTAACCGGGAAGATATCAAAAGATTCAACAAACTGGGGCTTGTGGCCAGCATACAACCTTCCAGATACTATATGGACAGCGATTATTACAAAGAAACGGTACCACTGCTTTCAAAAAAAAGGGCAAATGAGAGATACCTGCTGGAAGACTTTAAAAAGAACAATACCAATATCGCTTTTGGCTCTGACTGGCCATGGGGAACAGTTTCCAGTTCCATGGATCCTTTTAAAGCCATCGGAACAGCCGTCATCAGAAGTAAGATGAAAAACGACTCCATTGATGAATATGAACTCAAAAAAGAAGTGGATAATCCGTATGAATATGACGAAAGAATCGATTTGAAATCGGCGATTGAATACCATACCATCGGTGGCGCCTATCAAAATTTCACGGAAGAGTTTACCGGAACGATAGAGATTGGAAAAAAGGCGGATTTAGTCATCCTTAATGAAGATGTATTCTCAAAAAGAGACGCCACAACAAAAGATACTCAAGTCGTAATGACCTTGTTTGACGGTCGGATTGTTTATTCCCAATAGTATTGCAATGGCAGAATTGATATGATTGTTCCAGTGCTGACGTTCATCATACTTGGAACCGGAATATTTATCATCGCCTTTTTTATGTCATCTCAAATCATTACCGATTGCAGGAATCACCGTAAAAGGTGGCCTTATCGGCAACAGACTAGCCGTTAAGAGTAACCCCAGGAATTTAAAAACCATTTTTACGATCATCAACCTTGTCTCTGCGGCCTTGATGCTCTTGAGTGTAATGATGGATTGATTCCACACACCCTACTTATGGAGTTTCAGTTTTGTTTCACCTTTTCTTCAATCACGGGCGATGTTTAGCAGATATTGTTCGGGAATATCCTGATAATCCACATGGAAGCAATTTCTGGAACCGGCTTCATCATAGATATCACCAAATATGATTATTTTGTTATGGCAAACTCCCGTTAAAATCGTTTGTGTCGACTGCTGGGCAGATTGAACGGTTTCCGGCATATAAGACTTGCCGTTTATATCCCAAATGGCTGTAGCAGTCGTTCCCAGAGTCGCGGGGGAGATTTTGATGTTGTCATCCCAATTTGTTTTTTTGCTTAAAGGAATCATTTTATCCAACAGTTCCACATCTTTTGTTCATCAAGTTGGGGCTTATCCATTTACTTTTAATGCACATCAATATTAGTTTTCCGCTATTTTTGTTTTAAACTGGTTTAGATAAACAACGAAGTATAACATTAAAGCATTTTCAAGAATAGAACCAAAAACTGGCATTTTTGGCTGGGTTTTCAGTAATTATTCAAGCTGAGATAATATAGTCTTTCAAGGCCTTGCGGCTTGAAATGTTTAACTTCTGATAGACGGATAGCAACATTCCTTATTCGTCAACCCGCCCACAACCGTTAAGGCCACCTGATATTCCCGGTAAGTGAGGATGCTGGTGATCTTCTCGTGAGTCAGCATATTATGAATTTTCAACCATGAAGGCGACAGTTGCCGGTACAAAGACAAAACAGGAGAGAGGAATTGGGGATAAACCTTGCGCAGACACTTCTCACCCATTTCCAAAAGAGAGGAGATACTTTCTGCCACCGGAGAGATAAGTGTAAGCGTTTCAAATGATTCTAATTTTCCTAAAAACTTCTTAAATCGCCCATCCTGACTTTGGCAGCCGTTGAGACAGCCAAAGCATTCAAAAATCCAGGACATTATAAACAGATTTAATGCTTCAAAAATAAAAACAACGCCTGGATGATTTCATTCAACTCCTGTTCATCCACAACACCGGTAAACCCTCTGATTCTCTTAACTGAAAGTGTTCTGATTTGCGAGATTTTTACCCAGGATGTTTTGGGAAGTTTAACGGTATGGATTTGTTTTGTCAAAGGATACCCTGCCTTAGGAGGTTTACTTGTTATGGCAAGAACAACTACCGTTCCACTGTTTTCGTTGAAATAGGTGTCGCTAATTACAAGTACAGGTCTTAGGACGCTTTGTTCGTGTCCAATGGTGGGATTGAGATCTGCCCAGAGAATAGACCCTTTTAGTATTCGGTCCATATCTCATTAACCGCTTCAAGAGATTCCTCTGCAACCTTCATCTCTTCTTCACGATCCAATTTATTAATTTCAGCATACATTTTCTGCTTCTCCATCTTTTTCAAATAGTCGTTAATGGCATTTTGAACTGCTTTACTGCGACTCTTGTAGTGATGCTTTTTTACAAGGCCATCTAAACCTTCAACAACTGATTCTTCAAGTGTAACAGTGATTTTTTTAGTGGACATAGTTTCACCTCATAAGCAATTATATCATATCTTTTTACTTATATTTTGGATGCTGATAACTCTTACACTTGAATCCCATCTCTCTCATTTACAGAAGGTCTCTCCTGCACCGTTAGTATCGGTGTATCAACGTATAGCGGTGAGGATAAAACCTTCGAAGAATTGTTAAATATCGCGGATAAAAAACTCTACCTGGCAAAAGAAAATGGTAGAAATCGGGTAGAGCAGCAGAAAATCTATTTCTTTCTTTTAAACAGATTGCCAAACATCCTACCCACATCATCAAGAACACTTCCATAAACATCGAAAATATTGGATATTTGGGCCAAAAACAAAAAAATAAAAAGAAAATCGAGAGAGCTCCGGTAGTAGCTCTCCAAATTTACCTTCCACTTCGTTTCTTTCACATGAATCCTGGTATTCCAGCTTTTTATGTGCCTTGGTCTTTTGTTCATCTTTTGGCGGTCTTCTTAGTTTTGGTCCCGAGAGTCGGATTCCCCGTTTTTTCGCCTTTGCCAAGTATGCTTTTCGAGCTTTTTCCCGATAGGTTAACGGTTTCTTTCTGTGAGGTTCTTTCAGGTGTTCACGGAATGGCTCTTAAAATACGAATGGCTTTGTTTTGTTTACGAAAATAATCTTCCGGCTCGATGAAGCGAAATTTCAGGATATCGTTTAACTCGTCCGAGTCCGTATACCACTGTCCGTGAAAGTTGAAAAGGGCGAAATCCCTTGGATCGAAACAGTTTTTTAAATCAACTCCCAAGGCGTCAAAAGACTTCCCCATCAACTCGTAGTTGGTGAACCTCCAGCGATCTCCACTCCCGATGTTATAGCACTTACGCCAAAGTTGTTCAGGGATCCCCTCCCCGCAAACATTGGCCATTAATCTCCCGGATTCTTCTGAGGTAACCCATTCAAGGACATTGTTCAGATTCTGATGAAAAATAATAGGATCACTCATACCTTCACTGTTAATGGGAAGCATGCCAGTTTGTCTCAGTGATACCCACTTTGTCAATCCCGATTCAATAACCGCTCTTTCAGAAGCAATCTTAGAAACACTGTAATAATCAAAAACAGAAGGCTTGATAGGATCATCGCAACGTCCCCAAGGGGGGCCTCGGAGAGGGTGGAGGGGGTTACGCTTTTGGGTTTTTTCGGTGGAACCTTAACATCATTTTTAACTTTTTAAAACCGTATTAGCTTTCAAAGTGACTAATCATTTAAAAAAAGAGTTGAAATGTAACTGGGATTGTTACACAAACGAATAAGGCAAGTAACTGAAGAATGATAGTATGATTCCACTGCAAAAACAAAAATATCGAGATTTAGACCACTATATGATGTATAAAAGACCCGATAAAAATACTATATATAGTATATTCTGGATCGAGAAAAGCCTTATTGCAGTGGAATCATAGTATGATAATGGTACATATTTTCAGAGAATAGATATAGAAGTAAACAAATATTTATATTATGAGGTGATCCCCTTGAGTAAAAAAACCCAAATGCTGGTAATTGTAACAATGATTATGTTGCTACTGTCCTCCTGTGTAAAAAGAGGAACAAACCGCCCCCCCAGCGGAG
>JAYEGQ010000243.1:0-1942 GCA_034659095.1 Thermotogota bacterium
TCCCGAACCTTTTTAAGCCTGTTGAGTTTGAACATTCTCATTATTTTTGATCGTTTATGAGTTTCAGACTTTTCTTTAAAAGCATCAAAAAGTTCTCTAACCGGTCTTTAATTAAATCCTGCTTTTTCTCAACAGCCATATTTTCAAGGTATTCAGCTTCCTTCGCAAGTCTTTCAAAACACAAGTTTACAGCCTGACCCCTTAAAGAGTGAAAGATTAATCGAAGATTTTCCGGTTTTTCTTCAGAAATGTTGACTTTCTCAAGTTTTTCAATATTCAGGAGGAGATCATCCCGAAAAAGCACCATCAATTTTTGAATGAGTTGTTTATTACCATGCAGTCGGGTTAATAGCAATTCACCGTCAAACATAACAGGGGCATCTTCCGAGAGCTTAACGGTTGCTTGTTCTTTTTTTGGTGTTGGAAGGTTCTCAAACAACACTCTTTCTATAGTGTCTATGGTAACAGGCTTTGGTAGATAATCGTTCATCCCCGCCGCCACACATCTTTCTTTTTCCCCTTTGATGGCTCCGGCGGTTAATGCAATAATTCTTGTTTTCCTGTCAAATTCCCGGATTTTTTTTGTTGCCTCATACCCGTCCATTTTCGGCATACGTACGTCCATGAAGATGATGTCGATATCCTCTTCTTTGGCTATTTTGACAGCTTCTTCCCCATTTTTAGCTTCTCTGATCTCCACATTAGGCAAGATTAGAGAAATGGTTGTCTTGGCAAATAGCATATTCGTAGCGTTGTCTTCGGCAACGAGGATTTTGGAGTATTTTTCAGACATAAGAGTGCTCTCTTCTTTTTTTTCAATGATTTCTCTGTCTGTTTCCTGTTGAAGTTGTTCGTCATTATGTACATTGGAGATGGTATTGAGCAAATGTGTCATCTTAACAGGTTTCAAGATGTTTGCTTTAATGCCATACCTGTCACAGTCTGCTTTTAAATCTGCGTTTTCGCTTGAACTACGTAAAAGGATGGCGGGTAATTCTTCCGGAGAAATCTCAAATTTCTCACGGATGGTTTTAACAACTTCGATTCCATTCATATAGGGCATGTGATAATCTACAATCAGTAAATCAAAGTTTCTTTTTTTCGTGAGCATTTCCAACCCTTCAAAACCATTTTTCGCACCGGCAACAGTTATACCCGCAGGTTCGAGTCCTTCGCTCAGAATGGTTCGGCTATCAGAGTTGTCGTCAATAATCAGTATGTTTTGGATATTGTCCGGCAAGTGAGCAGGTTTTTCCGGTGCTTTTTCAGCCTTCAATGACAGGGTGAAGGAAAAGGTGCTTCCACTCCCCAATTCACTTTTTAGACTTAGCTTTGTACCCATCATCTTCAGAAGTTGGTTTGAGATTGCCAGCCCCAGGCCGGTGCCACCGAATTTTTTCGTGGTTGAGATATCTTCCTGAGAGAAGGCTTCAAAAATTCTGTTTCGGTGTTTTTCACTGATACCGATTCCGGTGTCTTCAACGGCGAATGAGATTTTAGCGCTAAGTTGATCCTCTGATTGTTCTTCGTCCACACGAATCACTTGTAGTTCCACTTGCCCCTTTTCAGTAAATTTGATGGCGTTTCCCAGGAGGTTGATCAAAACCTGCTTGAGTCTGACAGAATCTACCCAGGTATATCTTGGCACCTTTCTATTAATATCCAGCAGAAGTTCTATGTCTTTGTCCTGGGCGCGGAATTTCACAATGTCAATGATATCCTCACAAAGTTGAATCAAGTCAGTCCGTTCAGTATTGAGTTCCAGTTTTCCCACTTCAATCTTGGAAAAGTCCAGGATGTCGTTGATAATATCCATAAGCGAATCGGCTGAACGTCTCACGGCATCCATATACTCCCTTTGTTTGTCGTTAAGTTCTGATCGTTGTAGCAGGTCTGAAAACCCGATAATGCCGTTGAGTGGCGTTCGGATTTCATGACTCAT
>JAYEGQ010000244.1:0-9883 GCA_034659095.1 Thermotogota bacterium
ACCATTTCCAACAGATGCTATTTTTTCCATTAGGTTTTGTGAGATAATAAATTTATTAGCATTTTTGTTATGAATATCAAAAAAGTTAAGATTTGCAAAATCAAATGCAATTATTTTAACAGAGATATCAGTTAAAGGGTTTTTGATGGGCGTGCTGGTGAAACTAAGTGATCCCTCGATATAATAGGCCTTTAAACATCCGTCAATAAATAAACTCGATTGAGTATCCTGACAAAACTCATTTCCAAGTTCTTTTTTAAAGGATGAATATTGGTCTTGATTTCCCTTGTAAATAATCTCATCTATGGGACCAAGATCATTTTTAATTTGTGAATATAAGAAAAGACTCATTGAATCGTTTATTCCCAAAGATCCTGTTATCATTGCGGTTCCAATCATCGATCCTAGGATAATCAATATTGTTTGAGTCTTTTTTCTGAAAAGATTTCTGAAGGAGATTTTCCTAACCTTTTTATTGCTAATTAAAACGATACAAACAAAAATTAAAACGACAACAATCATTGTGATAAAAAAGCTCACTTTGTCTCCCCTTTTTTGAATTTTCCGCTATCCATTTTAAGAATCCTGTTTGAGAAATTTGCAATTCTATCATCGTGAGTAACGATAACAAATGTCATGGATTCTGATTTATTTAATTCCAAGATTAAATCCATAATTGTGTTACCCGTTTCAGTATCAAGAGATCCAGTAGGTTCGTCAGCCCATATGATTGATGGATTATGCACTAATGCTCTAGCGATAGCAATTCGTTGTCTCTCGCCACCACTTAATTGATGGGGAAAATGCTTTATGCGATCATTTAACCCAACCTTTTTTAAGGCACTCTCTGCTTTTGTTTTGGTATCTTTTATTTTGGAATTTTGTGCGAGTAATGCCAGTTCTACGTTTTCAAGGGCATTTAATACAGGTATAAGATTATAAAATTGAAAAATGAATCCCATATTTTCAGCTCTGAATTTAGTAACCTTTTTGTCGCTCATTTCTAAAATATTTTGATTGTTGATTATAATCCTACCTTCATCAGGATTATCAATTGCTGATAAACAATTGAGTAAAGTACTCTTTCCACAACCTGAAGGCCCCAGTATTGAAACAATTTCTCCTTTTTCTACACTCAAAGACACATGGTCAAGAGCTTTTACATTTATTTCCCCGTTTTTGTATGTTTTAACCAATTGATGTGCTTCAATCATAAATCATATCACTCTCCTGGATAAATAAAAAAACCATCATAGAGTATTCTATACACTAAATGATATAAATTGATGCGCTTTGTGTAATTGGTTTTTTTAAAATCTCTGTTATTTGCTAATACTTCTTTAAGCCTTGTAGGCCCCATATGATAGGCATTTAAAGCGTAATGTATATCATGGTTAAAGTCTGCTAGAAGTTTATTTAAATAAAAAGCACCAAGTTTTATATTATTTAAGGGATCTCTCCAACTTCCCCGTATGAATTGTTGTTCAGCTAGCCAATTAGCTGTTTCTGGCATCAACTGCATCAATCCGAAAGCCCCTGAATGAGACAATGCCAATTCATCAAAGTTACTTTCGAGTTTAATGACTGCGGCAATTAAAGATGGATCTATTTTCATTTCTATTGCAACGCTGTTTAATTCTTTTTTGTATTTTAATGGGAAAAAATGATAAGCTACCAGCAAAGCAATCATTAAGAAGATGACCACCCAAAAGAAGTATTTTTCAAATTTCATTGACAACATCTAATCAATCTTCTTTCATATCTAAAACTTTTGATGCTATTTTGTATTCATTCATCGCCTCTTCCTCTCTTCCAAGTTTTTCATAAATTTGAGCTGTTTTTATATGTATGTCTGGATCCATTGGATATTTGATGGCAGCTTTTTCAAATATTGTTAGGGCTTTTGATGATAAACCAAGGTTTTTGAATAACGTTCCTTTTAACTTGAGTGGTAGTACTAAGATAAATAATAATAGTAAGCCAATAACAACAAAAATGAAGATAAGCAAAAATGGTTTGGATAAAAATATTGAAAGTGGGTCTTGTGTTTTCTCTGCTTCTTTTTTTGTATTTCTTTTCAAGAGAGTAGAAAGATTTTTTAAACTTTCATTAATCTCTTCGTTTGACACGGATAACTCAGATAAGTCATATTTTTTAGATAACAGTTCATTCTTATCGTAAGAAAACCTTGTGGAGGCATTTTTAACCAGTTTTAATACAGCACTATTGAGTTTATCAGTTTTCATGGTGATGGTTTGATATTTTTTTATATATTCAAAGAAGACGGGAAATAAAGTGTTTAAAGTTTGCTCTTCAGCTGTTAAAAATCTTCTTGATAAGATTTCCACATTGCTTAAATAGTTATAATACTCTTCTAATTCTAAAAAGTAATCGTATTTTTCTTTTGGGATATTTTCTTCATATTGATTACCATAAAAACTCTGATAAAGTGTAATGTAAGCCTTTAAAAGTGAATACTGCTGTTCAAGTGTTTCAACGAGTTTTTTATCCAAATGTGGGTTCATTTGTATGCTTAAATAATTCAAGAACTTTTCTTTTCCTAATTTTACAATTCCGGAGTATGTTGTGTTGTTAAGATAATAATCATTTTGTATAATAGTATCAATGATATGAGAAGTAAGGCTCTGCATTTGTTTACCTTTGATTGATTCAATAAGTTGAAAATTTTTCAGTTTGTTTAAACTGAAGTATTCTTTAAATCTTTCAAAATGAAAGGTTTGGATCAGTTCAGAAAAATCTTTTAAAACAAAATCCAACAAATGATAAGCATTTTTGTATTTGTCAGTTTCTTCATCAATTGTTTTAAGCGCACTTAATAAATCGCTTGTGGATTCTTTGATAATTGCCACTAAGACGGGATCATCATTGCCAAATTGCTCAAAAATTTCAATTTTTGAATAAATCCTCTTCAATAAGCTTTCAGCTGTTTCTTGAGAAGGGAAATTTTTTTCAGCGTACATAACTGTAGATAGAGTACAATCAAGCGCTTGCTCTAAGTTTTTAGGGTCTTTTTGTAACTCATAGAGCAAATTATAAGTTTTGATATTATCCTCAGAAACAGCTGCAGAAAGTAACTGACAAGTTAGAATCAATAAAACAAACAACAATACTTTCGATTTTCTTTTTCCCAATTTATAAATTCCCCTTTAGAGAAATAATTGAAATAAAATATTCCACTCTTAAATGAAAGCTCAACACTTTCTTCGAGTAAACCATAAATCACTTGACCTTTTATATATTCCCTGATTCGTTTTGATTGAAGAACCCCATATTTGAATTGATTGTAATGCCCAGAGAAAAATAAATTTTGTTCCAACAACGTTTTTATGTTTCTTTCTGAAAGTCTATCAGGTTTTTTGAAAAAGTATTTCTTTAGATAGTCTAAAACTTTTTGGAATCCGGGTCCTGATTTTAAACCAAATCTCAACAGTGTTTTTCCATTCACTAATTTTTCTAATCGTTCAAAAAAACCTGAATCATCGTATCGATTAACTATATTAACGTTCATAATGAAGTCTTGAAAGGCTTGTGTTTGATTCCAAAGATAATTTGTTGCCATTTTGTCTGCTTCAATGAATTGAATTTGATCTTTGAACTCGTTTTCACCAATATTATATCGCACCTCAAAGAACTTTTTTTGTGAATTAAATTCAATCATGTGATAATTAATAATTCTTGAAACGTTATTAATTAAATGATTTGGGAATCTCATTCTACTTAAAATTTTTTTTGTTACTTTTACCCCTTTTGTTTCATGTTTTAAATAGTGTTTTCCATCAAAAACAAAGGGTTTTGAAATATCATGAAAAAACGCCGCTACTCTGTACTCCAGGCCAAGATTTTTCCGAACACAATTGTCTAACACTTGTAAACTGTGTTCAAAAACCGATTCATGATGGTGGTAGGGATCTTGATGTAAAAATTTGATTGATGTTTCCATTTCAGGGATTATTTTGCTTAGCAATCCTGAATTTGCCATATTTCTAAAAGCTTTGACACAATAGGCTCCAAGGAAAAGTTTTGAAAATTCTTCGTATAACATTTCATCAGGAGCATCGTTAATTTCAGCTTGATATTTTGAAATACTAATTGTAGTATATGTATCAACATCAAAATTTAATAGTGATTGAAATCTGAAAATACGAAGCATTCTGATGGGATCTTCAGTTAAGTTTTTCTCTTGATAACATCTTAATTTATGATTGATTAAATCATTGATTCCACCGCAAGGGTCAAAAATCTCAATCTTTTTACTTATAGCATCTACTTTATATGCAATAGAATTAATCGTTAAATCTCTTGATTTCAGGTCTTGTTCAATATCTTCTTTTTGCAATGGATTGATTTCACATTTGAATGAAATCCCATTTACATTAATCTTCTTTAACACTGTTCCAATCGATTTTTTAATCTGTCTTTTTCTATTTATTTTAAAAAAAGGGTGATCTCTTGGAACAGGGAGAATAGTATCCACATCATTGATTTCATTTTTTAAAATAAGATCACGTGGCATCCCTCCAACAATATAGAAGTAATTTATTTTACAATTAATAACTCTAATAATCTCATTGATAATTTGATCTATCATTTTATAATCCTATGAGAAAAACAAATCATTATTAAGCAAATAGTCTTTCTGTCTCCAATCTTTTTTTACTCTGACGTACAACTCTAAGTCAATTGAACGATCAAAGAGATATTGGATATCTTTTTTGGCTTTTAGTCTTATCTGTTTAATTATTTTTGCTTCTTTTCCGATGATCATTCCCTTTTGGGTTTTTCTTTCAACCCAAATCTCAGCTCTTATTTCAAGAGTACCGTTTGATTTATCCGAAAAGTGTTCAATAAACACAGCGCAAGAATAAGGTATTTCATCGTAGGTGATTCTAAATATTTTTTCCCTGATTATTTCCGATACGATAAATTTATTAGAACGATCAGTCATCATTTCGGGTGGATAGTAAGGCCTGCCCTCGTGAAGAAATTCTTGAATTTTACCAAGTATTACATTTCTTTGCTGAAAATCTTTGGCACAGATTGTTATAATATCTTCCGGTTGATATTTTTTTTGAAGCAAAGCAGAATAATGTTGTACCTTATCTACTTCCAGGATGTCAATTTTGTTTAATAAAATCAACTTTGGCTTTTTGATGTCTCTGATTTTTTCGTAGACATAATCCTCACCTTTTGATAATCCCTTAGTGACATCCACAATCCACAGTATTAAATCCATTCCTTCCAAGGCTTCACCAACAGCTTTCATCATGTAACGATTGACGTTATTGATGACCTTGTGTATTCCCGGAGTGTCTGTGAATACAATCTGAGAATTATTGTCTGTGTATATGCAATTAATTCTATGCCATGTTGTTTGGGGTTTATCCGAAACAATGACAATTTTTTGATCCATTAGAGTATTAATAAGAGTTGATTTTCCAGAATTGGGTCTTCCTAATATCGTCACAAAACCGCTTTTCAATTTACACCTACCTTGTTTTTATTTATTCTATACTACCACAAAAAAAGGTCTTTCGGAGTATTAATACCGAAAGACCTTAATTGGAGCAGGAAATGAGATTCGAACTCACAACCTCTGCCTTACCAAGGCAGCGCTCTACCATTGAAGCTATTCCTGCACTCAAAACGATATGTATTTTAGCATAATTAGAACTTTAAATCAAGCCCAATTGGCTTCATTCTTTCATTACCTCTGCAGTTCCATCTATTACCTTTTTACCCTGTTCATTATAAACATCCGTTGAAAGAATAATCCTGTTTTTGGAATCGTTCTTTTCAAGCACTTCTATTCTTACAGAAACTTTGTCTTCTATAAAAACGGGTCTTTTAAATTTTACTTGTTGTGAAACATAAATCGTTCCATCACCAGGAAAATCTCTACCAATTACTTTTGAAATAAATGAAGTGATAAGAATCCCATGTGCAATCCTTTTTCCGAATCTTGTCTTTGCTGCAAATTCATCATTTACATGTAGGGGATTGTCATCTCCGCTGATTTTTGCAAATGTTCTTACTTTTTCGTCTGTTACTATGAATTCTTTTGTGTACGAATCCCCAATATTGATTTTGTTGTAGTCCATTTGTCCTCCTTTTGTTCCTTCATTGTTTTAGCTTTGAGTCTTAAATATGGTACAATCCTAAGGTGAGGTGACTGTATGAAAAAATACCTGATCGGTTTAACAATCTTGACTATCTTTATTTTTTCCGGTTGTATTATATCAAATAATTTTACCGCTTACCATAGGTTGGTTTTAAATGCAATTGCAAACGGTTCCCAAGATAGTGCTAATGAGTATGCAAAGATTTTAACAGAAATGTCTGAATCAATGCAAGAGAAAGCAGTTGCTCAAATGATAAAGGGTTATGTTCATTTTTTATCAAGTGAATATCATGAGGCAATCTATGATTTCAATTTATCGATTGATTATAATAAGAACGAGGCATCTATTGTAGGTATTACTTTATCTCATTTTATGCTTAATCAATATGAAATGGTAATTTTCCAAATTGACAAGCTTGAGAATGTATCAAATGAATGGAATATGATGGTCAATCATGACTTTTTAACAAAAGGTCGCATCTATGAAATTTGTGCTCTTTCATGTGCAGTATTGAAAGACAAAAATGCATTTGACACGCTTAGGGCAAAAATCAAGCCGGAAAAAATACAAATGATGGAGGGGTTTTTCTTTGAATAAACGGACTTTACTAGTATTTATCATGTTGATATCGGTTGTTGCCTTGTTTTCAATGCCACCACATTCAAGAATATTTGATTTAATTAAAAGAGGAATTGTTGAGGTTCCCTTTAGATCAGCTTATTATGGAGAAAGTCTAGAACGTGATTATACCGGTTCATTTAAAGCAGTCGTTCTATTTGCTGAATTTCCAGATCAATCACATCAAGTTCAGTTATCTTTTTTCAATGATTTACTAAACTCAACGGGATTGAATTTCAGAGAAAAATACCCCATATCTACAAATGTCAGCAGTGTGAAAGAATATTATTTGTTTGAATCCAATGAAACATTCCAACTGGATTTTGATGTTTACGGTTGGTTTGAAATGCCAAATAACTACGATTATTACGTTGGTAATAGTAATGGAACCGGTTCTTATCCTAATAATTCCCAAAAGTTAGTTGAAGATATTATTGATGTTGCAGATTCAACAGTGGATTTTTCGTTGTATGATAACGATAATAATGGAACAGTTGATTTTCTTTTGGTTGTTCATACAGGAACAGGAGCAGAGTTTAGCGGTGCAGAAGGGGCAATATGGAGTCACATGTGGAGTATTTCGCCGCAATTGTGTGATGATGTTCAAATAAGTCATTATTCTATGCAGCCAGAATACTGGTTAGAACCAAATGATATGACCATAGGTGTATATTGCCATGAGTTGGGGCATTTAATATTTAATTTACCGGATCTTTATGATGTCAATAAATCATCATATGGTATTGGTTATTGGGGATTGATGGGTGGAGGCAGTTGGAATGATGAAATGTCTGTTTTCGGGAATGATGAAATTAGTGGTTATGGAGGAGCGCCTGCTGAATTGACGGCATGGTCTAAGTTGAAAATTGGCTGGTATGAACCTTATGATCTTGAAATTGATTATAAAGGTACGCTTGAAATCGATTCGAGAGAAATCTACAGATATAAAAATCCAAATGATCCTTCTCAATATATGTTATATGAATTCAAAGAATCAAATCTTTATAATCAATGGTTACCAGGTTCTGAGGGTTTACTAATCTACAGATGTGATGATTCAAAATACTCAAATACACAACCGTGGATTCCCGAAGAAAGCTTAGATTACCATTACAAAGTTGCCATAATGCAAAAAGATAATCAGTGGTCTTTAGAAAAAAAAGAAAACAGAGGTGATTTTACAGATTTATTCTATACATCTGACGTGTTTAATCAATTTTCAAAGCCATCTAATCTTTTTTACGATAACTCTTATTCTTTAGATTTGAACCAAATTACTATTGATGATAACAAAGTTATTGCGATTTTTAACGAAGAGGGGTTTGATGTATTTATTCAACCACTTTATGGGACTGGTAAGATTAGAACCTTTATAAAAGCGGCAGATTTTATTTTACCCCCGATAAAAGATGCTCAAGGTTTTTCAATCCCAGTAACGAAGTTAATAAATCACGATAATGCGTATTATTTTGATATAGAGTCTGAAGCTTCTACAAGCATTTATATTTCTAATATCCCACTTTCGATGTATCAATAAAAAAGGCGGCTAAAGCCGCCTTTTTTTAAATATTTCTATCTTTTATATCCTGTTATTTCTCTTAAAAATTCCTTTCGTTTAGAAATGTTCTCTTTTTTTTCTACTCCCTTTGGTGAATAACCATCAACAACACCAATCACAGCTTTTCCTTGATCAGTTTCCGTGGTTAAAATTTGCAATGGATTTGCGGTAGCTGCAAATATTCGACAGACCTCTTGAATATTCTTTAATCCGTTGAGAATATTAATTGGATAACCGTTTTTGATGATTAAAATAAATATATGGCCCGCACTAATGTTCATTGCGTTTTTTACAGCAATATCTATTAATTCTTCATCATTGCCTTCTTTTCTGACAAGGCATGGTCCGGAAGCCTCGTTAAATGCTAAACCAAATTTCATTCCAGGAACAGTAGTTACGATAGTTTCATAAATATCCTCAACTGTTTTGATAAAATGCGATTGCCCAATGATCACATTACAATCTTCAGGAAAATCAATTTGTACAACAGCAATGTTCAAAAATATCACTTCCTTTTTTCCTTAAGAGATTTAACAAGAAAGCTTGCTACGTCAATACCGTGCGTTCCTCTTCCAAAACCTGCATCCATGCCACAATCTACTGCGATTTCATTTGTTATCTGAGTGCCACCCGATACAAGGATGACTTTATCTCGAATCCCTTTTTCTTGACATAATTGATCAATCTGTTTCATCCCTTTTAAGTGAACATCGTTGTGAGTAATGATCATACTTGATAATATGGCATCTGCTCCGGTTTCTATGGCAGCATCAATCAATTTTTCGATTGGTACGCTGGTTCCTAAATAGGTATAAGAAAGACCAAACTTTTCTATCCCGCCATGCTTAATGTCAAGAATTTCTCGCATTCCCACTGAATGTTCATCATTTCCAATAGTTCCCGCCACAACATGTATTGGATGCTCATGTGTGTATTTAGTAATTTCTTCGGCACTTAGAATCTCAGGTTTTTCAGGGATTTTTAATGTATTTCTGTCTACAAAGAACGGAACTTTTGCTTTTAATTCTATATAGGAGCCTTCGGCCGGATGTAAAACGGTTTTTGATAAAACCGTTGCCTCTTCCAACCCCATTCGATTGCAGATTTCTAAAGCAGCTGCTTCTGCAACATCAGGATTATCCGGTATGGTCATATCTATTTGAATCAAACCATCATTTTTCCACTCTACTTCCGGTTTTAACATTCCTTTTTCTTCAGATTCTTTATTTGCATTCATTCTGACTGAAACGTTATCTGTTTCGTCTAATTCATCTATATACTGAATCTTGTCTGGATCATCCAGCGTACATCCACCAATGATATCACATGCTTTAGATAGTCCCTCAGGGATATGATTATATCCAAAATGATTACAAACAGGTGCAAAATAGTCCTTTTCCCTCTTTACAACGGTATTAGCACCCAGTTCTCCGTTTTTCTTTCTTGCTATTCCATCGCCTACTCTTTCAGGGAAGAATCCAGAATCAACAAAAAATCCCTTTTCAACAGCTTCAAAGTATCCTCCGTTTTCAAGGATATCTTGCATATAGAGAATGGCCCTAATCTT
>JAYEGQ010000245.1:0-1922 GCA_034659095.1 Thermotogota bacterium
CGATCGCCATGGCTGATGTTACATTTTGCTGATTCAAGGAGAAGCGCTACTTTGCTTTTTTCGTAATCAAGGGGCTTGTCCTTCCATTCAACGGCCGGAATCTTTTTGATTCCACTTTCCTTAAACGTAAACCAGCGGTGGATGCCATCTAAAATTATAGTCGCTCCATGCCTACCGGCAGGCAGGTCGGTTGTTTGATCCGAAAATCCCCCCTTCCCCCCTTTACTAAAGGGGGGTGATGAGGGGTAGTTAAAGACTCTCTGAATCTTGATTGGTGGAAATTGCGCGCCGATTGCAAGAGCTTCAATATAGGCATTAATGGTTTTCTCGCTTTTCCCTCCTCTTGGGTAAATAAATGGCACCCAGGTTAAATCGGAAATGTTGACTTCCATCGTTTCTCCAGAACAATTTTTAATGTTGAATTGAAAGATTTCGCGCTCGGCTCAAAATGAAAGGAAAATGGGAACACAAGATATTATTAACTATTGCATTCATACCAAGTTTTACCATCATCAATATCAGCTAATAAAAATCTGATTCCCTGGTTATCTGTAGGATTTAACCAAAGCATTCTTTCGAAAACTTTTCTTGCCTCTTCTGATAGCCCTAACCACCATAGAGATAAACCATATCCATGCATACATCTAAGAAATGGTCGATTATTGATGCGTCCCCAAGGCAAAACACCATTAAAATCTTTACCCAATGATAGTTCACCAATATTAACTCCTACTTCATAATGCCGCCTCGCCTTATCAATTATCATTTTATATGGTTTATTGGCACTATTAAACTCCCAATTACCAAGGTGAGCATGAGCATCTAAACAGCGTAGATCTGTTGTTAGTATTTTTTCCATGATTTTGAATGCTTCCACATGATTTCCATATTTATGAAAATCGGAAGCTTCTAAAATTGGATCACTGTCAAAATCGTCTGGATCTTGAAAAGGAATAATCTGATCCATTTCATAAGATTCTCTTACACCAAAATCAATAATTGATTTAAAATACTTATTTAAAGGGTCATCTGGTTCTGCCCAATATTCTTCTTTAGGATCCCACACCCACATTTCATTTAATGTAAGTGGTTCTAGATTTAAAGCAGGAATATCAATTCTTTTAGATTTAATTTCGCCTGTCATATAATGGGTTTTCCAATATCGCCACACTTTTGAAGGTATGATTGTAAGGATTTCACCCTCAACTTCATTTCTAACTTTACGAAAAGTAATTGGTTGCTCAGTTGTAACAATTTTGCATCTTATTGCTGCTGTTTTCACTGCAATAGCAACCACCTCTATTGGTTTCCCTATTGGAATATCTATTTCTTGAGTACTTTCATTCAATTAATATACTCCTTCTAATTAATTCTCTTTTAGTGATTAGGGACGTTGTTATTTAGGAGAATGGGGGTCGGGCCACGCTATCTTATTAATATTTATGGATTATTGCTCCAAAAATAGGTGTTTTTTGCTCTTAACTCGTTATTTTCAGGGGTAAAATCACTATTGTAAGGAACCTGTGCTTCACGAAGATGATATAATCCTCCCGACTTCCCAACCTTTCGGCCCTTTGCCCGAATGCCGAGTTTCTCTTTTATTCCTTCCACAAAACTCTTACTTCCAACAGCGATGCTTTGAGACCATTTGCTTTCTCGAACATAATGTTTTGTCTTGAGGATTTCTTCAATCCATTTTTTGTGAGAGTTCCTGAAATCACTAACCGTTGAAATATGCAGCAGATCCATCAAGCGCTTGTAATCAATTAAAGCATACCTTTGACGAGGCTTCTGGATTTCATTATACCCGCCGAAATTCTATTCTGATGGATGGGTGACGACATCGGCACGTACCATGTTCAAATCAATATATTGTTAAAGTTTATATTGACAGTCAATAGTTACCATATTAAAATACCCAT
>JAYEGQ010000246.1:0-9782 GCA_034659095.1 Thermotogota bacterium
ACTTTTCGTTTCATCGAGGATATACCTTAAAGGAATCACATGAAGGATACTTCTTGAATTGTTGATGAAATCAAATCCTTCACCTGTTTCTTGTGTAATGTCCTCCGTTGCTTCTTGGGTATTGGAAAAACTTTCGTACAATTCCAGCACATGTTCTTCGTTAATCAACTCTGGCTCTTCTTCAGATAGCCTTAATCGCTTAAGCTCTTTATTAAGAAAGGCACTTTTCTCTGAACAGATTATTATGAAATAGGATTCCATTCTTCTGGGTAGCTGATTGCTTAAATCTCCAATTAGCTCACCAAGCGATTCTTTTAGCGCGACAATATCTTTTAATTCCCCATTCTCATATCCCCTGGATCGAACCTCTGAAAAGGCAAGTATTTCATTTACCCCTTCATCCATTTTGGTTACCACACCTTTTAGTGAATGAGACCCTATATCCACAGAGGTTAGAACTTCAAAAGAATCGGACATTTTATTCACCTCTTTTAATTATCGGGAAATACCTTCCGTTACTGTATAAATCATATATCTGACCCTTCCCCATCTGATAAATAAATTCTTCCCCATTAAATACATCTAAATTACTCCAACTATTCACCAATAAAACATTACCATTTCTGAAATAAAAAATCTTTTCTTCTGCATCAACAGTGGAAAGATAGTTCTTAAAAATAGCAGGCTGTTTAGAAATCCTTGCTATGATTTCCTTTACCTGCTGAATTTCACCAACACCATATATCTCAGGTAAAGAATAATATTTGCTATTTAGAGTCCCCCGGTCTGGAATATTCCAAACAATTTCCCCATTTTCTGAAAAAAGCATCCTGCCAATCTCTTCTAATTCTACATAATAAGCCGCTTTTCTGCGACTTATTTTTAAAGTATAGTAATCCCCTTCATTTTGAACGTCATCCAATAAAAATCCTTCTGGCTGATAAGACTGGATAAACGAATACACCGGGTCCCAATGATCAAAAAAAACATTAGATACAATCATCTGATCTTGCGGATTACTTGTTGATGCTAAAGTCTTTGTGCGATGTTGATCAGTGAAAAGATAATCGTATCGAAGAAAAAAAGCCTTGCCGAGAAATAACACTCCCATGACAAGGATCAAGAATAAGATCACTTGAACCTTTTTTTCTCCTTTCTCCACCATTAAATATCCAGATTGGTTACCTGTAGGGCATGATGTGTGATAAACCTTCGTCTGTCTTCAACATCATTGCCCATTAAAGTGGTTAATATGGAATCAGCTAGTTCTGCATCTTCTATAGTTACTTTAGCCATTCGTCTTGTCGAGGGATCCATTGTGGTAGTCCACAGTTGCTCAGGATTCATCTCCCCCAATCCTTTGTATCGTTGCACACCAACCTTCCGGTTGGTGTCTCCTCGCAGTTCCTTCATTATTTCAACTTGTTCTTTTTCCGTGTAAACATAATGAGATTCCTTTCCAACCGTTAGTTTAAACAACGGTGGAATGGCAATATAAACCATCCCATCGTTAATCATCTCTCTAAAATGTCTGAAAAAGAGTGTCAAAATCAGTGTACGAATGTGGGCACCATCAATATCGGCATCAGTCATAATGAACACCTTACCATATCGGCTCTTTGATATGTTAAAATCATCGTCAATACCAGTTCCCAACGCAGTAATGATGTCTGATATGGTATCACTTTTTAACGCTTTATCAAGGGATGATTTTTCCACGTTCAAAATCTTTCCCCGTAATGGCAGAATCGCTTGAAATTCCCTGTCTCTTGCCTGTTTGGCAGAGCCCCCTGCAGAATCCCCTTCAACGATAAACAGTTCTGATTTTTCCCGCTTTTTCGTAGAGCAATCCGCCAATTTCCCAGGCAATGTAGAAGACTCCAAAGCACTTTTTCTTCTCACCATTTCTCTTGCTTTTTTTGCGGCCAATCGTGCCTTGGCGGCCTGGATAACTCTGTCCAAAATTTTTTTGGTTACATCTCCGTGTATATCAAAATATTCCGTTAATTTATCTTTCACAACGTGATTAACCGCTTCCTGAGCTTCTTCGTTTCCGAGCTTTGCCTTAGTCTGTCCTTCAAATTGTGGTTCTCTCACCTTGACACTAAGGACACCTACCAACCCTTCACGCGTATCTTTTCCAATAACCTGAAGCCCCTCATTTTTCTTTTTCTTTCCGTTTGAAAGCAAATCATATTTTTTGATGTAATCATTAATACTCTTGGTTAAGGCCATTCTGAACCCGGTCAAATGGGTACCGCCATCAACGGTGTTAATGTTGTTAACGTAAGATCTGATTTTTTCCTCACTGCCTTTGGTATATTGTATGGCCGATTCAACTTCAATATCATTGTATGCACCAGTTATGTATATGGGATCAGGGGTTAATGTCTTGGAATTTTTCAACAAATAACTGACGAACTCGGATAAACCACCGCTATAATGATGAACAACTTCTTCCTGTTCATCTTCCCGCTTATCGGTCAGTTTAATTGTGACTTGCGGGTTTAAGAATGCCTGTTCCATGAATCGTGTATTCAAAATATCAAAATCAAATTCGATGGTTGTAAAAATCTGCGAATCAGGATAAAATCTTATCTTTGTACCTGTTTTATCAGACTCGCCCACAACCTCAACTGTCGTTTGTGGGAATCCCCTGGCATATTTTTGTACATATATCTTTCCAGCTTGGTGAATTTCAATGTACAACCATTCCGATAACGCGTTCACAATGGACAAACCTACACCATGTAATCCTCCACTGACCTTATAACTGTCTTTGTTAAACTTTCCACCGGCATGCAATGTAGTCAGAACAACTTCAAGAGCGCTTTTCTTCTCAATGGGGTGCATATCACAAGGTATTCCTCTTCCGTTATCCTCAACCTCAATTGAACCATCGCTTAAAATGGTCACGTTTATCTGGTCACAGTATCCGGCCAACACTTCGTCAATACTGTTGTCTACAATTTCATAAACCAAATGATGGAGCCCGGTGCTGGATGTTGACCCAATGTACATCCCGGGTCTTTTCCTGACAGGATCCAATCCCTTTAAAACCTTAATATTTTCAGCTGTATATTTTTCCGCCAACTTCTTCACTCCTTCGAATTATCTTAATCGTGTTGACATCACGTGTATCTTTCAATTTTGATTTCAATATTTTTAATATATCTTCTGTGTAGAATCTCAGTTCTTGTGCCCATAAAGGGTCTTCACACAACACATACAAAACCCCTCCCTTTAAGGCAACGGGTTTAGTTTTATTTGATAATGGACTGCCAATAATATCATCCCATTCCTCAAGAATGAGCCTGACCTTGATCTCAGAGAATACTCCGCTTCTTTTAGCCAATTTGTCAATCAAACGCTTAAAACTGTTCATAAGTCTATTTTATCACAATTTGACAAATATCTAAACACCGTAATCCGAAGATTTACAATCCCACATCTTATTTGAAAAGACAATAACTCGCCATGATCAGAGAACCAACGGCAATCACCGCTGAAGATATGGAAACCCATCGATAGGTGTTCATTTTTGAATTGATTTCATCCAAACGATTTATAGTTTCCTCTCTCGCCATATTATTTATTTCCAATTCCGTGAAAATCTCTTGATTCTCTCCTTTCAAATTTTCTATCTTTCCACTGTTTTCATTTATGGCACCTTCAATATTTTTTGTATCTAATTTTACTTCTAGAATTTCATCAACCAGTCTTTCTAAATCCGAATATTCCAATCCGCTGTTAATAGGCTTAACAGGGGTGTTTTCAAGCTTTTTCATAATCAATCGATAATCTTCACCAACCTGTTCAACGGCATTTAATGAACTTTTGACAAGGGATTCCAGTTCAAACAATCTGCTTTGCAAACCCTCCGGGGTTTGTGTGTTCGGCACTGTATGTGCATTGGAAAAATCCAACAAGCGTTTCATCGCCACGGCAGATTGATAGCGTGTCATAGGATCGTTACCTCTGAAAGTACCATCAGGCATGCCACTGATAACACCTAATTCTGTCAAATACATCACTGATTCATATGCCCAATGGCTTGACGACAAATCACTAAAAGCGGCCATACAAATTGAAATACTCAAGAATAAAACGATCAAGATAAACAAACTTTTTTTCACCGAAATTCACCACTCTTTACTTTTGTTTTACATTGATTACTAAACCGGGCGCTATACAATCAGAATTTACCTCATACATTTGGAAGAGCTTCAACGGCGGAATCAAAAATTCCCCGGAAGCGATCACTTTGTAATGATTCTGATAAACGGAAAGACCTTCTTCAACAAAATCGAAAAAAACGGATGTCCGATCAAGCCGATTCTCAATATTAGAAGTGTAATAGGTCCACAAATAACCGCGCGTTGAAAAATATTTACCAAAGTAATAATTATCTATATAACTTTCGTTTTGAACAAAGCAGGAAGGCAAATATTCTTCCAAAGCTGCCCAATTATATTCTACAGGTAAATCAAGGGTAATCGTGGAGCGAATCTCATCTCCAACAACTAAATCGCCATCGTTTTCTTCGAATAAAAATCGCCACTTCCCCTCTTTATAACTAAATGGATTTCTGTCAAACGTCAAAGAAGTGGCATCCATACCGATGAGTTTTACACCTTCAGGTATCCTGATGCCTGTTTCACTGTGATTCAAATATAAAAGGCTCTGGGAGTTTTGAGGTGTTTTCTCAATGCTGAATGATTCAATCTTGACCGGTTGCACCGTTTCCGGAATCGGTCCTCCATATTCCACCACCGTATCTAATCGTATATCACTTTGAATGGGGATATAAAGGGGGTCATAAGAGATTTCTCCATCAACATCAACTACCAAAACATCTCTTTTCACCTGGAAACTGCGATTGAGATAAGCATCCTGTTCTGATGTACTCGTTAATCTTTCATCGAGTGGATCCCAACATTGTGACAACGAAATTTCCCAAAGTAATCCGGTGGACCCAGAAAGGGAAAGATTTAGCGAAGCGGGGGATTCAACGTTTAAAACATATTCTTTTGTATTCCCCTTGTGAATCACTCCGGTGGCTAACGATTCAGTTTCATCGCTTGTGTTGGAAGTTATTAATGAATAATCAAACATTTCGTCTTCAAAGATATAATGAGATAAAGCCATCACAATAAAGGCAGTATCTTTGGTAGAAGACCAGAATCGGCCTGTCTTTTTCCCATATAAGTATTTGAACAAACCATTGACTTCTTCTCCGTTATAGCCCGTTTTGATCATTAATTCAAACAACAAAGCATTCATAATCACATCATTTATAAAATAACTGGTTCGGTCAAAATTAATCTTGAAAATACCCCCAACTGTCTTTCCCTCTTTCAACAATTCATTTAGCAACGAGAGAGCCACTTCTTTTTGATTGCGCTCCATCATGGTCAATGACAAGAACAATTTCGATGATGTAGACTGTTGATCGGTTAAGACTATGGTATGTGAAGGATTCAATAAAGACAGAACGTATTCACTGAAAGGCAATGGTTTTTCCGTTGTCTCAATTAAACCCTTTAAGGACTGTTTACCACGCTCAAAGGACTGTTGATTGACATCCATTCCCATCTGCATCAATTTATAAAAGGTGTACAAAACATAAGAAGTCATAAACTGGTCCGACTCACCATTTTTCCACCAGCCCCATCCACCTTCATAATTTTGGAAAGAATACAATCTTTTCAGTGAAGCCTCTGTTATGTCTGAAATTCTTGAGAAAGCTCCTCTTGTTTCTGATTTATAGTCAGGATTCAACTGCATAAAAGCTACACTTGGAAGGAAACTGCTTACTGTTTGTTCAGTACACCCATACGGATAGTCAATCAAGTATTCCAAGGCTTTAACTAATTCGTTTTCCAAGTTGGCACTGATACGAACAGATATTTCAGTCTCAACAGGTATTTCAAGAATTTGATCCACACTGTCTCGTGTGATGATGCCCCCTTGGGCTAATTGTTTAGTGAAGGCATATGGATGAATCGGTATTTCATAAATCATTGCGTCAGAGAAGCTGTCAGATAAAGCACTCATATGAAATTTAAAAAGTTCTTTTTCTTCAACATCGGGTACCTTATAATGAAACCACTGAATGGTATTTTGCTGATCTGACAAGAATATTTCTCTTTTTTCTTCAAATGAAGAACCTTCAAAAACCAGTTCAAATTGCAGATCTTCTCCTGAGTAATTCCCTACATTCAATCCAAGCTCAATCTCATCACCTGCAATCAAGAATTTAGGAAATATTTCATTCACCGTAACAGGTAAAGTAGATACAAAATCCGTACTGGCATAGCCTCTTTTACCATCAACGGTAAATCCAACACTTCTCATATTCCAGGTCGTCAAACTCTCAGGAAGGTTGAATCGGGATTGAATTTCTCCGTCAACAACTACCACAGGTAACCAAAGGGCGGAATCAGAAAAATCGCTTCTCACCTTTACACTTTTTCCCGTAGCGGCCTTTTTTGTTTGGGCCAATGTATCTGGAGTATCGTAAGGAAGCATGTTTTCTGCAGTATTCCTGCTGATATAATAAACGTTGTTAAAGGATTCAAAGTAATAATTAAAAGGTGGGTTTTCAAGTGTTGACAGCACTTCTCTCCAATCATCATCTCCGTATAAATCCAACAGAGATTGGTCAATAACATTTAATGTTACAACTCCGTTGACAGGATTCCCATGTGCATCAGACAAGGAAAGAGTATATTCAACTTGGTCCCCAGGTTGAACTTGGTTTGGAGTATGAAGATCAATATTTAGCAAATGTCGATCTAATGTCACCGGTATCTCCCTATTCAAGGAAATTTCCTCACCTGCAAAAAAACTAATGAATCTTACACTTACTGAATTTCTAGTCATATCAGGCGGAATAACGAAGGATAGATCTGCAACATTATTCTTAATTTCTACATTTTTTGTCATAATTGAATTCCCAAAATCAAAAACCGCTAACAAATGCAATGTATGTAGTGAAGAGAGTAGTTTTAAGTTAATCACCTCAGAGGGTCGATAACCCTCCTTATCAGTAATAATGTCTAATTTGTTACTGGTTGAATACGAATAATTTGAAGAGTAAACAAAAAAGTTCTTTTCTAATTGGTTGTTAGGATATTCTGCATCAGTTACTTTGAGGGTATAATGACCAGGTAAAACTGGGTCAAATGAAAAATCGATGGTTCCGTTTTTATCCGTCTCGTAAACTTCTTCTAAGATAAGATTTCCCTTTCTATAGATTTCGAAATTCAAAGCTCTGCTAACTATATTTGCCTCTTTAACAAGAGGATTCATTGAAAAAGTGCCGTTCACCAATTGTCCAAAGTTATTCCAATATCTCCATTTTTCTGTTTTGATTTGTACGTTGGAAGGGATGTATTTAAAATATTTATGTGCACTTACTTCACGGCCGCTTTGATCCACAACCGTAAATTCAACAGAATAATCCTCTATTGCTTCACCCAAAATAGGAAGTGTACCCGTAGCTACACCATCTGTTAGATTTTTAAAACGGATATCCAGTGTCTTTGAACTGAAAGTCTTTTCGTAGTCCGGCAATAAATCTAATTTCATATGAACTTGACCTGACTGTAGAGGTTGTCCGTAATAATAATCGGATCGTATGCCAAATTTCGGTTTTTGTCCTACAGAATAAATCTCTTTTATATCCTGAACATCTACAGTAAATTCCGGTTTTTGATAATCTGAAAGCTCTATATATCTATAAAATTTGTTATCATTATATTGTACAATGAAATCATAGTGGCCTCGAATAGAGTCTTCAACAGTCTGATATTCAAATTTAAAACCGCCCCATTGATCTAAATCACAAGTTTGTTCCTTTAATTTGTTTCCCATTGGATCGATCAATGCCATGGTAACCCTTCCTTTTTCTATTAGAGAAGAGGTTTTACGATCGTAAAAAGTGCCCTTTAAATTGATCCGTTCACCTGGTCGATATAAGGGTTTTTCTGAAAGAAAGATTAACTCTATCGCATTGTCTTTGATCAAATCCTCCTTGTCAAGTTGTACAATGGCATCTCCGGAAGGAGTTTTGATGATAAGCAATCCGTCTTTAACATCGGCTTTTTCTATCTTTTGCAACAAAGGATCAGTGAGTGATCCCATATAAATTTGCTCAAAACCTGTATAAATGTCACCGAAAGAAATCCTCTCCCCGCTTCTTGAGTGCCACACCTCCAAGTTGACAAATGATCCTCTGTCAACGGCAACACCATCAATATCCGTTCTTTCCATAACGGCGTAAACGACTTTTCCGTCCCTTGTAAACTTACAAATATATCCTCCCAGCTCTTTAAAAAAGGTTAAAGGAAAAGTTTCTCTCTGCCAAGAGGATTCCACAGGGATCTGATAATGGATCAATTCTTCTCTGTTAGCCAAAAGTTCTTCTATTTCAGCAGAATTTAATCCATTTAAGAAGATGGAAAATGCATCCGGTATTTCGTAAATGGACATTAAAACCGGGCTTTTATCAGCGTTGGAATACGTGTATATTTGGAATTGGAACGTATCACCTGGACCCAAGACATTCAAATCATCTACATAAATCGTACCAAAAACAATGGGAGCCATCAACAAAATCATGAATAAATTTATTAATATTTTTTTATTCATAGCAACCTCCTACAGACCACATTAGTCATTTAATATTTTGAGTCGAAAAACACCAAGAAAATTTGGATTTTCCTTTACCGGAAGCCAAATCAAAGGCGCTGCATCCAAATAATCCTCTTGCTTCCACAATCTCACATAACCATCCGATTCATCATCCGGTCCGGTATGATAAACAAAACCATCATCCGTTACAATCATGACATGGTAGGGAAACACAAAATCTTGCGGATGATATAAAAACAGAAGATCCCCTTTTTTTGCTTCATTTAAGTCATTCCCTACCTTTTCACAGTTGTACAAAAGTAAATGCCTGGCATCTGCAAAACCATGAAATCCCTGAGAAGTTAGAAAAAGACTGGAATTAATTAAGGGGATATCAGGATAATTAAAGGCCTGAACATCTTCAAAATTAGGCGGCGAACTCCCAAAGGCGTTGATCCATCCCGTATCATGTTTTTTCAAGGCTTCAACAATTGAAAATCTGACCAAACCTGAACAATCTCGATGAATCCAAGTTGGTGAGGGTGAGATTTTTTGGTTTGTGGCTATCCACACCATCCAATTGCGAAATCTATCACAATCTTCTCCATAAAGCTCAGCTTTATCAGGGAAACCATCATCGTCAGTATCATCTTTGTCAAATGTCAAAAAAAAACTGAGTCGACCTTTACTTTGAAATGTCCCAGGATAGAAATAGTCCAGTTCAAAAGAGGGTTCTGTTAACTTAACCGTACAAACCCTTCCAGAATCCAACAATTCTCCGCCTTGCACACGTAAAATCTTAGTAAAAACTGGCATTGAAATCTGCAAATAATCGTTGATTCCTGAAGGCGCGTTGATGATAGCAGGTTTTTGAAAGAAATGAAAAAAAATAAGAATGAATAACACAAGGAAAAAAATAAAATATTTAACAACCCCCAAGTCATTACCCTCCTTTCACAATTATAGCACAGAAAAAGTCACATTGATTTATGTTAAAATGGTGAGAGAAGAGAGTAGGTGATGTGCTGTTTGAAAAAGGTTCATTTCATTGGAATAAGTGGAATAGGGATGAGTGGTGTTGCCCTTTTTGCAAATGATCTTGGCTATCACGTGAGTGGCAGTTCAGATCAGAAAAATGACCGAGT
>JAYEGQ010000247.1:0-9769 GCA_034659095.1 Thermotogota bacterium
CGGTTGTTGTTTATTATTGATATTAATGATGAGGGGTGAAATCATGTCTGAGAAATTCAATTTACAGGATCGTTTTTTAAACCATTTAAGAATTAACAAGATAGGAGTAAAGTTATTTCTTGTAAATGGTTTTCAGATCCACGGAAAACTTAAATCGTTTGATATGTACTCAATTCTGGTTGAGGAGGGAAAACACCAAAGTCTTATCTTCAAACACGCAGTTAGCACTATACAACCAGATGATTACATCGTTTTAGAAAAATCCAATGAAAATAATACCTGATCAAACAAGGAGATGAAGCTAACTTGATCAAACTGAAAAGAGAAAAAGATATTAACGCTATGGAGAAGGCTTCAAAGATAGTTGGAGAAACTCTGGAAATGTCTCGTGAATATATGCAACCGGGCATTTCAACATGGGAGATAGATAAAAAAATAGAGGAATTTATTCGAAATAAAGGAGCAATTCCATCATTTAAAGGCTATCAAGGTTTTCCAGCATCAGCATGTATATCTGTTAATGAAGTCTTAATTCATGGCATACCCTCTAAGAATCGATATCTTGAGGAAGGGGACATTGTTACTGTTGATGTTGGCGCTTATTTGGGAGGGTTCCATGGTGATGCTGCAAGAACTTATCCCGTTGGAAAAATTAACGAAGAAAGAAGAAAACTGTTAGAAACAACCTATCAAGCCTTAGAAATAGGTATTGAAACTTTGAAAAAAGCGTCAAGACTCGGTGAGATGGGCTATGAGATTCAGAAATTTGTAGAAAATCGTGGGTACTCTGTGATCAGAGATTTTGGTGGTCATGGTATTGGTAGAGAGATGCATGAGGATCCTTTTGTTCCAAATTTTGGAGAAAAAAACAGTGGTCCCAAAATTCGAACCGGTATGACACTGGCAATAGAACCCATGATCAGCATGGGTGAATATTCCACTATGATCTTAGAAGATGGATGGACTGTGATCAATGTAGATCATTCATTAAACGCGCATTTCGAAGACGATATTGCACTAACACAAGATGGTATAAAGATTCTTTCTCGCGTATAAAAAGGCTGCTTTTGGCAGCCTTTTTCTTATCTTCAGAAATATTTTTTCTTTTTTAACTATATATATGAATAAACATCAATATCGAAGATGACCTGTGATATAATTTGACAAACTCAAGACCCGTAATTTAGGGTATTGGGGGAATGCGAAAGGGGGACGAACATGCCAAAAAGATACATACCCCATACTGATGGGGAAATTAAAGAAATGCTTTCTTCAATAGGAGCTAAAAGCATTGAGGAATTGTTCCAAGAACTGCCCGCTGAAAAAAGAGTCTCACAACTAAACCTTAACAAAGGCCTTTCTGAAACGGATGTTTTAAGAAAAATGAAAGAATGGTCTCAAAGAAACGCGGATTTGGAAGACTACTCTGTTTTCCTTGGAGGTGGAATATATAAACATCTTATTCCGCAATCCATTCAGCATATTGTAGAAAGGGGAGAGTTTTTAACCGCTTATACCCCCTACCAAGCTGAAGTCAGTCAAGGTTCACTACAAATGTTCTACGAGTTTCAAACGATGATCTGCGAAATTACGGGAATGGATGTGGCAAATTCTTCCATGTATGATGGCGGGACAGCTGCTGCTGAAGCCATGTTGATGTCTTTCAATATTAAGAAAAAGGACCATTACCTTGTTGCTGAATCCATTCACCCGGAGTACTTAAAGATCATACAAACATATGCCAAGGGTCCAGAAATTGAGATTGAAACTGTACAATACAGCAAAGAGACAGGTATGATTGATTTAGAAGACCTTAAAAACAAAATAAAAGATAATACGGCTGGTTTTTTAATGGGGTATACCAATTTTTTCGGTATCATTGAAGACGTAAAAAAAGTTAGAGAGGTTACAAAAGAAATCCTTTTAACTGTATCGTGTAATCCGGTTACTTTAGGTGTTTTAAAAGCTCCAGGTGATTATGATGTAGACATAGTTACCGGTGAAGCCCAACCTTTTGGCGGTTCTCTGTATCTGGGTGGAATGACACTTGGGATTTTTGCAACTAAGAAGAAATTTATGCGAAAAATGCCCGGAAGAGTCATTGGCAAGACTACAGATTTAGATGGGAATCCTGGATATGTCATGGTACTTCAAACAAGGGAACAGCATATTAGAAGGGATAAAGCTACCTCTAATATCTGTTCAAATCACGCGCATAATGCACTTGTAGCTACCATTTATCTTTCTTTGTTGGGAAAAGCCGGATTAAGGGAAGTTGCAATACAAAGCCTTAAAAAAGCTCATTTTCTTGCGGAAAGAATTGATAGAATGGACAGGTATGATTTAGCCTTTACCGGACCTTTTTTTAACGAATTCACCATTAAGTCACAAAATGATCCAAAATACATCAGAGACGAAATGATAAAAGAAAAAGTAATGGGGCCGTTACCCCTTTTGGAAGTAACAGCAAAGGATGAACATGAGAAGTTTTCACTGGTTGCTGTTACTGAAGCAAACAGAATGGAAGAAATAGCTTACTTCGCATCCAGATTGGAGGGATTATTATGAGAAGGGATAACAAATTGATCTTTGAAAAAGGTGCGAAAGGAAGAGTTGGATACACATTTCCAGATGAAAATATTCCCAATTATCGCTTAGAAGAAATGATTCCTCAAGAACAAATCAGACAAATTTCTCCAGAACTACCTGAATGTAACGAAGTAGAAGTAGTCAGACATTTTACAAACTTATCAAAATTGAATCATTCCATAGATAATGGTTTTTATCCTTTGGGATCTTGTACAATGAAGTACAATCCGAAAATCAACGAAACTGTCGCTATGATAAGTGGTTTTGTAAATCTTCATCCATACCAACCCGAATCAACTTATCAAGGTGCATTAGAATTAATGTATTTTTTACAACAAGCTTTGGCAGAAATTAGTGGAATGGATGAAGTAACCCTCCAGCCGGCAGCAGGTGCACACGGAGAATTAACTGGCATGTCCTTAATTAGAGCCTATCATGATGATAGAGGAGATATCAAAAGGAACACCGTTATTGTTCCAGACTCTGCCCATGGAACAAATCCTGCCACCGCTGCAATGTGCGGTTATAAAGTAAAACAAGTAGAATCTGATGAAAAAGGAAGGGTCAATCTTCAAGCTCTAAAGGAAATGCTTAACGAAGAAATCGCGGCAATCATGTTAACAAACCCAAACACCTTAGGACTTTTTGAAGACGATATTCTTGAAATACAAAAATCGGCACATGAAAATGGCACACTTCTCTATTATGACGGAGCTAACATGAATGCCATAATGGGAAAGATTCGTCCCGGAGATATGGGATTTGATGTTCTACATTATAATTTACATAAAACATTTTCCACACCACATGGAATGGGTGGCCCTGGTAGTGGTGCCGTGGGCGTTAAAGCAAAATTAGCACCTTATCTTCCCGTTCCTCATGTAAAAAAGGATGAAGAACTTTATTATTTGGATTACAATATTCCAAAAACAATCGGAAAAATAAAAGGTTACTATGGTAATTTCAACGTATTAATCAGAGCCGCCGCTTATATTTTGACAATGGGAGCTGATGGAATTAAATCCGCTAGTGAAATCGCAGTTTTGAATGCAAACTATTTACGTAATAAAATCGCAAAAAAGTTCAAGATTCCATTTGGAACCAAATGCATGCATGAATTTGTTGCCGATGGGTCCTCACTAAAGAAATACGGTTTAAAAACATTAGATTTTGCAAAGGCCTTGTTAGATTATGGCGTACATCCGCCAACAGTTTATTTCCCATTAATTGTCCATGAAGCAATGATGATTGAACCTACAGAAACAGAAAGCAAAGAAACACTTGATCATTTTGTTGATATAGTTGAAAAAATTTTAGAACAAGCTGAGAAAGAACCAGACAAATTAAAAAAAGCACCTTATACAACACCTGTTAGAAGGTTAGATGAATTGAAAGCCAACAAAGATTTAGATGTAAGATACACAAAGTAATTCAAGACTTGATTTTTTTTCTCATCTCAGATATAATAGCATTGCTTTTTTAAGTGGGGCCGTAGCTCAGTTGGGAGAGCGCTACCATGGCATGGTAGAAGCCGTGGGTTCAAGTCCCATCGGCTCCACCACTTTCAAGGACAGTTAAACGCTGTCCTTTTTTTATTTCAGAAAAGGCAACGGTCAATAATTATGATATAATATTTTGATATTTTTGAGACAAGAGAGGGTTCCTAAATTTGGTTGAAAACATAGTACTGACCGGTTTTTTTCTATATTTTATTTATCATTTTTTTCCGAAAATATTTGACATTTACAACTGGAGGTCATAAAATGAAAAAGATAGCAATTACCGGCTTGGGAACAATCAATCCGGTGGCAAAAAATACATCTGATTTTCTTTCAGCTCTTAAGAAAGAAAAAAGCGGAATCAGTGAAATAAAATCATTTGATACAAGTCAGATTCCGGTAAAGATAGCCGGTGAAATTCATGATTTTAACCCAAAGTTGTATATGGACAGGCGAAAGGCAAAAAAATTTGATCGTTTTCTTCAACTTGGACTGGCGGCGACTAAAGAAGCCTTTGAAGATGCCGGGTTGAATGCCGTTGATGATTGGAAGGAATCAGGTGCAGTTACCGTTTCTTCCGGTATTGGTGGGGTCCATACAGAAATGAGAGAATTTTATGAATTATACAAAAATGGCCCCAGATATGTCAGTCCCTTTTTGATACCCATGATCATTACCAATATGATGGCAGGCGTGATTGCAATGGAATATGGGTTAAATGGTCCGAATTTTGCTCCCGTAAGTGCCTGTGCTTCTTCACTCCATTCACTAATTACCGGAGCCATGTTGATCGAAACTCAAAAATGTGATGTTGCCATAACCGGTGGAGTTGATGCAGCAGTGACGCTCCCCGGAATCATTGGTTTTTCAAACATGATGGCTTTATCCAAAAGAAATGATGAACCTGAAAAGGCCAGCAGACCGTTTGACAAAGATCGTGATGGCTTTGTTATGAGTGAGGGCAGTGGAGTTATCATTTTGGAAAGTGAAGAACATGCTCTAAAAAGAAATGCCCCGATTTACGGGTATCTTTTAGGATATGGCATGTCAGCAGATGCACATGATTACAGTGCCTCGGATCCTAACGGCAAAGGCCCTGCTTTTGCAATAAAACGTGCTTTAGATTCGGGGAAAATATCCGCCGATCAAATTGATCTAATCAATACTCACGGGACAGGTACACCGGTTGGTGATAATTCAGAGGGGAAAGCGATACAAAGTGTTTTTATAAATCACAAAACCTTAATACAATCAACTAAAACATTAATAGGTCATACGATAGCAGGTTCAGGTGCAATAGAAACCATTGCAGGAATTTTGCAAGCGAAAGAAGGATTTGTCCACGGGATGCCGAATCTGAAAGAACCGGATGATATTCTTAAAGACCTCAATTTTGTCTATCAAAAGAAGGAACAGAAAATAAAAAGGTTCATGAAAAACTCCTTTGGTTTTGGTGGTCAAAATGCCTCAATTATCGTTGAGGTGGTTTGATGTCCATGATAACTATAGACGAAATAAAAAAATTATTACCCCATAGATATCCTTTTTTGTTTGTTGATTTGGTAAGGGAAATGACAGACGAGAAGATTATCGCACAAAAGAATTGTACAATTAATGAGCCCTTTTTTCAAGGCCATTTTCCTGACTACCCTATCATGCCGGGTGTTCTTCAGGTCGAAGGATTAGCGCAAGTTGCTGGCATTTTCCTTAAAAATAAATATAAAGAAGAATTGGACAAATCCATTGTCCCACTCTTCTTGGGGATAGACAAAGCACGTTTTAAAAGAGAAATTAGACCCTCCGATGTATTAATATACGAAGTAAAGTTAGAAGAAAAGAGAGAGACAATATATTTTGTTTCCGGAAAAATAACTTGCAGGGAGAAGTTATGTACAAAAGCGCGTCTTATGTTAGGATTTAAATAACAAAAAGAATGAAAGGAGAAAGTTTATGAATAGAGAAGAAGTATTTAGTAAGGTAAAAGAAACCCTAATTGAAAACTTAGATTTAGAAGACGTAGAAATTTCTGAAAATTCAAATCTTGCAGATGATTTAGATGCAACCTCTTTAGAATTAGTTGATTTGGCAATGGATTTGGAAAAAGCCTTAGACACAAGAATTGAGCTTGAAGAACTCAACGGGATTGAAACAGTTGGAGATGTAGTTGATCTTATAACTAAAAATTCCAAGGTATCATAAAGACCCTTTACAGGGTCTTTTATTCTTTTATAACATGAAAAGTTTTGCATTTTCTCTGTAAAAAAACACTTTTTTTCATCTACCATGAGTCATAAAAGACTGCCCTGAAAAACAAGACAATAGTTTTTTGAATAGTGCCTCTAGCTTTTTGAAAAGAATCAAATTTATTGTAAAATAGCTTGGAAATGACTTTTTCGAAAAGGGGGCGTTAAACATTAGAAAGTTTAAACAGCCGAAAAGAAGAATTAAATCCGGTAATTATGAAGGAATTTTCTTCCTTTTAATCTTTTTGCTCAATATTTCTCAGACAACCCGGCAATTATTAGCCTTACAAAAGACCGACAATTCCTAAAATTCTTCAAAAAATTGCAATTACCCTTATTATGTAATCTTGGTACATCCTTTGGTATGGGATTATTAATAACAACATATATGTTTGCGCAAAGTACGAAAATTGGTCATTCTGTATTTTTGCCTGTCTTAATTGGGGACTTAGGAGCTCTAATCGGCAGCATAGTAAGCGTTAGATTAATGGCACATTTCACGAAAAAAGAATTGGGAGAAGAAAATCTTAATATAGAAGACTCTTCACAAATTATAGAAAAAAGAACAGTAAGAGAAGGTAGTGTCTTTCATCGTTTATTAACTTCTATTTTAGACGGAGGAAGAATAGAAATCTTACAAACAAAGCCATATTAAGTCATACAATAGGTAGTTTAATCGCAGGGATATCAGCTCATTTTATAATGATGCTGTTTTAGTAATCTGCTTTATCAGTAAAGGAGGCTATTATGAAAGGATACGTACAAATTTATACCGGTAATGGAAAAGGAAAGACAACGGCAGCGCTCGGGTTAAGCCTAAGAGCAGTTTGCGCCGGAAAAAAGGTCTTTTTTGGGCAATTCGTTAAAGGAATGAAATACAGTGAACTAAAGGCGCCACAATTTTTACGGCAATTAGAGATTAAACAATATGGAAGAAACTGTTTTATCCGAAAAGATCCAGACGAAGAAGACATCCGATTAGCACGTGAAGGATTGAAGGATCTCCATATGAAAATTAAATCAGGTGACTTCGATATCGTTGTTATGGATGAATTAAATATCGCACTCTTCTATAAACTCTTTGAGGTAGAAGATGTTCTGAAATTACTTAGAGAAAAACACGAAAAAACAGAAGTGATCATTACGGGAAGATACGCTCCGACTGAATTGATCGAAGTGGCAGATCTTGTTACTGAAATGAAAGAAATTAAACACTATTATCAACAAGGTGTGCAAGCCAGAGAGGGTATTGAAAAATGAATGTGCTATAATTTGCGTAACTTTAAACGGGAGGATGAAGATGAGTGTAACTAAGATCGATCACATTGGCATTGCCGTGAAATCGATAGACGAATCGTTAAAACTTTACAAAGATGTACTGGACATGGATTTCAAAGGGATTGAAGAAATAACTGACAGGGCATTAAAAACTGCTTTTATTCAAGCAGGAGATTCGATGATTGAATTGTTGGAACCCACTTCGGAAAAGAGTACCATAGCAAAATTTTTGGAAAAAAAGGGACAGGGCATCCACCATATTGCACTACATGTGGAAAACATAAAAGAAACTATGAAATCGTTAAAAGAAAAGGGATACAGACTTTTGTCTGAAGAGCCGGAAAAAGGGGCACATGGAACAAAAGTAGCATTTCTACACCCGAAGAGCACCAACGGCGTTCTTTTAGAATTAGTTGAAGCTGATCATTAATGGAAAGGATGAGAAAAAATGTCAACAATGAATGAATTAATCAATTCGTTTAATCAAAAAAGCGAGAAAATTGAACAAGGCGGAGGAGAAAAACGAATTGAAAAACAGCACAAAAGCGGAAAATTAACCGCAAGAGAAAGAATCTCCATTTTATTGGATGAAAATTCTTTTGTTGAAATTGATAAATTCGTTAAACACAGATGTGACAATTTTGGTTTGGAAAAAAAGGAAATACCCGCTGATGCAGTAGTAACAGGTATAGGGACAATTAACGGAAAAAAAGTAGCTGTTTTCTCACAGGATTTTACCGTCATGGGAGGATCTCTTGGTGAGATGCACGCTAAAAAAATAATGAAAATGCAGGATCTTGCATTAAAAATGGGAATTCCTGTAATTGGAATCAACGATTCAGGAGGAGCAAGAATACAAGAAGCCGTAGATGCCTTGTTTGGTTATGGAGGTATCTTTTTTAGAAACACCCGCGCTTCAGGGGTAATCCCCCAAATATCAATTATTATGGGACCATGTGCCGGAGGTGCGGTATATTCCCCTGCAATTACAGATTTTGTTATAATGGTTGATAAAAACGCAAAGATGTTCATTACAGGACCACAAGTGATTAAAGCCGTAACCGGTGAAGAAGTATCACAAGAAGAACTTGGTGGTGCAACCGTTCACAATACTAAAAGTGGGAATGCTCATTTTATTGCCGATTCTGATGAAAGTGCATTAAAACTTTGCAGAGATTTAGTCGACTTTCTCCCCTCCAATAATTTAGAACAACCGGATGTGGCAAAAAACGAACAATCATATGATTTTTCAAATTTAGCTGACATTTCACAGATCGTACCAGCGGACATGAAAAAGGGTTATGATGTGAGAGATGTCATTAGAAGCGCTGTTGATAACGACACTTTTTTTGAAGTCCATGCCTTATATGCGAAAAATATAGTTACGGGGTTTGCCAGAATAGGCGGGCATACAGTAGGTATCATTGCCAATCAGCCAAATGTGTGGGCTGGTAGTCTTGATATCAATGCCTCTGATAAAGGGGCACGATTTATTCGATTTTTGGATGCCTTTAATACTCCTATCTTGACTTTTGTGGATACTCCCGGCTTTTTACCTGGAACAAATCAAGAATTCAACGGAATTATCAGACACGGCGCGAAATTACTTTATTCCTACAGTGAATCAACGGTTCCAAAGATTACATTAATCTTGAGAAAAGCTTATGGGGGAGCCTATATTGCCATGGGAAGTCAGCATTTGGGAGCTGATTTGGTATTTGCCTTACCAACGGCTCAGATAGCAGTAATGGGTCCGGAAGGCGCTGCTAATGTCATATTTAGAAAAGAGATCGAAAGCGCTCAAAATCCGGAAGCTACACGAAAAGAAAAGATTGAAGACTACAAGAAACGCTTTGCTAACCCGTATCAAGCTGCATTCAGAGGATATGTAGATGCTGTTATTTCTCCTGAGGAAGTCAGAAAACAATTGTATAAGGCCATCAAGATAACCGAAACAAAAGCAGAGGCCGCTCCGGATAAAAAACATGGAAATATTCCTTTATAAATTGAGGACTAAAGGGTTGATTCGATGAATGTAGGAACCATTTCATTAGTAGGTATCAGCGTTGTTTTTTTTGCTTTCGTTGTTCTTTTCCTCCTTTTTAAGCTATTGGCGAAGTTATTTGGAGATAAAAAGACAGTTGTAATAAAGAAGAGCGC